>JACMOV010000117.1 GCA_014377845.1 Herminiimonas sp.
CGGGCTGATGCTGCCGGACCACTACCTGGCTGTCGCGATCGACTATCTGTTTCAGCACCGGCCCCACTGGGGCGCCGATGCGGGCGTCGGCAAGACGGTGGTCAGCAGTCGCCTGATCGAGCGGGTCAGTGCGCGGCTTGGGCGGCGGCTCGACGACGTGCCGGTCGGCTTCAAATGGTTCGCGCCCGGCTTGTACGATGGCACGCTCGGCTTTGGCGGCGAGGAAAGTGCCGGCGCGGCGTTTCTGCGCAGGGATGGCACGGTCTGGACCACCGACAAGGACGGCTTGATCGCGGCGCTCCTGGCCGGTGAGATCAAGGGCCGCACCGGACGCGACCCGGATGGGCTGTACCGGGATCTGACGCGGGAATTTGGCGAGCCGGTCAGCGACCGAATCGAAGCGCCCGCCACGCCGGCACAGAAGAAAGTGCTCGCCAGCCTGACGCCGCAGCAGGTTGGCAGCAAGCAGCTGGCCGGTGAGGCGATCACCGAGATCCTGACCACGGCGCCCGGCAACGGCGCGGCCATCGGCGGCGTCAAGGTCGTCACCGAGAACGGCTGGTTTGCCGCGCGCCCGTCAGGCACCGAGGATATCTACAAGATCTATGCCGAGAGTTTCAAGGGCCAGGATCACTTGCGTCAGATCGTGGTCGAGGCGCAGGCAATGGTTGACGCAGCACTGGCTGCCGGCAGCGCAAGTTAGAGCAGGGCAGCGCAGCAACCACCGCGTGCGCTTCAGGCAGGCCGGGCGCGCAGCAGGGCCTGTGCGCGCAGGCAGACATTGTCGACCGTGAAGCCATATTTTTCCATCATCACATCGCCGGGTGCGGAGGCGCCGAAGCGGTCGACTCCCAGCACGTCGCCATGGTCGCCGACGTAACGGTGCCAGCCCTGCGTGACGCCGGCTTCGATCGCCAGGCGCAGGCTTGACGGCGGCAATACCTGCTCGCGATAGTCTTGCGGCTGCTCGTCGAACAATTCCCAGCAGGGCATCGAGACCACCCGCGCCTGCACGCCCTGCAGCAGCAATGCCTGTTGCGCCGCCAGCGCCAGGGTGACTTCGGAGCCGCTGGCAATCAGGATCAGTTGCGCCTTGCCGCCGGCCGCCTCTGCCAAGACATAGGCGCCGCGCAGCAGACCGGCAGCCGGCCCGCAATGGGCCCGGTCCAGCGTGGGCAAGGCCTGGCGCGACAGTACCAGCGCTACCGGACGGTCCCGCGACTGCAATGCCGCGCGCCAGGCGTAGGCCGTTTCATTGGCGTCGGCCGGCCGGATCACGAGCAGGTCGGGAATCGCGCGCAGGGAAGCCAGTTGTTCCACCGGTTGATGGGTCGAGCCATCTTCGCCTACGGCGATGCTGTCGTGCGTGAACACGAACACCACCCGCAGTTTCATCAGTGCGGCCAGCCGGATCGATGGCCGCATGTAGTCGGAAAAAATCAGGAAGGTGGCGCAGAAGGGTATCGCGCCACCGTGCGCAGCAATGCCGTTGGAGATCGCCGCCATCGCGTGTTCGCGCACGCCGAAATGCAGGTTGCGTCCGGCATAGGTCCAGCCACCGCCGTCGGAGCCCTGATGGTCAGGCGCCACGGTCGCAGGCGGCTCGAAATCGCCCGTCCCCTTGAGCGCCGTGTAGGTCGAAGGATCGAGATCGGCCGAACCGCCGATGAGTGCCGTCAGGCGCGCGGCGACGACGTTCATCACCTTGCCGGACGCGACCCGGGTGGCCATACCCTTGGCGTCGGCTGCAAAATGCGGAATGTCGGCATCCCAGCCATCGGGCAAGCCGCAGCCGCCTTCCTGTGTCAATTGATCGAATTCGGCTGCCAGTTCGGGATACTCGTGGTGGTAGGCTTGATGGCGTTTCTGCCAATCGGTGTGCGCAAGCCGGCCGCGCTGGCCGAGCGCATGGAAATGCGCCTGCACCACCTCAGGCACGAAGAATGCGCGTTCCTCGGGCCAGCCCAGCTTGCGCTTGGTCAGGGGCACATTCTCCGCGCCCAGTGGTGACCCATGCGCTGCGAAGCTGTCTTGCTTGGGCGAGCCAAAGCCCAGGTGGGTGCGCACCAG
>JACMOV010000118.1 GCA_014377845.1 Herminiimonas sp.
CGCGCTTTTTCATCTCTACGACCTGAAGCTTGTTCCGACGGGCAGTCACTGGCTGACGGTTATAAGAAACGGCTATATTTTCGTCGACTTGTTCTTCGTGCTCAGTGGGTATGTCATTTTTTCGGCATACCACAATCGAATCAGGAATCGCGCAGACATTGAATCCTTTGTCTTGCGCCGTTTCGGCCGCCTGTTTCCGTTACTGATCTTTGCAACCGTCGTTTATGTGCTTCTTGATAATCTGTTGATTGCAGCACACCGCGCATTTCTGGCCGCAGGGCTGCCGCCGCTTTTGCTGTCGCCACCGTTGGCCTTTGACATTCCCGGATTTTTTGAAATCCTCGGCACCGTCACGCTCACGCACGGACTCGGATTATTCGACCGGTTGATTCTGAATTATGCGTCCTGGAGCATCAGTACCGAATTCCATGTCTACCTTCTGTTCCTTGTCGTGGTCGTCACCATACCGGCGAAAGTCAGGACGCTCGTCGTCGCAATGTTGTGTACGACCGCCCTGGCGGCAAATTGCTGGCTCTCGATTTACGTGCGTCACTGTCTCGAGAAATTTGGTTGTGGCGGGGCGACCTATGATTTCGGTTTCATTCGGTGCATCGCGTTTTTTACGCTCGGGATGCTTGTCTACAAACTGCCGAAACCGAATCCGCGATTCGTGGCGCCGGCGCAGTGGCTGGTGCTTCTGCTGGCCGGATTATTCTTCTGGGCCGCAGAGTCTTATCCCAAGGCGATGTTCCTCGATGCGCTGCTGTTTCCCTTTCTGATTTACGCCATCTCGACCGACCAGGGATTTCTCGGAAAACTTTTTGGAACCGGGTTTTTCCAGATGCTTGGGCAGCGCTCGTATTCACTCTACCTGCTGCATCCGGTATTGCTTCTTGCATTGCCGGTCCTCATGCGGGAGGTGCATGGAATTGTTGCCAATGCAGTTTTGTTATTGGCGTATGTGCCAGTCCTGATCGTCATGGCCGGATGGACGTTTCGGCATATTGAAGATCCCATGAGGAATCATTTCAATGCAATTGCATCGAAGAGGCTGCATCGAACAGCCAGGCTGAAGAACGTCGCAACCGATCGCCCGGGGCGATAGCAAGTGTCCGGCGTTGCCGTTGTCGGTACGTCCCGGGATCTGCAATGCGTGCGAGGTCGGTCACCACCACGACAGCAATGCGCCGATCAACCCGAAGACATCAAGGTGGCGATCAATTTGAAGAACCTGGCGGCGACTTCCGCCGTGTCAGCGTGTGTAGAGGTACGCGCTGGCTGCACCGGCATGCCGGCCGCGCTCAGGCAAAGAAATCCTTGAAGGCCGCCACGGTTCGCTCGACATCGGCACGGCTGACATCGAGGTGCGTCACCAGTCGCATGTGCGGCCCGACCGTGGCGACGATACCGCGCTCGCGCAGGAACGGGTCGAGGGTGGCGAGCGCACTGTTTGGCAGATCGACATAGAGGATATTGGTCTGTGGGGCGGTGATGACGATTTCCTCGATCGCCGACAGCGACTGCGCCAGCAGTGCAGCATTGGCATGATCCTCCGCCAACCGTTCGATATTGTGTTCCAGCGCATGGATGCCTGCCGCAGCCAGGATGCCTGCCTGGCGCAGTCCGCCCCCCAGCATCTTGCGCCAGCGCTTGGCGGCCTGGATGAAATCACGGTCACCGCACAACAGCGAGCCGATCGGCGCGCCCAGCCCCTTGGACAGGCAGACGGAGACGCTGTCGAAGCCGGCCACCGCCTCGCGCATTGAAATGTTCTGCTGCACCGCTGCATTCCAGATGCGCGCGCCGTCGAGATGCGTGATCAGGTTGTGGCGATGCGCCAGCGCGGTGGCATCGGCCAGATAGGCGCGCGGCAGCACCTTGCCGCCGATGGTGTTTTCCAGGGCCAGCAGGCGGGTCCTCGCAAAATGAATGTCGTCGGGTTTGATTGCGCCTTCGATGTCGGCAAGCGCCAGGCTGCCGTCGGACTGATGCGGCAAGGGCTGCGGCTGGATGCTGCCCAGGACGGCGGCGCCGCCGGCTTCGTACTTGTAGGTATGGGCGAGCTGCCCGACCAGATATTCGTCGCCGCGGGCGCAATGCGTCATCAGCCCGATCAGGTTGCTTTGGGTTCCGGAGGGCGCGAACAGCGCCGCCTCGTAGCCGAACAGTTCGGCCGTGATCGACTGCAGGCGATTGACGGTCGGGTCGTCGCCATAGACGTCGTCGCCGACCTCGGCCGATGCCATGGCGGCGCGCATGGCGGCGCTGGGGCGGGTGACGGTGTCGCTGCGCAGGTCGATCGGGGAAGTGAAGTCGGGCATGATGGGATCGGCAGTCAATGGTGAAGATGTTGCTGCGATTCTAACAAGAGCTGGCCGGCGACGCTCAATGAAAATCCCGGCTGGCCGACGCCAGATTGCCCAGCAGTGCGGTGTGGTCGACGATCCGGCGCGCGATCACGTGCCGTACTTCACCTTCGACCTGCCAGACCCCATAGACTGTCATGAGCCGCGCGCCCAAGACCTCGCGGCGCTGTTGTTCGGCGATGGATGCCCAGACGATGACGTTGATGGTGCCGGTCTCGTCTTCCAGGGTAATGAACATCACGCCCTTGGCGGTCGACGGCCGCTGGCGCATCGTGACCAGGCCGCAGACCCGCACCAGCTTGCGGTTGCCGAAACCGCGCAGTTCGAGCGAATTTGACAGGTTCATCATTTTCAGGCGCGGGCGCAGCAGCGCCAGCGGATGGCGATTCAGGGTCAGGCCCAGGCTGGCGTAATCGGCTACCAGTTCCTGGCCTTCGGTGGCCGGTGCCAGGATCAATGATTCCTCGACGATCGGCGCCTCGCGCAACAATTCGGGTGCCGGCAGCATCGCGGCGACATCCCATTTCGCCTGGCGCCGGTGACCGGCCAGGGTCATCAGCGCATTGGCTTCGGCCAGCGACTGCAAGTCATGCAGCGTCAGCCGCGCACGGCGCGCCAGGTCGTCGACGCTGGCAAACGCCGCCACGCGGCGCTGGGCGACGATGCGCTGCGCACCGTCGGCCGACAGGCCCTTGACCAGGCACAGGCCGAGCCTCACCGCCGGTTGCTGGTCATTGCCGAATCGGTCGGCCGTCAATTCTTCCAGCGTGCAATCGGGCTCGCTCAGCGTCACGTCCACCGGCAGCACGCGCACGCCATGGCGCTTTGCATCCTGCACCAGCTGCGAGGCCGAATAGAAGCCCATCGGCTGCGAATTCAGAAGCGCGGCCAGGAAGGCCGCCGGCTCGTGATGCTTGATCCAGGCCGAGACATACACCAGCAGCGCGAAGCTGGCCGCATGCGATTCCGGGAAGCCGTATTCGCCGAAGCCTTCGATCTGGTGAAAGATCCGCTCGGCGAATTCCTGGTCGTAGCCGCGCGCCGTCATGCCGTCAACGATGCGGTCATAGAACTTGTGGACGCCGCCCTTGCGCTTCCAGGCCGCCATCGCGCGGCGCAGGCTGTCGGCTTCGCCTGCCGTGAAGCCGGCCGCTAGCATCGCGATCTGCATCACCTGTTCCTGGAAGATCGGCACGCCCAGCGTACGCGACAATGCGATCGCGATTTCCGGGCTGGGGTAGGTGACCGGTTCCTTGCCCTGCCGGCGCTTCAGGTACGGATGCACCATGCCGCCCTGGATCGGACCGGGTCGCACGATCGCGACCTCGATCACCAGGTCGTAGAAACAGCGCGGCTGCATCCGCGGCAGCATCGACATCTGGGCCCGCGATTCGATCTGGAACACGCCCACCGTGTCGGCCGCCGAGATCATGCCGTAGACGGCCGGGTCTTCGGCCGGCACGTCCTGCATCGTGAAGATCTCGCCGCGCCGCAGGCCCACCAGGTCGAGCGCGCGGCGGATCGCCGAGAGCATGCCCAGCGCCAGGATGTCGATCTTCAGCAGGCCCAGCGCATCGAGGTCGTCCTTGTCCCATTCGATCACGCTGCGCTGCTGCATCGAGGCGTTTTCGATCGGCACCAGGCGCGCCAGGCTGTCGCGGGCGATCACGAAGCCACCACTGTGCTGCGACAGGTGGCGCGGAAAACCGATGATCGTCTGCGCCAGCCAGAGCAGCTTCTGCACCACCTTCGAGTCCGGATCGAAGCCGGATTCGCGCAGTCGCTCCGGATTGATCTGGCGGCCGTCCCACCACTGGTGAGACGACGACAGCCGGTTGACCTGCTCGAAGTCGATGCCCAGCGCCCGGCCCACATCCTTCATCGCCGAACGCGGCCGGTAGGTGATCAGCGCAGCGGTCAGGGCAGCGCGGTGGCGGCCGTACTTCGCGTAGATGTACTGCATGACTTCTTCGCGCCGCTGGTGTTCGAAATCGACGTCGATGTCGGGCGGCTCGTTGCGCTCCTTCGAGATGAAGCGTTCGAACAGCACGTGGGTGCGGGCCGGATCGACCTCGGTGATGTAGAGGCAATAGCAGACCGCCGAATTGGCCGCCGAGCCGCGCCCTTGACACAATATCTGCTGGCTGCGGGCGAAGCGCACGATATCGTAGACGGTCAGGAAATACGGTTCATAGGCCAGTTCGCCGATCAGTTGCAGTTCATGTTCGATCTGGCCCTGTACGCTCGCCGGAATCCCCGCCGGGAAGCGGCTGGCCGCGCCGTCGTAGGTCAGGCGGCGCAGGTAGCCGGACAGGCTTTCGCCGGCCGGCGCGATCTCTTCCGGATACTGGTAGCGCAACTCGTCGAGGCTGAAGGTGCAGCGTTCGGCAATGACGATCGTCTGCTGCAGCAGGTCGGCCGGATAGATGCGGCCGAGGCGCAGGCGTGAACGCAGGTGCTGCTCCGCATTCGGCTGCAGGTCCAGTCCGCACTCGGCCAGGGGCTTGCCGAGCCGGATCGCACTCAGTGTGTCCTGCACCGGCTTCCTCGAACGGATGTGCATCAGCACGTCGCCGGCGGCCACGAGCGGCAAAAGGCTCGCATCCGACAGGGCCAGCAGCCGGTCCTGCCAGATATCGTCGTCGATCCGGTGCAGCAGTTCCAGCCCGATCCAGGCCCGGCCATGGAAGACACCCGCCAGCCAGCGCGCCTGTTCCAGCAGGTACGCATCGTCGCAGGTGCGCTGCGGCAACATGATTGCCAGGCAGTCCGGCAGCAGCGCCAGATGCCGCAGATCAGGGCGTTCCGGATCGGCGAACGGACTCTCGCCGTCCAGGATGTCGGTGGCGGCGATGCCATTCGTTTCGACATCGCTGCGATAGAGCCGGTAAGACCCTTTTTCAGCGCGCCGGCGGCCCAGCGTGATCAGTTCGGACAGGTTGCCGTAGCCGTTGCGATTGGTCGCCAGCAGCACCAGCCGCAGGCCGCAATCGAGCGTGACATCGGTGCCGAGAATCAGGTGCAGCCCCAGTTTTTTTGCTTCCACATGGGCGCGCACCACGCCGGCCAGCGAACAGGCATCGGTGATCGCCAGGCTGCGGTAGCCGAGGGCGTGGGCGCGCTCGACCAGCTCTTCCGGGTGCGAAGCGCCACACAGGAAAGTGAAGTTGGAGCGGCAATGCAATTCCGCATAGGGAGGCAGGCGTTGGGGCATCGGTGCGCCGGCTCACGCAAAGAAGCCGTGCAGGAACCAGCCATCGTCGACGCCGCGGCCATCCGGGCGCAACCGGAAAATCCACAGCAGCACATGGCGATCGTTCTCGGCGATGAAATAGTCGCGCAGCGCCAGGGCATCGTCCCACCAGCCGGTCTCGATCCGGTCGGGTCCTGCCAGCAGCGTCAGCGGACTCTGGTAGAACGGCTTGTCCTGGCGCGTCAGCAGCGCCAGCGGTTGCGGCAGCAGCCAGCCAGGGCGCATGGCGACCGGGGGCAGGGCGATGCCGGCGCCGGTGTTGCCGGTCGCAGTCTTGGCAGCGGTCCCGGGGCCGGTTCGGGCGGCGCTGCGGCGCACCGGTGCGCGCCGTTGCAGCAGGGCGCTGCTGGCATGGCTTCTTTCCGGCCGGTGGTCGGCGCTGGTGGCCAGCAGGCGCACGGCTTCGGTGCCGAGCCGGCTTTGCAGGCGTTCGACCAGGCGGCCGATGGTTTCGGTATCGCTGGCCACCGTCGGAAAAAGCTCGGTATTGGGTGCGGCCTGTAGCGTGATGCTGTCGGCCACCAGCGCGATCTCGACCACTGGCGCGACCAGCACCACGTGCGCTAGCCGTTCGCGCAGCAGCAGGCCCAGATGATCGGCATCGCGGCTGGGCGCGGCCAGCAGGATCGCCACCGGCGTGCTGGCCGCGCTGGTAGCGACCGCCCCGGTGCTGTCGCGCTTGCGGGCCGGTTCATGATGCAGCCACAGGGTGATGCCGGCCACCGCCGCATGCCGCGCGGTCAGCCAGCCAGTCAGTTGCAGCAGCAGCCGGCGGGCTGCGAACAGCAAGGCTTCGGTGTTCTCCACGCGGGCCGGCAATTCGAGTTTCAGGTCGATGGTTTCCGGCGCCTCGAACCAGCGGTGCACTTCCGGCTGGTCACCGTAGGCGCGGTCGATCTCGTTCAACAGCGCCTTGCCGAAACGCCGCGCCAGTCCGCCGCGCGGCAGCCGGCGCAACTGGCCGAGCGTGCTGCAGCCAATGCCGGTCAGGGTCGCGAGATGCTCCTGCGCGGCGTCGAGCACATGCAGCGGCAATGCATCGAGCAGCGCCGCTGCCTGCGCCAGCGATTGGCCGGGCAGGTAGGCGGTCGCCCGCACGGCGGTGGCGTCGATGACGGTCAGCGGCGCGGTCTGCGCCAGCAGCCAGGCGCCGGTCGCCGTCGGCGCGCTGGCCCAGCCGCCTTGCAGGCCGAGTTCGGCGATGCCGCGCGCCAGTTGCGCCAGCAGCTTCTGCAGCCCTTCGAACAGGCGCAGGCTGGGCGCGACTTCGGCCAGCAGGCCGCAACCATGTACCGATGTCTGCAGCGCCACCTGCGGCGTGAAGTGCAGTGCCCACAAGGCGGCTTCCTGCAGCGCCTGCTGTTCCTTGAGCACATCGCGCGGATGCACCTGCAGATCGGCTGCCATGCTCCAGGCATTGGCTTCCGACATGCCCAGGCGGATACCGGCCTCGACGGCGGCGGGATTGCACCAGCCGACACGCTTCTTGTGGGTGACCACCAGCGGTGCGATCGGGGCGGCAGCGCGCCTAGGCTGCAACCGCAGGACGGTATCGAGCGGCAGTTGCGGCAGGCTCAGGGCGATCCACAGCATGATCAGGGGCGATGTCCGGAAAGGAAGTGGCGGCGGCCGGCGCCTGCGCCATGGCGGCGCGGCGGGCGAAGGGCTTGTGCAGGGCGGCCGGCACCGGCAGCGGCAGCATGATCGGCTGGCCGAACACCGGTCCGCGCCGCTTGACGATATCGACCGACATGCCGCCGCAACTGCTGGCGCGGCAGAGGATGCGCAGCGGGGCAGGCGAGGATTCGCGCTGTACCGCTGCCGGCCGGAACACGAAACACAGGCCCTCGCCGCCGGCCGCCGCCAGTTGCAGACGGCGCAAGTGATCCGGCCGCGCCTGCGGCAACCAGCACAGCAATGCGCCGAAGCTGGCGCTTTTCAGAGTCTGCTCGACGGCCCAGATGCGGTCCATCGGCTTGTCGGTCTGGATCAGCAGCACATGCTGCAGATCGAGTCCGAGTTCGGCCAGCGCCGGTGCGAACGGGATATGCGGCGGCGCCAGCAGGATCACGGTCTTGCCGGCCTGCGTCAGCGCCGACAGCGCCGGCGCCAGCAGCCGCAATTCACCGATGCCGTTCTGCGACAGTAGCAGTTCGATCAGCACCGACGCCGGCCAGCCGCCATTGGGCAGCTCGCGGTCCAGCGACCTGTATCCCGATGGCGTAGCACGCAATCGCGACGCCCCCATCTGGCTGGCCCGCCAGACCGAATCCGGCAAGTCTGCCATGAAATCGGCAGGCCGCAATGGGCTGGAGGCCTGGGTAGAACCGGCGCTGGCAAAGGCAATCATGCAATCTCCTGGTCTGTAAAAACACGGTAGGGGAAGATTCCATGCCAAGAGAGCAAGTTCTCAGCAGGAACAATCTGGCTATCAATATACTGTATAAATACACAGTATAAAAGTAGCTCGTGAAGAAATGATTGATCTGCGGACAAATACGTTTGGTGGTGATGACTGGGTTAAATGCAGGCCTTGATCATGCGCGCGGTTGCTGTTCTTGCCGATCATGGGTGTATGACGCTGGCGGTATAGCAGGGGCAGAGTTAATTAGGGTCAGAGTCGAATTTCGCATCGGGGTATCGCGAATTTCGACTCTGACCCTAATTAACGGACCACGGAGAGGGAGAGCTTGTGATTCACAGGGGACTGCCTGTCACAGAAACAACATCAACAACAACATAAACAACATAAACAACAGCAACAAAACACGGTAGCCACTCCGTAGGCCGTTAATTAGGGTCAGAGTCAAAATTTCGATGAGGCCGAAAATTTGACTCTGACCCTAAATAACTCTGACCCTAAATAACTCCGGCCCTGATTAACGCCGCTCCTGATTAACGCCTCGACATGTCTCCGAAGCATTCCGGGTTACGATGCAGCAGTCTCAAAACCCCCCCCCGCCCGGAGCCCGCATGTCATCGACCCCACCCGTCAAGAAATCACGCCGCCATTTCCTGCTCGGCGGTCTCGCCGTCACGGGGGCCCTGATCGTCGGCTGGGGTGTCATGCCGCCGCGCAAGCGGCTTGATCTTGCCAATCCGATTCCGGTCAAGGATGGCGTCGTGCCGCTCAACGGCTGGATCCGCATCGGTCCCGACGGCACCGTCATGATCGCCATGCCGCGCAGCGAGATGGGACAGGGCGTGCATACCGCCTTGCCGATGCTGATCGCCGAGGAAATGGATGTGCCGCTGTCGATGGTGCGGATCGAGCAAGCGCCGATCGACAAGATCTTCGGTAACGTGACGATGCTGGCCGACGGCTTGCCGTTCCATCCGGACGACCACGGCAGCGTCAAGAAAACGGCGCAATGGCTGACCGCCAAGACCGCGCGAGAACTTGGCCTGATGATCACCGGCGGATCGTCGAGCGTCAAGGACGCCTGGGAGCCGATGCGGCAGGCCGGCGCCACCGCGCGCGCCATGCTGGTGGCTGCCGCGGCAAAACAATGGAACATCGCCGGCAGCGACTGCCGCACCGAAAACGGCGCGGTGCTCGATGCCAAGGGCCGCCGTCTCGGTTACGGCGAACTGGCCGCAAAATCCATCGGCATTGCCTACGGGGAAGTCACGCTCAAGAGCCCGAAGGATTTCAAGCTGGTCGGCACGCCGCAACCGCGCCGCGATACCGCAGCCAAGGTCAATGGCAGCGCCGGCTTCGGCATCGATGCGCGGCCGCCCGGAATGGTTTATGCGGCTGTCAAGATGTCGCCGGTAATCGGCGGCACGGTGCGCAGCATCGATGACAATGTCGTCAAGACCATGCCGGGCGTGCTCGGCGTGGTGGATTTTTCGGCGGCGATGCGGGCGAAATTCGGTGCCGGCACCGGCGTGGCCGTGATCGCAAAAACCTTCTGGCAGGCCAAACAGGCCATCGCCGCATTGCCGGTCACCTGGGTCGACGGGCCGAACGCGAAACTCTCGAGCGCCGACGTGATGAAGGAGTTGGCCTGGAAGCGCGATACCGAATCCGGATTCGCCTATTACAGCCACGGCGATCTGGATGCCGGCAAGACCGGCGCCACCGTCCTCAAGGCGGAATACAGCGCGCCGTTCCTGGCGCACGCGACGATGGAGCCGGTCAACTGCACGGCACAGGTCAAGGATGGCAAGGTGCTGCTGTGGGTCTCGACCCAGGTGCCGAGCATCGCCGTCGACATCGCGGCGAAGATCGCCGGCGTCAAGGCGACCGATGTCGCGATCGTCGTGCCGTATCTCGGCGGTGGCTTCGGCCGCCGCTTGGAAATCGACATGGTGGCGCAGGCGGTCGCCATCGCCAAACACGCGGGTGGCCTGCCGGTCCAGGTGATCTGGACGCGCGAGGACGACATGACCCACGACGTCTATCGCCCGGCGGCGGTGGCGCGGTTTTCGGCGTCGATCGATGCTGCCGGCAATGTGCTTGCCTACGACAACAAGTCCGCCTCGGGCTCGATCACGCACCAGGCCATCGAGCGCACCTTTGGCCTCACGGGCGCAGGACCCGACAAGACCACGGTCGAAGGCGAATTCGACATGCCCTATGAATTTCCGAACCAGCGCATTGCGCATGTGATCGTGCCGAGCGCCGTGCCGCTCGGCTACTGGCGTTCGGTGGGCCATTCGCACAATGCGTTTTTCAAGGAAGGCTTCATCAGCGAGATGGCGCATGCCGCCGGCAAGGACCCGGTGGAATTCCGTCGCGGGCTGCTGAAGAATCATCCGCGCCATCTTGCTGTCCTCAATGCCGCCGTCGAAAAAGCCGGCAAGGCGCCTGAAGGTCGCGCGCTCGGCGTGGCCCTGCACCAGTCGTTCGGCACCATCGTCGCCGAAGTGGCCGAAGTCTCGGTCGAGGGCACCGAGATCCGCGTACACAAGGTCACCTGCGCGGTCGATTGCGGCATCGCCATCAACCCCAACATCATCGCGCAGCAGATGGAGTCGGGCATCGTGTTCGGCCTGAGCGCGGCGCTGGCCGGCGAGATCACCATCAAGGACGGCAAGGTCGAGCAAGGCAATTTCGACACCTACCCGGTGCTGCGGATGGACCGCGCGCCGCAGGTCGACACCATCGTCATCAAGAGCGCAGCGCCGCCGGAGGGCATCGGCGAGCCGGGTGTGCCGCCGATCGCGCCGGCAGTGGCCGATGCGGTGTTCGCACTGACGGGCAAGCGGTTGCGCAGTCTGCCGTTGCGGCTGGCATCGGCTTGATGCGGCTTATCGCTTCCGTTGCGCCTGCGACTTGCCCTGCGACTTGCCCTGCGGCTGCCCCTGCCGCCGCCGCAGCGCCGCATTCTGTGACTGCAGAATGCCATCGACCCGCATGGAGGCCTCGCGCGCCAGTTCATGCGCCAGCTCGCCGTCCGGGAAGGTCTCGGGCAGCCGGAAGCTGAGCCAGGCATAGGCGGAATACATCCGGCAGGTGTCTTCGACTTCCTGCAGGTTCTGCCCGGCCAGCGTGCGCGGATCGCGGTGCAGGGTGCAGGCTTTTTTCTTGCCCAGCGCACGCGCCCAGTTTTCCCAGGTCTGCTGCAGATACGGAATGCGCGAGGAGAGCGGCACCAGCGACATGGTGAATCTTTCCGCGATCGACAGCGGCAGCGTGTCGAGCCACAACGCCCGGTCAGTCTGTTCCTCGGTAATGCGGGGATAGAAGAAGCCGTCCGGCACGTCGATGTTGTGGATGAAGCGTTTCAGCAGCCGCGTGAGCGACTGTTCCTGCGTCACCGAGGCGATCCGGTGCAGGTGCTCCAGCGTCGGCGCTACCGCGAAACCGGCGGTGCCGAGCGACGGCGTCTTTTCCTTCAGCAGTGAGGCGACGACCTCATGCGTGTAGTCGTCATAGCCAGCGACGAATCCGGCTTCGTGCACACCATAGCGCCCGGCACGGCCGGCAATCTGCTTGGCCAGCGCTGCCGGCAATTCCTCTTCCTCGACGCCGTTGTACTTGACCGAGGTGGTCAGCACCACCCGCTCGATCGGCAGGTTCAGCCCCATCGCAATGGCATCGGTGCCGACCACGATATCGGCGCTGCCGTCGCGAAAGCGCGCCGCCTGCGCCTGCCGCACTTCCGGCGACAGGTTGCCGTAGATGGTCGCGACCGAAAAACCGTTCTCGGCGATCATGTCGCGCCACATCAGGACTTCGCGCCGCGAAAAGGCGATCACCGCATCGCCGCGCTTCAGGTTGCGCAGCTTCCGAACGGGTGCGGCATCCATCGTCAGCGGCCCCATGCGTTTCAGGACGTGGACTTCGAGCGGACATTCGAGCCGTTCGCACAATGCCTCGATGGCGCGCCGTGCTTCGAGCGCGCCGAGAAGGTAGACCGTCGTGGCCGGTGCGCCGCACACCGCCGCGGTCCAGGCGGCACCCCGGTCGCGGTCGCCCAGCATCTGGATTTCATCGATCACCGCGACATCGACCCGGCTCCGGGTGTCGAGCATCTCGACCGTGCTGGCGACGTGAGTCGCGCCTTCGGTGATGCGGCGTTCCTCGCCGGTGACCAGGCTGACCTTGAGTGGCCGGTCGTGCGGACGGGCAGCGCAGAGGCGCTCGTAATTTTCCAGCGCGAGTAGCCGCAGCGGCGCCAGGTAGACGCCGCTCTTCGCCTTGATCAAGGCTTCCATCGCCTGATGCGTCTTGCCCGAATTGGTGGGGCCGAGCAGGGCGATGAAGCGGCGCGGCAGACGCCGGGCCATCTCGAACGATTCGGGATATTCTGCCAGGTTGATGCTTTCGCGCGTCAGGGCGGCATGCCGCTCTTCCTGCTCGCGTTCGACCGCGTGCGTCACGCGCTGGCGGATGCGCTCGAACACCTGGTCGGCCGGCGACGACGACGTATTGTCGGCCAGCGCGGCGAGGAAAGGCAGCGGATCGAGACCGGCGTCATCGGCCTGCGCCACCAGATTTAAAACGAAATCGATCACGCTGCGATTCAAGGCGTCGATCGTCTCCGGATGGACCCGCTCGCGCACCAGTGCGATCTGACTCTCGAGCGGCAACTTGCGCCACTTGCCGGGCTTTGCCAGCACGCCTTGCAGCGGCACCAGCCGATACGCTACCGGCCCACCGGGCAACCCCGCATCGACCGCGCCGGTAATGCGCACGAAGACGCTGCCTTCGAGCTTGGTCAACTCCGCGCCGAGGCGCACCGCTTCCCGTTCGGGCGTGTTGGTGTCGCCGTCACCCGGCGGGTTTGCCTCCGGTGCGGCATCGCGCCCGGCGTCCGGATCAGGCGTCGTCATCCGAACTTGCGCTTCTCACCGGTACGCAGGTTGAGCAGGTAGCGCACGCCTTTTTCGGTCATGTCCATGTCGTACGGTGGCTCGTCACCGGCCAGCGCACCGGAGACGTCGGGCAAGTCTTCGGCCTTGCGCATCAGCGGATCGGACCGCTCGTAGACATTGCGGCAGCCGGTCTCGGCCAGCAGGGTCTGGACGATCGGGACCTTCCAGGCATCGACGCCGGCGGCGAGGAACTGGCAGACCAGGTAGCCCGGCGCCGCCGCAAACCAGTCGACCAGGAGACCGGGCAAGCCATCTTCGTCGCCCGTGATCAGTCGAACGGCGTGACCGGCCACGGCGGGCTTGCCGGCGGCAGGCCGGCGCTTCGCAATCGCCGCCTTGACCCGACGCTTGATGAACGCATGGTCGATCGGCTCGTTCGGATCGAAGCTCCAGACCCGCGCCCGGATCTGCGACTTCGGACTGAAGCCGGCGCGCGCCAGGAATTGCCCAGAGGAGGTCTGCACCAGCGCCGTGGCGCCACTCTGCATGCGTTCGCCGGGCTTGCCGTCGACCTTGTCGATGGCGGAAAGATAGATCAGGCAGTCGCCCTGGAGCAGGCTTTTTTCCTTGCCTTGTTTGATGGTGATGGTGAGCATGTGGGAATCGCTGGCCTAAGAGGATCGTGCTGAAACCGAAGTGTCCCGCCCCTTGGCGGGTATCGGGACAACCGCGCCGGGTCTGGAATATCGACATTATCCTGCCTTGCATCCCGGTCCTTGAATTTTCAAGCCAAAATCAACACGAAACACGCGAAAAATTAGCCATCGAGGAATACGGCGATGAAGAACGGATTGAGGAACGGCATATCCGCTCGCCGAAAGTGCTCGGATAATGTAATTGCTTTATCAAGTTCAACGTAATCAGGGAAAATGCATCATGGGACTCTGCGTATCGAAACCGGTAGCAATTTATCGAGAAACATCGGGAGGCTTTCTGGAAAAGGAAACGCACATCAAGCCGACGCCCGAGCTGAAGATCATGGCCAAGGCACAACGAAACCATATGATTTCGCAAATGGGAAAACGCGCTTTCAAAAACCTGAGGCCCGATGTGGAAACGACAGTCGAAGGGTTTTCCCATCACTGGTAAGTGGCAGGGCCGGCGTTCAGCCCGACAAAGCCAGTCGTCGAAAGAATCGGATCGCCAGCACCAGCGCCACCGCCAGCAATAACGCGATCAGATAAAACGGTGCGCCAACCCGCAGATCGCTTTTTGACAGGTGGCTGACGGCAGGCAGGATCGGCGTGCCGATCAGCGGACTGATGATCGTGGCAAGGCTTGACAGCCCATTGAGCGAGCCCATGACCAGTCCCTGTTCGCGCGGATCGACGTTCTTCGAGATCAGTCCTTGCAGGGCAGGCCCAGAGGCAAAACTGAGCAGGTTCGCAAAGATCACCGCGTACATCATCCATCCCTGCTGCACCAGGCCGTAGGCAATACCGGCGATCGTGGCCGAGCCGAGGCCGAGCAGCACCGTCCTGACCTCGCCGAGGCGCTTGAGCAGCCACCCCAGCAGCCCGGCCTGCACGATCGTCGCCGTCGGTCATCACGCATGATCATCACGCATGGTCGCCAGTCGCCGCGTTCAGATCGGCCGGGGTGGCGGCTTCGCGGCTGTTGGCTGGCGCGGTGGCGCCGCTGCTCTTGCCGTGGCGTCACCCTGCATGCGCTCGCCAGGCTTGCCGTCGACCTTGTCGATGGCGGAAAGATAGATCAGGCAGTCGCCCTGGAGCAGGCTTTTTCCCTTGCCTTGTTTGATGGTGATCGTGAGCATGTTAGGCAATCGCTGTCGTGAAAGGGTGACGTCCGAATACGGATGGGGTTCGCCCGCATTATCCTGCGCGGATGCATGAGGCCGCCTGTTTTTCAATCAAAACCAGAATGTAAACTTGCCGAAAAAGCCGTGGGCGCCCGGGAAAGCGACAAGCAACCTCATTGACGCATGGCACGTTACACCGACAAAAACCCGTCGACAATCTGGTTGCTTTATTAACTTGACCACCGAAAGGGGAATGCATCATGGGACTTTGCGTATCGAAACCGGCCGTGATTTATCGGCAAACACCGGAGGGCTACCTGGATAGGGAAACCCACCTCAACCCGACGCCCGAGACGCGGGCCGAGGCGAAAGCACAACGAAAAGCGATGATTTCACAGATGGGACGGCGCGCCGTCAACAACCTGCAGCCAGCTGCCGAGACGACCGTTGAAAGGTTCACCGCACGCTGGTGAGTTTCAGGGCGCAGCCGACCTGCGCGTCGTCATTCCACACTGCCGTGCAGACTACGCCAATCCGCGTTCCTGCATGGCAGACCGAAGTGAAATTACCTGGCTAGACCC
>JACMOV010000004.1 GCA_014377845.1 Herminiimonas sp.
CTGGTAGGCCGTGCGGGATTCGAACCTGCGACCAACGGATTAAAAGTCCGCTGCTCTACCAGCTGAGCTAACGACCCGAAAGAACAAGATTATAAAGAATATCGTTACCCACTGTCAAATGGATCAGCAAAATTATTCGCGGTACTGATCCGATGCGCGCCGGCCTCTGGTCATCACGCTGACAACCGAGCAGGTAGACATTGAATCAGCCACGTCATTGATGCTCGACACGCCAGGTCTGGTAAGCCACGGCCGCGAACGCACCGGCAGTGATGCCGCACAAGGTCAGCATCGATCCCACCGACAGCAGCGAGATACCCGACAATCCCTGGCCGATGGTGCAGCCCAGTGCCGTCACGCCACCGAAGCCCATCAAGACCGCGCCTGCCAGATGGTTGGCCACATCCTCGACCCCGCCGAAGCCCTCCCAACGAAACGCGCCGGTTGTGATCGCCATCACGAATGCGCCGACGACGACGCCGAGGGTCGCTGCAATGCCGAAGGTCACCGCCTTGCTGACATCGGTCCACATCATCAGCAGGTCGAGCGTGTAGGCGAAGGGCGCAACGAAGCTGAACGATTCCATGCGGCCCGAATTGGTCGCGGCGAACGCCTCCTGCAAGGTATTCGGATCCTCGGCGACATGGCCGATGCTGCCCGAGACATACCAGGCGGCGACGATGATGCCGCCGACCAGGACGCCGGCCATCACATTCAGCCACACCACGTCGCGGGCGCGGAAATCCCGGCTGCCAAACACGAACAGCAGCAACAGCAAGGCGACCACGCCGCCGATCACGGCCTGTAGCAGCGGCATGCTTGCGGCCGCGCCGCCAGGAACGATGCCTGCAGCGATGCTCGGCAAATCCTGGTGCGTCGCCAGCGTGATGAACTGACTGTCGAGAAGGCGCACCCGAGGAATCGCCAGGATGCCTTTGAGCGTGATGAACGCGCTGATGCCGATCACGATGAAGACGATCAGCGACTTCAGGTTGCCGCCGCCGATGCGCACCAGGGTCTTGTTGCCGCACCCGCTGGCCAGCACCATGCCGAAGCCGAAGCAGGCGCCGCCGACGAGATGCGACAGCCAGTTCAGACGCGTACTGGTGTAAAGCGATTTTGCCGTGTCGATGATGCCGAAGGCGGCCAGCAGCGTGGTGCCGACGATGGCGACCGCCATCGCCAGCAGCCATTGCCGCATGCGATTCCAGTCACCCAGATGAAAGATGTCGGCCAACGCACCCATGGTGCAGAAACGGGTGCGTTGCGCCGTCATGCCGAACAGGATGCCGAGGCCGAAGGACAGCCATACCACCTTCGCGGCGAGTGCCGCCATATCGATGGCCGGCATCAGCGGATCGTCGGCAGGCGTTCTTTCGCGGTCTGCGCAGCGGCCGAGTCGGGATACTTGGCGATCAGGGTCTCGAGCGCATGCCGCGCCTGTACCTTGTCCTTGAGTTCCACGTAACAGGTCGAGATGTTGAGCAGTGCATCCGGCGCCCGGGTGCTGTCCGGGTAGTTCTTGATCACCGTCTGCTGCGCGGCAATAGCGTTGCGGTAATCCCGTTGCGCGTAATAAGTCGTGCCGAGCCAGTACTGCGCAGAAGCCGCATAACCGGACTGCGGATAGCGGCGCAGGAAATCACCGAAACCCAGCGTCGCATTCTTGTAGTCGCCCGCCTTGAACACCGCCAGCGCCGCTTCGTAGGTGCGTTGCTCGCCCTGTTCGACGCTTGCTTCACGACCGTCGACCGTGACCTTCTGTGGCTCGAGCTTGCGCAGGCGGGTGTCGAGATCGACGTAGAAATCCTTCTGCCGCTGCTGTGCGTTGGCCAGTTCGTTGGTCAGCACTTCGATTTGCCCGCGCAGTTTCGCCACGTCGAGTCGCAGCTGCTCGTTCTGGTTTGCCAGGTCGAGCATGCTGCTCTTGTCGGCCTTCGTTTCCAGGCGCGAATTCATTTCACGCTGCGTGTTCTCGATCCGCGACCGGGCATCGAGGATTGCCTTGCGCGCTTCGTCGTCGTCGAACAGTCCAGCATGGGCAACGACGGGCGCGAGTGAAACTGCGGCCAGAACGGCCGCAGCAATCTGGGAATGAAATGGTTTCATGAAAATTTAATAAACGATATCGGCGCGACGGTTCTCAGCATACGCGGCTTCGTCGCTGCCGGTGGCTTTTGGTTTTTCCTTGCCCAGCGAAACGGCTTCCATCTGGTTTTCCGGCACGCCGAGCAGGGACATCGACTTGCGGACGGCTTCGGCGCGTTTCTGGCCGAGCGCCAGGTTGTACTCGCGGCCACCCCGTTCGTCGGTATTGCCCTGGATGATGATCTTGCGTTCCTTGTGCGACGTCAGGAAGCTCGAATGCGCTTCGACCACCGGCTTGAACTCGTCCTTGACGATGTAGCTGTCGTAGTCGAAGTAGACGCTGCGACGCGCCAGCACGCCCTTCGGATCGTTGAGCGGATCGGTACCTGGCGCCGTCACGGTTTCGACGGTGCGCGAATCCGCACCGGCTTTCGGCATGCTGGCGGAACGGTCTTCGATCGGCGTCTTGGCTTCGTCGAGCTTGGTCGACGAGCACGCTGCCAGCAGCAGCGTGGCGGACAGAACAAGGGTCGTGGTGGTCAGATTGCGCATTTTTCTACTCTCCTGGTGGTTTGTGACGAGACTTCAACTGCCTGCTTCAACTTCCTGCTGCAACTGCTTATTTCATGAACGGGCCCCACGTGGGCTCCCGGATATCGCCGGCCTGGGTGCTCAGCGTATGTCGCACCCGGCCGTCCACCGAGACCACGGCGAGTGCGCCGCGGCGGCCCGAATCGGTCGCATACATGATGTATTTGCCATTCGGTGAAAAGCTCGGTGATTCGTCTTTTGCGGTATCCGACAGGCGCAGTTCCTGGCTGGTGGCCAGGTCGAGTGCATACAGCTGGAACTTGCCGTCGCGACGCGCGATGTACGCCAGGGTCTTGCCATCGGGCGCCACGCGCGGGCTGATGTTGTAGGTGCCGTTGAAGGTGACGCGCTGTGCGTCGCCGCCGTTGGCGCTCATTTTATAAATCTGCGGTCCGCCGCTGCGGTCGCTGGTGAAGTAGATGCTCTGGCCGTCGGCCGAAAACTGCGGCTCGGTGTCGATGCCGTTGGTGCTGGTCAGCCGGCGCAGGCCGCTGCCGTCGGCATTGACCACGTAGACCTGCGTGAGTCCGTCACGCGACAGCGCCACCGCCAGCCGCTTGCCGTCGGGAGACCACGACGGCGCGGAATTGCTGCCCTTGTAGTTTGCCACCACGGTACGCTGTTTGGTCACCAGGTCCTGCACGTAGACCACCGGCTTCCTGGCTTCGAACGATACATACGCGACGCGCGTACCGTCGGGCGACCAGGCCGGCGAAATGATGGGCTCGTTCGAGCGCAACGCGACTTGCGTGCCTTCGCCATCGGCGTCGGCCACTTCCAGCCGGTATTCGCGCCCGGCCTTGGTGACATAGGCAATGCGGGTGGCGAACGCGCCGCGCGAGCCGATCAATTTTTCATAGATGTCGTCGGCGATCTTGTGGGCCGATACGCGCGTCATCTGCGGCGCCGCCGCCTGGGCCAGCGCCGACAGCTGTGCTGCCTTGACGGTATCGATCAGCCGGTAGCGCACATCGAAACGGCCATCGGCCAGTCGCTGCACGCTGCCCACCACGAGCGCATCCGCGCCGCGCGATTTCCAGTCGCTGTAATTGACCTGTGTCGTCTCCGACATCGGCACGCCGGTGTCGATCACCTTGAAGTAGCCGCTGCGCTGCAGGTCGGCCTTGATGATGGCGCTGACCTGCTGCGGTGCGATGGATTCGTCGGCAAAGGCGGCAATGGCGATCGGGATCTGGTTGGCACCAACGCCAGAGATCTCGACCCGCAACTGGGCCTGCGCGAGTTGGGCGCCGGCCAGCGTGAAAATGATACCGAGGCCGATCAGCTTGACGGTTCGGGCGGTGCGGGCAAGGCGGGTTGTTCGCATGATCATTGGTCTTTCGGTTTGTGCGCTACGGTGAAGCCGGATGGCACGCTGCCGGATTTATCGGGCGGGAAGGGCTGCGATTTCTCAATCGCGCGGGAGACCGCCTCGTCGAATCCCGGTACGCCGGACGACTTCGTTTTTCGTAGCCGGCGGATCGATCCGTCCGGCAGCAATTCCACTGCATATTCCACTGACGGGTTGCTGCTCAATTCATCGGCGCCATTGAAGATCGTGTTGGACTTGATCTTGGCGCCGACCTTCTGCGTATAGCTGGCGTCGGCGCGCGCGCCTTGCGACTTCGCCGCCTCGCCGTTGCCACCGCTGCCGACGCTGCTGCTGTTATTCATGCTGCTGGCGCTGGCCGAGTCGGTCAGCCGTCGCACCTGTTCGTCATGTTGCGCCTGTAGCTTTCTCTCTGCCAGCGCCTCCTGCTGCCGCTGCTTGTCGAGCAGTGCCTTTTTCTCGGCGTCTGCCTTTTTCTTGCTGGCGGCATCGGCTGCCTGCGCGATCCGCTTCTGGTCGGCTTCCTGTTGCTGCGCCAGTCGTTTCTGCGCCGCCGTCTGTTCCGCCTGTTGCTGCTGCAGTTTCTGCTTGCGCTGCTCGTCGGTCTTCAGTTTCGCCAGCGCCTCCTTGCGCTCGGCTTCCTGTTCGGCGCGTCTTTCGGCCTGCTTCTCGGCCTGCTTCTTAGCTTGAAATGCGGCTTCCTTCTCGCGCAGCAGGGCGAGGCGGTTCTTTTCGCGTTCCAGCGCGATGTCCGGCGCTTTCTCCTGTGGCGTCTCAACTTTCTGTGGTGGTGCCTCGCGCACTGGCTGCGGTTTCGGCTGGGGCGCTGGCGGCTCCGGTTCCGGGGCCGGCGCTGGGGGCGGCGTCACTGCACGCGGCGCCGCTTCCCGGGCGCTTGGGCTCCAGACTTCTGCCTCGACCGCCACAGGCGTGTCGTTCTGCCAGCGCACGCCGAACCACAGGAACGCAAACAGTGCCGCATGCACTACCGCTGCCAGCACGATCGCGCGCCGGCGGCCCGGCTCGCGCGGCACGCTGTACGGCACACTGTCGCTCATCGCACGGTCCACTTATCTGGTCGCAAGGCCTACCCGATCGACGCCGGCCTTCTTCGCTTCGGTGATCATCTGGATTACTTCATCGTACTTGATGTCCTTGTCGGCCGAGATCATGACCGGCATGTCGGGCGTCTCGTCGTGCAACACGCGCAGGCGCTTTAGCAGCGCGGCGCGAGTCTCGAATTTTTCCGGTTTCGGCGCACCGGCCTGGGCGCCACCCACGCCCATGCTGGCCGCGCTGTCGGGCTTGAGGATGATCTGGATGTAGCGGGCCGGCGGCAGCGCAGACTTGCCCGAGGTCGGCAGATTGATTACGTTCGGATTGGCCAGCGGCGCTGCCACCATGAAGATCACCAGCAGCACCAGCATCACGTCGATGTAGGGCACGACGTTGATCTCTGCCTTGAAGCGGCGGCTACGGCCGCCGCGCATGGACGACTGGCCGGCCATCAGTGGGTCTGCCGTTGCAGAATGTTCGAGAACTCCTCGATGAAGCTCTCGAAGCGGATTGCCAGGCGATCGATGTCATGCGAGTAGCGGTTGTAGGCGACGACCGCGGGGATCGCGGCGAACAGGCCGATCGCGGTGGCGATCAGCGCCTCGGCAATTCCCGGCGCGACCGCCGCCAGGGTGGCTTGCTGGACGTTCGCCAGGCCGCGAAACGCATTCATGATGCCCCACACGGTGCCGAACAGACCGACATATGGCGACACTGAACCGACCGATGCCAGGAATGCCAGGTGTAGCTCCAGGCCATCCATCTCACGCTGGTAGGCGGCCCGCATGGCGCGCCGTGCGCCGTCGAGCAACGCGCCGGAATCCATCGGCGTCTTCCCGGCCGAGGCACGCGCCTTCGAGAATTCGCTCATGCCCGCTTCGAAGATCCGTTCCAGCGCACCGGTCTTGCCGCTGCTCTTGCGGCGATTCGACATCGCATCCTGGTACAGCGTCGCCAGATTGCCGCCGGACCAAAAGGCGCGCTCGAACTCCTCGGTCTGCGACTGGGCATTTCGGATGGCGAACATCTTGCGAAAAATATAGGTCCAGCTCATCACCGAAACGCCGATCAGCAAGGCCAGCACGAGCTGGACGATGATCGAAGCATTGGTGATCAACGTCAGAAAAGATAAATCCTGGGTGACGGTCATTGAGTAGGGGGCTGGTTCAGGAAAAGTGAATTGTATTCGGAAAATCTTGTCATTCCGGCAGTTTCAAGAATCGGTTGCATTTGGTTGCAATTTGAATCCCCGCCAAAATCGGCTGGTTGACCAGAAGTCACCAATGCCGAATTACCTGTAAAAGCGGTGGTGTCGTGATCGGGAACCATGCGACGGTCGCCACCGAGGGCAAGTCCGATATTCAGACAGCCGTGAATGCGGCACCGCCTTCGATAAACTGCCGTACCTGCTCGGGAAGGGCTTTCGGACGCAGCGTTCGTTGATCGACGCAGGCGACCTTGATGCGGCCGGTAGCAATCAGCGTATGCGAAGGTGGCATACGCTGCGCATCGTCGTCCGTTCCGGGGGTGGAATCGATGCGCCACGCTTCCTGCAGGAATTCGACGGAAGCCCGGCCCCGCTTTTCGACCGTCACCGACAGTTTCAGTTCATTATCGAGTTTCGCCGGCACGTGGTAATCGACCGCGGTGCGCATCACGACGAACATGATGCCCTCGGTGGCGGCCAGCACCGACTGGTCGATGCCGCCGCTGCGCAGCCATTCGGTGCGGGCGCGCTCGAAGAACTTCAGATAATTGGCATAGAAGACGATGCCGCCGGTATCGGTGTCCTCGTAGTACACGCGTACCGGCCAGGTGAAGGCATCCGCCACGCCGGTGCTCAGGCGGTGCGCTTGACGGCCAAAGGACCGAAGCCCTGACAGGTCGGCATCATCTCGATGTGATTGATGTTCACATGCGCTGGCAGCGTCGCGATCCAGTACGCCGCTTCGGCGATATCGACTGCGGTCAATGGCACGGCGCCGGCATAGACCTTGGCGGCGGCTGCATCATCGCCTTTCATCCGCACATTCGAGAATTCCGTGCCGCCGCACATGCCGGGGGCGATGTTGGTGGCGCGCACGCCGGTGCCGATCAGGTCGGCGCGCAGGTTCAACGTGAACTGGTCGACGAAGGCCTTGGTCGCGCCATAGACGTTGCCGCCCGGATAAGGATAGCTGCCGGCGATCGAACCCAGGTTGATCACCAGGCCGCTGCCGCGTGCCACCATCTGCGGCAACAGCAACGAGGTCATCGTGACCAGTCCCTTGCAGTTGGTGTCGATCATGGTGGTCCAGTCATCCAGGCTGGCTTGCTGCGCCGGCTCCAGGCCCAGCGCCAGACCGGCGTTGTTGATCAGGATGTCGATGTCTTTCCAGCCGGCCGGCAGGCTTGCCAGCGCCGAGGTGATCGAGTCCTTGCTGGTGACGTCCAGTTCGCACGGCAACAGTGAGTCGCCCAGTTCGGCGGCCAGTGCCGCCAGGCGGTCGGCGCGGCGGCCGGTGGCGATCACGCGATGGCCGTGATGAATGAATTTGCGCGCCATTTCAGCGCCGAAGCCCGCGGTGGCGCCGGTAATCAGTACGATCATGTCGAATCCTTGAAATTGAAAATAGCAGGGAAGTGCAGGTGCCGGAATTGTAGCCGAAAGCGGTCGCCATTCCGCCAGCCAACACGGTCGGCGCGCGTTCGGGCCAGGCCGGGACGCGCGGCAGGCTTGCCGAAAACCGGCCGCTACCGTAAAATTTGGAACCATTTCGTCTCACGTGACTGGCGAAAAGCGGCGCGCAGCGGTCTTCTACAGGCCCCAGCGACGACCGAAAGGTGGAGTTCCACCGGGAAGCGTGAGATTTCAACAGCCGTGCGCCTGGGTAGCCAAGATGGTAAGTACGTTTGAGGCTGCCCGTCTTCCGTTCTTTTGTCGGCCTCATTCGATCCTGGACCCGCGCTGTGGGCGCCCCCTCATCGATTGGAATAGACATGTTTGCAAAATCACACACCCTGGCCGAAGTCGATCCGGAACTCTGGTCGGCCATCCAGCTGGAAAACACGCGCCAGCAGGATCATATCGAGCTGATCGCGTCGGAAAACTACACCTCGCCAGCCGTGATGCAGGCGCAGGGCTCGCAGCTGACCAACAAGTACGCCGAAGGCTACCCGGGCAAGCGCTATTACGGCGGTTGCGAATACGTCGACCTGGCCGAAATCCTCGCAATCAACCGCGTCAAGGAACTGTTCGGCGCGCAAGCCGCCAACGTGCAGCCCAATTCCGGCTCGCAGGCGAACCAGGGCGTGTTTTTTGCCATGCTCAAGCCGGGCGACACCATCATGGGCATGTCGCTGGCCGAGGGCGGTCACCTGACGCATGGCATGCCGCTCAACATGTCGGGCAAGTGGTTTAACGTGGTGTCCTATGGTCTGGATGCCAACGAAGACATCGACTACGAGGCGATGGAGCGCCTGGCGCATGAAAAGAAGCCGAAGCTGATCATCGCCGGTGCATCGGCGTTCTCGCTGAAGATCGATTTCGAACGCTTCGCCCGCGTTGCAAAGGCCGTCGGCGCGTACTTCATGGTCGACATGGCGCATTACGCCGGCCTGATCGCCGCCGGCGTCTATCCGAACCCGGTGCCGCATGCCGACTTCGTGACCTCGACGACGCACAAGTCGCTGCGTGGTCCGCGTGGCGGCATCATCCTCATGAAGGCGGAGTTCGAGAAGGTCATCAATTCGGCGATCTTCCCCGGCATCCAGGGCGGTCCGCTGATGCATGTCATCGCCGGCAAGGCGGTCGCCTTCAAGGAAGCGCTGACGCCCGAATTCAAGAGCTATCAGCAGCAGGTCATCAAGAACGCGGACGCACTGGCGAAGACGCTGATTTCGCGCGGCCTGCGGATCGTTTCCGGCCGCACCGAATCGCACGTGATGCTGGTCGACCTGCGCGCCAAGAACATCAACGGAAAGGAAGCCGAGGCGATCCTCGGCACGGCCCACATGACCTGCAACAAGAACGCGATTCCGAACGATCCCGAGAAGCCGTTCGTGACGTCCGGCATCCGGCTCGGCAGTCCGGCGATGACGACCCGCGGTTTCAAGGAAGCCGAAGCCGTCAAGGTCGGCAACCTGATCGCCGACGTGCTCGACGATCCGCGCGACGCCGCCACGATCGAACGCGTCAAGCGCGACGTCAAGCTGCTGACCGACGCCTTCCGGGTCTACGAGTAAGCCCGGGCCCGCCACCGTCATGAAATGTCCGTTCTGCCAGTTTGGCGATACCCAGGTGCTGGATACCCGCGTTTCCGAAGAGGGCGACACGATCCGGCGCCGGCGTCGCTGTGGCAGTTGCGACAAGCGTTTCACGACGTACGAGCGAATCGAGCTCAACATGCCGGTGATCGTCAAGAAGAACGGCAGCCGTACCGACTACGATGCGGCCAAGCTGCGCGCCAGTCTGCAACTGGCGTTGCGCAAGCGCCCGGTGCCGGCCGAGGCGGTCGACGCGGCGATCCATCGCATCGCAGAAAAGCTGCTCTCCAGCGGCGAGCGTGAGGTCGGCTCCGGCGAGGTCGGCGAACTCGTCATGCAGGAACTCAAGCGGGTCGACAAGATCGCCTACATCCGCTTCGCCTCGGTCTACAAGAATTTCGAGGATGTGACCGAGTTCCAGGATGCCATCGCCGAGATCGGCCGCGAACGCAAGCCGCCGGCCGGCAAGTGAGCGTCCCCGATATCGTGGACCAGCCCGCAATCCGCAGCGACGAAGACGGCATGATCCAGGCCCTGGCATGGGCGGCGAAAGGCATGTTCACCACCACGCCGAATCCGCGCGTGGGCTGTGTCATCGTACGCGATGGCCGCGTCATTGCCGCCGGATTCACCCAGCCGGCCGGACAGGCGCATGCCGAGGCCGACGCCCTGCGCACCGCGGCCCGCGACGGCGTCGATGTGCGTGGCGCGACGGCGTACGTGACTCTGGAGCCCTGCAGCCATCAGGGCCGTACGCCACCCTGCGCCGATGCCCTGATCGCAGCCGGGATCGGCCGGGTGGTGGCGGCGATCGCCGATCCGAATCCGCTGGTGGCCGGACGCGGCCTGGAAAAGCTGCGGGCTGCCGGCATCGATACCCGCTGCGACGTGCTGACCGACGCGGCGCGCGAAATCAACATCGGCTTTTTTTCACGCATGGCGCACGGCATTCCGTGGGTGCGGATGAAGAGCGCCGCCAGTCTCGACGGCAAGACCGCCTTGCACGATGGCCGCAGCCAGTGGATCACATCGGCGCCGGCCCGGGCCGACGGCCACGCTTGGCGTGCCCGGGCCTGCGCGATCCTGACCGGCATCGGCACCGTGGTCGAGGACGACCCGCAGATGACCGTGCGCGAGGTCGCGACGCCGCGCCAGCCGCAGCGCATCGTCATCGACAGCCGGTTGCAGATTGCACCTGAAGCGCGGGTGCTGACCGGTGGCGGGACACTGATCGTGGCCGCCGAATCGCAGCCGGAAAAAGAAGCCATCCTGCGTGCCGCCGGCTGCGAAGTGCTGATCCTGCCGAATGCGCATGGCAAGGTCGACCTGGCGGCGCTGCTGCGCGAACTCGGCCGGCGCGGCATCAATGAATTGCACGTCGAAGCTGGCGCCAAGCTGAACGGTTCTCTGGTCCGCGAAGACTGTGTCGACGAACTGCTGCTGTACCTGGCGCCGACGCTGCTCGGCGATGCCCGAGGCATGTTCGAGCTGGTTGCACCGGCTAGCCTCGATGCGGCGCGGCGGCTGGCATTCCACGCGTTAGAGCAGATCGGTCCCGATTTGCGTATCCTTGCTCGCTTCACCTGAACTGCTTTACCCGACCCATTTCTACCCCCTTGCCTGGATCGCACCCATGTTTACCGGAATCGTCGCCGCCATCGGCACCATCACCTCGCTTGCGTCGCTCGGCGCGGGACGCAATGCCGCGGACGCCGGCCTGCGGCTGACCGTCGACGCCGGCCGTCTCGACCTGTCGGACGTGGCGCTGGGCGACTCGATCGCCCTCAATGGCGCCTGCATGACCGTCGTCGAAAAAAGCGCCACCGGGTTCGCCGTCGATGTCTCGCGCGAGAGCCTGAACTGCACCGCCGGCCTCGATGCGCCGGGCGAAGTCAACCTGGAGAAGGCGCTGACCCTGTCCGAGCGGCTGGGCGGGCATCTCGTTTCCGGGCATGTGGACGGCCTGGGTACGGTGCGGCGCTTCGAGGCGGTCGGCGAATCCTGGGAGCTGGTGGTCGAGGCACCGCGCTCGCTGGCCAAATACCTGGCCTACAAGGGCTCGATCGTCGTCAATGGCGTGTCGCTGACCGTGAACCGGGTGACCGACAGCGCCGAAGGCTGCGCTTTCTCGATCAACCTGATTCCGCACACGATCGAAGTCACCACGCTGAAGCACCTGCAGGCCGGACGCCAGGTCAATCTCGAAATCGACCTGATCGCGCGGTATGTCGAACGGATGCTGTCGCCGGCAGCGCAGTAAGTGACGACGTCACATCGCGCGGCGCAGCCATTCCCCGGTGACCTTCCAATTACGCATTAAAATACGGCCTCAATAGGAAACACAGTCATGTCCATCGCAACCACCCTTGAAATCGTCGCCGAACTGCGCGCCGGCCGCATGGTCATCCTGGTCGATGAAGAAGACCGCGAAAACGAAGGCGACCTGGTCATGGCAGCCGAATTCGTCACACCGGAGGCCGTCAATTTCATGGCCCGCTTCGGCCGCGGCCTGGTCTGCCTGACGTTGACCGAAGAGCGCTGCGAGCAACTACAGCTGTCGATGATGACCACCCGCAACGGCACCTCCTACGGCACGAATTTCACCGTCTCGATCGAGGCGGCCGAGGGCGTCACCACCGGCATTTCGGCGGCCGACCGCGCCTGCACCGTGCAGGCAGCCGTGGCGCGGCATGCCAAGGCTGCCGACATCGTGCAGCCGGGCCATATCTTTCCGCTCAAGGCCCAGAAGGGCGGGGTGCTGATGCGCGCCGGTCACACCGAAGCCGGTTGCGATTTTGCCGAGCTGGCCGGGCTCACGCCAGCCGCCGTGATCTGCGAGATCATGAACGAAGATGGCACCATGGCGCGACTGCCGGACCTGGTCGAGTTTGGCCGCGAACACAATCTCAAGATCGGCACGATCGCCGACCTGATCCATTACCGCAGCCAGCACGAGAGCATCGTCGAACGGGTCGGCGAGCGGCCGATGCTGACGGTGCACGGCGCCTTCCATGCGGTAGCCTATCGCGACAAGCCGAGCGGCAGCGCGCATCTGGCGCTGGTCCACGGCAGCCTGCAACCGGACCTGGAAACCCTGGTGCGCGTGCATCAGCCGGTCTCGATCCTGGATATGCTGGAAACCCGCGCCACGACCCATTCTTGGAACATGGCCTCGGCCATGGAAGCGATCTGCAAGAGTGAGCGCGGCGTGATCGTGCTGCTCAATTGCGAGGAATCGGCGGAGCAGATGTTTGCGCAATTCGCCGCCCTTACCGATCCGACTTCCCGGCCGCAGCAACGCGCCGCCAGCATGGATCTGCGAACCTACGGCATCGGCGCCCAGATACTGAAAGACATCGGCGTCGGCAAGATGAAGCTGCTTGCCAGCCCCCGCAAGATGCCTTCGATGACCGGCTTCGATCTCGAAGTCACAGGCTACCTGGCGCCGAACGCCCTCTGATGGCAGGCGGCTGAACCGCCGTCCGCCATCCGATCCAACGCCGCACCAAGCTCATGCGCGCAAGCGCGAAAAGGAAACCATCATGACAGTCGGAACACTCGAAACCAACCTGGCTGGCGCCGGCCTGCGCATCGGTGTCGTGCAGGCGCGCTTCAACGAGGATGTCTGCCACGGGCTGCTGTCAGCCTGCCTGGCCGAGCTGATGCACCTGGGCGTGGCCGATGAGGACGTGCTGCATGTGACCGTGCCGGGCGCGCTGGAAATCCCGCTGGCCCTGCAGAAGATGGCCGAGACCGAGCAGTTCGACGCCCTGATCGCGCTCGGCGCCGTGATCCGCGGTGAGACCTATCACTTCGAACTGGTCTCCAATGAATCCGGCGCCGGCATTACCCGGGTCGGTCTCGACTTCGGCATTCCGATCGCCAATGCCGTGCTGACAACGGAGAACGACGAGCAGGCCGAAGTGCGCATGGCCGTCAAGGGCGCGGATGCCGCGCGCGTCGCGGTCGAAATGGCGAACCTGGCGATCATTCTCGAAGAACTGGCCGACGCCGGCGACGACGAGTAACCTGGACCGCCTCGATTTTTCTTTCTTTTGCTACACCAGAACCTCCGGCATGTTGCCGGAGCATCCAGCCGGCCCGACATGACCCAAAAATCTCCCCACGCCAATCCCTCCAAGAGCCGCACGCCGCGTCATCGCGCCCGTGAATTCGCCTTGCAGGGCCTTTATCAATGGCTGCTCAATGGCGAGGATGCCGGCGCGATCGAAGCGCATATCCGCGAGGCACACGGCTTCGACAAGGCCGATGCCGCGCATTTCGATGCGCTCCTGTACGGCACGATCCGCCAGGCCGGCGAGCTGCGCACCGCGCTGTCGCCGCTGATCGACCGGCCGCTGGCGCAGGTGTCGCCGATCGAACACGTGGCCCTGCTGATCGGCGCCTACGAACTGAAGAATCATCTCGAAATCCCGTACCGCGTGGTGATCAATGAAGCGGTCGAGCTGACCAAGTCCTTCGGCGGCATCGACGGCCATAAATATGTCAACGGCGTCCTCGACAAGCTGGCGGCCAGCGCACGCAGCGTCGAAGTGGACGCTGCCCGCCGATGAAGCAGATGGATTCGACGCATTCCGGGGCCGTGCTTGGGTCAGGTCCGGCCTCCGATTTTGCGTCAACTGTTGCATCCAACCTCGCCTCGCGCGTCGACAACATCGCGCCGTTCCACGTCATGGAGCTGGCGAAGATGGCGGCCGATCTGGAACGCCAGGGGCGCAGCATCATCCACATGGGCATCGGCGAGCCCGACTTCACGGCGGCGGCGCCGGTAATCGAGGCGGCGACCCAGGCCCTGACAGACGGCCGGATGCAGTACACCTCGGCGACCGGCCTGCCGGCATTGCGGCAGGCGATCGCGACGCACTATCTGGAGGTCTTCGGGCTGGAGATCGCGCCCTCGCGCATCATCGTCACCGCTGGTGCGTCGGCGGCGCTGCTGCTGGCCTGCGCCGCGCTGGTGGAAAAGGGTGCGGAGGTGCTGATGCCCGACCCATCCTATCCGTGCAACCGGCACTTCGTCGCCGCGTTCGATGGTGTCGCGACCATGATCCCGAGCGGGCCGGAACACCGGTTCCAGCTGTCCGACGCCATGGTGCGCGCGCACTGGAATGTGGCGACGCGCGGTGTGCTGCTGGCGTCGCCATCGAATCCGACCGGCACCTCGATCGCGCCGGACGAGCTGCGCCGGATCAATGCGACCGTGCGCGAGCACGGCGGCTTCACCATCGTCGACGAGATCTACCAGGGGCTGCGCTACGATGCCGCGCCATTTTCGGCGCTCTCGATCGATCCCGACATCATCGTCATCAACAGCTTCTCGAAATATTTCAACATGACCGGCTGGCGGCTGGGCTGGCTGGTGGTGCCGCAGGCACTGGTGGCGCCGATCGAGAAGCTGTCGCAGAACCTCTTCATCTGCGCCTCCAGCATCGCCCAGCACGCGGCGCTGGCCTGCTTCACGCCGGAGGCGATCGCGATCTATGAATCACGCAAGGCCGAATTCCGCCGCCGGCGTGATTACCTGGTGCCGGCGTTGCGCGAACTCGGTTTTGTGGTGCCGGTGGTGCCGGACGGAGCGTTCTACGTGTATGCGGATTGCAGCAAGCTCGATGACGATGCCGACCGGCTGACGATCGCCATGCTCAACGAGGCGGGCGTGGTAATGGTCCCGGGGCTGGACTTCGGCCCGTTTACGGAAAAGCGGTATGTCCGTATTTCCTATGCGACGTCGATGGAAAACCTGCAGGAAGCGATGGCGCGGCTGAAACGGTTTTTTGCTGGCCGCGTGAAGCCATCGATCGTCGCATAGAAGAAACGCTGGCACGTCGCAGACAAAAAAACGACACCTGCGCGGTGCCGTTACGCGTTACGCATATCCATCCTGCTATCCGGATTACAGGGCCGCGACCTTGCCGCTGGCGTCAGACACAGTGTTGATCTGGGTCGTCGTCGGCGTCTCTGTCGCCGCTGGCGTTGCAGGCACGGCAGGTGCCACGCGCTCCGCTGGCTTGGCCTTGACGGCATACGCCGGTGCTGTGACCGGCACGTTCTTGCCGACTGCCACATCCTTCAGGCGGCGGTATTCAGCCAGCACTTTCGAGCCATAGCCGAAATCGGTGTCGAAGGCAGCAGCACCGACATACAGCTTCAGGCCGGCTTCGACCGAACCGCCGCGGGTCACGTAGTCTTTCAGGATCAGCGAGCCGACCTTGATGTTGGCCACGGGGTTCAGCGCAGCCTTGACGCCGCCGAGTTCCTCGAACTTCTCGTGATGCACCTTCGACATCACTTGCATCAGGCCCTGCGCGCCCACCGGGCTTTCGGCGAAGGGATTGAAGCCGGATTCGATTGCCATTACCGACAGGATCAGCAGCGGGTCAAGCTTGATGTCCTTGGCGGTGACATAGGCAGCCGATACGAGCATGTCGGTCGCGTCGCTGGCGACGCGGTATTTCTTCGCGAGCCAGTTTTTAACCAGAATCTGCTGGTGCTGCGTGGCGGCTGGAATGTTCTGTTTCACGCCAAGCGATGCAATGTTCTGCGCGGGCAGGGTGGCGGCTAGCGGCGCTGGGGGTGACTGTGAGAGGGGCTGTGATGCCGGCAACAGGCCGGCGATCGCACTGGACGACAGCAGCGGTTCCTGCGCGTTCGCCAGCGTAAACGGCGACAGTGCCTTGAGATGATCGGTAATGTCGGGACGCACGAACATGACTGCCAGCGCGGCGATGGCCGAGACGCCGAGAATCATGAAGGTATGGTGCACGGTGGTGACGAAACCGCTGGCCGTGTCCTTGGCGAAGACGACCAGTGCCGACGACGTGCCGGTTGTGGAGCGCGCTAAGTCGCGCGACGCTCGGATAAGACGATGAATCATGCAAACTCCTGATGTGCTGTGGCATCGTCAAGGGCCCACGGTGACACGCGGTAGGACCTTGAAAATACCGTGAAGCAGAAACATCGATGACCGCCGCAATCTGTTGACTGCAGCCTGTCATCATCGGAATTGCCGGTCCGGGATGGTCGCGGTGTCTGCGCGCGGAACCAATGACTGGCAACCTTGTTCGGGGAGAAGGCTGACGCCTTTTGAAAACACTCCATAAAATGTCATGTGGGACCCCGGTCCCGGTGAAATGATGTGAGCCGATTTTGCGCCGCCAAGCTCCGGAGGCAGCGCTTTTCATCAAGTTGGGCGGATTGTAGGAGGCGATATATATCAAGTCAATACTATAAAATGAGAAAGCTATTACTTTTAAGTATTACTTTTTACGCTGCATTGCAGCAATTCTGAATAAAATCAATCACTTGAGCGGATTAATTAAATTGCAAGCTCGGGTGTAGACAACCATTAAAAAACCATGAAATATTCCGATTTACGTGATTTTATTTCTCAAATGAAACTTATTGGCGAATTAAAGCATGTCTCGCCTTCGGTTTCGCCTTTCCTGGAGATGACCGAGATCTGCGACCGCACCCTGCGCGCGGGTGGACCGGCGCTGCTGTTCGACCACCCGACGGGCCATACGATCCCGGTGCTCGGCAATTTGTTTGGCACACCGCGCAGGGTCGCGCTCGGCATGGGTGCGCAAGAGGTCAGCGAACTGCGCAAGATCGGCCACGTGCTGGCCATGCTGAAGGAACCGGAGCCACCCAAGGGTTTCAAGGATCTGATGGGCCTGGGCTCGCTGGTCAAGTCGCTGTGGGACATGGCGCCGAAGGAATTGCGCGGCGCACCCTGCCAGGAGATCGTCTGGGAGGGGCAGGATGTCGACCTGGCGCGGCTGCCGATCCAGCATTGCTGGCCGGGCGACATCGCGCCGCTGATCACCTGGGGCCTCGTGATTACCAAAGGACCGCACAAGAAGCGCCAGAACCTCGGCATCTACCGCCAGCAGGTGATCGGCCGCAACAAGGTCATCATGCGCTGGCTGGCGCACCGTGGCGGCGCGCTGGATTTTCGGGAACATGCGGTGTCCAATCCCGGCAAGCCGTATCCGATCGCCGTCGCGCTCGGGGCCGACCCGGCAACCATCCTCGGCGCGGTCACGCCGGTGCCCGACAGCCTGTCGGAATACCAGTTTGCCGGCCTGCTGCGCGGCAGCCGCACCGAACTGGTCAAGGCAATCGGCAGCGAGCTGCGGGTGCCCGCCTCAGCCGAAATCGTGCTCGAAGGGCATGTATATCCCGATGCAGCGGAGCCGAGCGGCTTCGAGCATGCACTGGAGGGCCCGTTCGGCGACCATACCGGCTATTACAATGAGCAGGACCGGTTTCCGGTCTTCACGATCGACCGCATCACCATGCGGCGCGATCCGATCTATCACTCTACGTATACAGGCAAGCCGCCGGACGAACCCGCAATCCTGGGAGTGGCGTTGAATGAAGTCTTTATCCCGCTGTTGCAGAAGCAGTTCGCCGAAATCCTCGATTTTTACTTGCCGCCGGAAGGCTGCAGTTACCGCATGGCGATCGTGCAGATGAAGAAGGCGTATCCGGGTCATGCGAAACGGGTCATGTTCGGCGTCTGGAGCTTTCTGCGCCAGTTCATGTATACCAAGTTCATCGTGGTGGTCGATGAAGATGTGGACATCCGCGACTGGAAGGAAGTCATCTGGGCCATCACCACCC
>JACMOV010000119.1 GCA_014377845.1 Herminiimonas sp.
ATTAAATGACATAACAATTCAGTAAAGAGTATCGGACTGTCGCCAGAGTCGGCGCCAGGCGCAGGGAAACGGATTAGGAAGCGGGGAGGCGGGAGGCAGGGGGAAGGGGGACGGGACCGCTGCCCCCCGACCCCCCCCTTCCTAAGCCGTTTCCCTGCGCCTCGCCCCGACTCTGGCGACAGGCCGATACTCTTTACTGAATTGTTATGTCATTTAATTCTCTCGGCCTCGCCGATGAAATCGTTCGCGCCATTACCGATCATGGCTACACCATACCGACGCCAATCCAGGCCCAGGCGATTCCTGCCGTGCTGGCTGGCGGCGACCTGCTCGCAGGCGCCCAGACCGGCACCGGCAAGACCGCCGGCTTCACCCTGCCGATCCTGCATCGCCTGTCGACCAGCGCCGGTGCGCCGGTCAATGCCTCCGCTACCCGTCCGATTCGTGCGCTGATCCTGACCCCGACGCGCGAACTCGCCGCGCAGGTCGAGGAAAGCGTGCGCACTTACGGCAAGTATCTCAAGCTGACCTCGACCGTGATCTTCGGCGGCGTCGGCATCAATCCGCAGATCAAGCTCTTGAAGCACGGCGTCGACATCCTGGTGGCGACACCGGGCCGGCTGCTGGACCACATGCAGCAAGGCACGGTCAATCTGAACCACGTTGAAATCCTGGTGCTGGACGAAGCCGACCGCATGCTCGACATGGGCTTCATCCGCGACATCAAGAAGGTGCTGGCGGTGCTGCCGAAGAAGCGTCAGAACCTGTTGTTCTCGGCGACGTTTTCGGAAGAGATCAAGGCGCTTGCCGATGGCCTGTTGAATGCGCCGGCGATGATCGAAGTGGCGCGCCGCAATTCGACGGTCGAGATGATCGCGCAGAAGATCCATCCGGTGGACCGCGACCGCAAGCATCCGATGTTGACGCACCTGATCAAGACCAAGCAGTGGACGCAAGTGTTGGTGTTCACCCGCACCAAGCACGGTGCCAACAAGCTGGTCGAGCAGCTTGGCAAGGATGGCATCACCGGCCTCGCGATCCATGGCAACAAGAGCCAGTCGGCACGCACGCGCGCCCTGGCAGAATTCAAGGACGGCAGCCTGCAGGTCCTGGTCGCCACCGACATCGCGGCGCGTGGCATCGACATCGATCAATTGCCGCACGTGGTCAACTACGACCTGCCGAACGTGCCGGAAGATTACGTGCACCGGATCGGCCGTACCGGTCGTGCCGGTGCCACCGGCGAAGCGGTTTCGCTGGTCTGCGTGGATGAACATGAAATGCTGCGCGATATCGAACGGTTGATCAAGCGCGAACTGCCGCGTGAAACCATCGCCGGCTTCGAACCCGATCCGCTGGCACGCGCCCAGCCGATCCAGAAACGCAGCGGCGACATGCAGGGCCGGCGTCAACCGCAGGGCAAGTCTGCTGGTAGTGGCGGCGTCGGTGGCGGCGGTGGCGGCGGTGGCGCTCGGGTTGCCCCCGGCGGCCGCTCCAATGCCGGACCGGCTAAAACCTTCGGTGGCGGCGGCACCGCCGGTCGTCCGGCGGCGCCGCGTCGTTCAGGCGGTCGCGGCCGTTAAGACTGCCGATCCGCGCTGCGGCCGCATCTGCGACTGCAGCCAGGCTCCAATGACGCGCACGATGTAGTCTTCTTCCGCCGCCAACAAACGGCGGCCAGCGGGAATATGGTGCCACTTCTGCAGACAGCGTCGGCAGCAGGTGGCCGTGCCATGCTGTGCCACTGACACCGGATGGCCGCGAAATGGCGTCTGCCGCCCCTCGTTGACAGGTTCTGCAGGGCCCAGACGCGCCGACACAAATATGCGCGCCTCCTCGAGGACCTGCTCCAACCCTGATTCCCGCACGAATGCCCGATCAGCTGGGGATAGTCTGAACTTCCGGCGAAACGGCGATCGTCCCAAGGCAGCCAGGGTCCTGGCGGTGTCACAGGTATCGGTCATTGTCTTTTTAAATTTGAAGCCAAGTCAGCAGCCGCGATCGCATGCCGCAGCGGCGCGCGCCAAAAAAAATCCCCGGCGACGTCAAACCTGACGCACCGGGGACCGGACTGCGGCGCCACGACGGGTGGCAACCACCCGTCGCACCTCTCGACCAAGCAGCTAAATTACTTTTTCTCTTCAGCAGGGACCGGGACGATGACCGTTGTCGACGAACCTGGCGCGCCGGCATCGCCGGTCTTGCCTGGCTCGCCCGGAGCGCCTGACGGACCGGCTGGGCCGGGAACTGCAACAACCCCTGGTGCGGGCGTCGGCACGACGACAGTCGCCGGTGCAGCGGCCTTGTCAGACCCCGCTGGTGGCACCACGACGGTTTCTTTCTTGTCGCATGCGCTCAGGGCCAAGACGGACAGCAATGCGGTGATCAGTAGCGAGTGTTTCATGGTGCTCCTCTAGAAGAAGTAATGGGCAGGAGAATTATTCATCCCTGTGTTTGTTGCCTGGTGCTGCAAATACGGATGTGGACTGGACGACAGTCCAACCAACCGACGGGAGAATACTTGCATGGAACATTGTAGACCATAGGACATCTGCCGATTGTCTTGTAGGATTTGCGGCAAGTTTTTACCAGCCCAAGTGCAAAATCGACGCTCGCGGCGCTTCTTGCTGCCATCTTGCCTGCTCGCTTGCTTGCCCAACCGCCACTCACGTTGCGTTGTATGTGAACTCCCGAACAGAAATACATTTGCATCCATGTAAGTCTTGGACGCGGGGTGAAGTGCATGCCCTGCCGCTGAATTCCCTGATCCGACCGGAAGCGGGACCGCACGTTTTTGGGTGCCGGTCGAACGCTGAAGGCCGGGCGCGCCAATGCGACCAGAAAACGTACTGGTCATGCGTGCGGCACCACCAAAAAGAAAGAACAAATGCGCTTGAACCGCCGCACCGATGCAGAAGCCATGATGGCAGCCCGCTTGCTGGCAGCACAACCGTGATGAGCACGTCCGAAACGCTGGTCGCGCTCGCCAAGGTACTGCAGCAGCGCGACGTTGAAAAAGTGGCGTCGGACGTTGCCACGAGCGCGATGTCGACGTTGCTGCGCGAAGTGGCCGCCAGTGGTTACCGCTTCACCACGCCGACGCCGTTGACCCACCAGCGCATCCTGGCGCGGCGCTGCCGCCAGGTGGCCGACTGCTGGCGCGACGTGTTCGGATGGAACCTGCCGTTCCCCCGCACGATCCTGACCCCATCACTTGCAGCGGCGATGCTGGCGGCGGGCGTGATGCGACCGGCCGGCGCGCACCTGCGCAGCGCGGTGCGCATTGCAAGCCTCGGCGATGATCTGTTCCTGCATTCTGCTTACCCGACGACGCGGGACGATGCCGTGTTCTTCGGACCCGACACCTATCGTTTTGCCCGCCTGATCCAGCAAAACCTGTCGCCGCAGAAAAAGGATGGACAGCGACTGCGCGTGCTCGACATCGGCTGCGGCAGCGGCGCCGGCGGCGTCGCCGCAGTGCGGGCCCTGACACCGCAAGGCCACCGTGGGGCGCTCGATATCGAAGTGGTGATGAACGACATCAACCCGCTCGCCCTGCGCTTCGCCCGAATCAACGCGGCGCTGGCCGGCATTCCGATCGTCATCGCCGAGGGCGATGCGCTGTCGGCTGTCGACGGCAGCTTCGACCTGATCCTGTCCAATCCGCCGTACATGGACGACAGCGCGCAGCGCGCCTATCGCCACGGCGGCGCACGACTGGGCCGCGCCCTCAGTGTCCGGATCGCTGCCGAGGCGCCGCCGCGGCTGGCGCCTGGCGGCAAGCTCGTGCTGTATACCGGTGTTGCCATCGTCGATGGGCACGATCCGTTTTTTGCGGAAATGCTGCCGATTCTGGCGGCCGCCGATTGCGACTGGCATTACGAAGAAATCGATCCGGATGTTTTCGGAGAGGAGCTGGAACGGCCCCAGTACGCGCAGGTCGATCGCATTGCGGCAGTCGGGCTGGTCGCAACAAGGCGGCGTGCTGCATGAGCGCGGCCAATTCCAATCCCCGTCAAGTCAGCGGTCGCGCCAATGCGACGTGCGGCGCCGCGTCCGTCCCTGGCGAGCGGCGTGGCAGACCGGCCCTGTCATCCAGGCAAAGACCGGGCGCACTGGAAAGGATGCCCAAATGGTTGATCTGCATTCCGCTTGCAGTACAGTGGCTATGGCTTGCTGCGCGGTATCGGAGCGCGACGCTGCCGTCCGCGGCGAATCCGGCGATCACGGCCGGCGGCCTGGTCGGCGAAGGCAAGCTCGAATATTTCAACGGCATGGGGCCGACCGCGCTTGCCGCGACCGCACGATATTGCCCGGTCTCGACCCACTGCAAGCCGACTGCTGCGGAGCTACTGCAGATGATGGCCGATACCGGCCTCTCGTTTCCGGTGATTGCCAAACCCGACCTCGGCCTGTGCGGCTATGGCGTGCGGCGCATAGATGACATCGCCGCGCTGCGCGGCTACCTGGCGGCGTTCCCGCGGGATGAAACGGTCGTGTTGCAAGCCTATCTGCCGCAGGATGGCGAGGCCGGCATTTTCTATGCACGCGACCCCGATACCGACCAGGGCCGCGTGATCGGCATGGCACTGCGCTATTTTCCGCAGGTGACAGGAGATGGTCAGCGCAACGTGGCCGAACTGATCGCCGCCTCGCCGCGCGCCGGGCGCTTGCTGGCCTCCGCAGCACATGAATGCGCGACTGACCTGGCGCGAGTGCCGGGCATCGGCGAAATCGTGCGCCTGTCGACCATCGGCTCGACCCGTGTCGGCGGTCTCTACCGCGACGGCGGCGCCTATGTCACGCCGCAACTGAGCGCCGCCATCGATGCGATCGCACGCGACATGCCATCGTTTCATTTCGGCCGCTTCGACGTGCGTTTTGAAACCCTTGGGCAGTTGAGCGCCGGGCGCGGCTTCACGATCATGGAGATCAACGGGGCTGGCTCGGAAGCAATCCAGGCCTGGGATCCGGCGACCAGCCTGCTGGAAGGTTTCTGCATGATCTTTTCGAAGCAGCGCGTTCTTTTTGCCATCGGCGACGCGATGCGCCGGCGTGGCGTCGTACCGATCGGTCTGCCGCTGCTGGCGCGACTCAACCGGCGGCAGCAGCGGCTCATCGCCCTGTATCCGCCGTCGAATTGAGGATGCCCGCATGCGGATGCAACCGAACGAAGGCCTGATGCTGCGCCAGCCACCGCGGACCTCGGTGTCGCGAGTCGCGCCGTCGCTGGCCTCCGCGCCACGTAGCGCGGTGCGACCGGCACCACCGCCACTACTGCTGCTGCCAGCACAGGCCTTCACGGTAAAGTGGGCCAATTGCGAATCGGAAGTCGAGGAGGCGCAGCGCTTGCGCCACCTGGTCTTCGTGCAGGAAATGGGCGCACGTCCAATGCCGCCGCCGGGAACGCCCGAAGGGTTGGATGCCGACCGCTTCGACGCCTTCTGCGACCATCTGCTGGTACGTGCTGCAGGTGACGATACCGGCAAGCCCGGACCGGTCATCGGCACCTACCGCGTGCTCGGCCCGGATGCGGCGCGACGTGCCGGCGGACTGTACAGCGATGGTGAATTCGACCTGGCCCGGCTCGACTGCCTGCGTCCGCGTGCGGTCGAACTCGGCCGCTCGTGCGTGCATCCGGCATGGCGCTCGGGCGGCGTGATCATGGCGCTCTGGGGTGCGCTGGCGCAGTACATGCGCCTGCACGAACTCGATACGATGATCGGCTGCGCCAGTGTCGGCATCGCCGATGGTGGTGATGCCGCGCGCCGCCTGTGGCTGCGACTGCATGCGCAGCACCTGGTCGCGCCACAATGGCAGGTACGTCCCTACGAACCGTTGCGGGTCGATTGCCGCAGCGGTGATGCGCCCGGCGATGCCGCCGCCATCCCGGCAGCCGAGACGCCGCCGCTGATCAAGGGCTACCTGCGGTGCGGCGCGCAATTGCTGGGTCCGCCGGCGCTCGATACCGCTTTTAATACCGCTGACCTGCCGATGCTGATGCGCATCGCCGATCTGGCGCCGCGCTACCGCAAGCACTTTCTCGGCGCGTGACACCGCCGGCAAGTACTTCCCGGCCGCAGCGGCAGCGGCGGCGGGCTTTCTGCGCGATCGTCGCTGCGCAGTTCTTCGGCTCGCTGGCCGACAACGCCTTGCTGATCGCATCGATCGGGCTGCTGATCGAGCGCAACGCCAGCGGCTGGATGACGCCGGCGTTGCGGCTATTTTTCTATGCATCGTATGTCGTGCTCGCGCCGTTCGCCGGCGCAGTGGCCGACGCCTTGCCGAAATCACGCGTCATCCTGCTCACGAACCTGATCAAGCTCGCGGGCTGCGCCCTGCTGATCGCGCGTCTGCATCCGTTGCTGGCCTATGCGCTGATCGGCGCCGGGGCCGCAGCGCATGGACCGGCTCGCTACGGCATTCTTTCCGAGCTGTTGCCGCCGGAAGAGCTGGTCGCCGCAAATGCCTGGATCGAAGTCGTCACCGTCGTTTCGATCCTGCTCGGCGTGGGGCTCGGCAGCGCACTGATGGATGAGGGCATCGCATTGCCCGCACTGCTGGGCAGCCGCGCCGCCACCGCAACCGCCCTGCTGGCAACCTTGTACGGCGTTGCTGCAGCCTGTGTCGCGCGGGTCGCCGGTGGTGCCAGCGCCAATCCTGAAGCGCTGTCCCATCCGTCCGGACTGACACGGGAATTCATTCGCTGCATGCGCGTGTTGTGGCGCGATCCGCCGGGACGAATCTCACTGGCCGTCACCAGTCTGTTCTGGTCGGCCTCGGCGGTTCTGCAATTCATCGTCTTGCGCTGGGCGGCACTTGTGCTCCACCTGTCGCTTGCGCAAGCCGCGCTGCTACAGGGCGCGGTCGCGGTCGGCATGGTCGCTGGGGCCATTGCCGCTGCGCGCTGGGTGCCGCTGCAACGTGCCGTCTCCTTGCTCCCGGCTGGCATGGCGATTGGCGCGCTGGTGCTGTCGATGGTGCTGGTCGATACCGTCTGGCTGGCGGTGCTGGCGCTGATCGCAACAGGCGCCCTGTCGGGCTTGCTGGTGGTGCCGATGAACGCACTGCTGCAGCATCGCGGTAACCAGCTGATGGACCCGGGCCAATCCATCGCCGTGCAGAATTTCAATGAAAGCCTGGCCTGCCTCGTGCTGCTGGCGGTCTATGGTGCGCTGGTGGCGGCCGATGTGGCGCTGACACCGACAATCGTGCTTTTCGGCGTGATGGTCAGCGGCGCGATGCTGGGCATTCTTGCGTGGCGGCGGGCGGATGCGAAGCGGAAGGCTCCACTGCCTGCTCTGCCTGCCCGTTGAAACGGCAGCCGGCAACTCCGGGCCGCTCCCAAAAAAATTTCCTTAAATAAATAATCCGAGCAAAAAAATCGGCCATGCACACTTTCCCAATTGACAATGCTCAAAAATTCTTTATGCTCGATCGGGCTCCCGATTCGGAAGCTGCTGGCGCCACAAGTGCCGGAGAACCCGCGAACATAAAAGGATCACCATGACTTTCATTCGTGCAGCAGGACGACTGGCAGCGCTGCTCATCGCAGTCGGCCTCGTCTCGCCGGCAGGGGCGCAAACCGCCACAGACGACAGCAACTACCGCAGTGCCCAGACGTTCCAGGATTTTAAGGCAGCCGGTGGCGGTGAAGAAGACCGGCCGACGATACTTGGCCGGCTCGAATGGCAGAAGGCACGCTACGGGGTCATTCCGAGCGACTTCTCGCAGCGCATGATTGCCGAGCTTACTCGCCAGCGCAGCACCTACCCGCAACTTGCTCCGGGCGCGGCTGCTCCAGCCGGTGTGCCGTCATGGACCTCGATCGGACCGACGCGGGCCAACAAGACCCAGAACGGCATCCAGTTGAGCGTGACCGACAGCGGTCGCCTGCGCAATATCCTGCCCGACCCGAATGATCCGAACACCCTGTATGTGCTGTCGTCGAGCGGCGGCATATGGAAAACCACCAATTTCGAATCGCCATATCCGACCTGGACGCCGATAACCGACAAGGTCATTACCACCAGCGGCGGCGCGGCGGCGATGGGCCGGACCGCCAAAACGCTCTATTTCGGCACCGGCGATCCGTTCGACGGCATTCCACTGGTCGGCGGCGCCATGCTCAAGACCACTGACGGTGGCGACAGCTGGTCGCCGTTCACCTTGCTGCCAGGCGCTGGCATGGTCCTCGACATCAAGGTCGACACCAGCGGCGCGCAGGATGTGGTGCTTGTATCGACCGATGCGGGTGTGTTCCGCTCCGGCGACGGCGGCGCGACTTACGCCAACGTATTGACGCCGGCGGGCGTGGCAGGCACGCGGGTCTGGAGCCTTGCCCGCAGCAGCGCTGGCTGGCTTGCGACCTCGGCCAGCGGTGGCTATTACTCGCCAGCCAATCTTTACCGCTCGGTCGATGGCATTTCGTGGAGCGCGGTCTCGGCAGCGACACTGACCTCCGGCGCCGGCCGCATCACGCTCAGCGTCGGTACTCCTGGGGACGCGGTGGTCTACGCCTATGCAGCCAAAGCCTATCCGGGCAGCCTGAAGGATCTGTACCGCTCAGCTGACGGCGGCCTGACCTGGACCGGTCTTGGCCTGAACGCCAAGGCGCCGGTCAATCCGAACGAAGAAAATCTGAAGATGAACCTCATGCGCGACCAGTCGTTCTACAACCACATGATCGTGGTCGATCCGAGCGACCCGAACCGTAATACGGTCTACCTGGGTGGCCAGCTCAATTCCGCCAAGACGACCGATGGCGGCGCAAGCTGGAAGCTGTTGACCAACTGGCTGTCGCAATTCGGCCTGGGGTATGTGCATGCCGATCACCACACCGCAACGGTATCGCTGGCCGGCGGCAAGAAGCGCATCATGTACGGCACCGATGGCGGCCTGTTCGTCAGCACTGACGAGGGCGCCAGCTGGACCGACCAGAAGAACGTCGGCCTGGCGGACCACCTGATCTACTCCCTGGCGACCTCGGGCACCGATCCGAAGAGCGTCCTGGTGGGCTTGCAGGACAATGGCACGCGTATCCGGTCCGGCAATACCGGCGTCTTCAACCAGAGTTTCGGTGGTGACGGCTTCGGCGTCGGCTGGAGTCAGGCCACCGGCAACAGCGCCATGGGCAGCTACGTGTACGGTTTCATCTACTACGCGGACAAGACGCCGAACATCCAGAAAAAGTGGACCGAGCCGAACTTCGATAGTGCGAGCTGCACGTACAACGGGATCTTCGCCTGTGACGCTTATTTCGTGACACCGATCGAGACACCATCGGCAGCGGCGGATCAGTTGGGTAATACGTATTTCACCAACACGGCCAGCGGCATCTATCGCACCGACAATGCCGGTGCGCTCTGGAAACCGATTTTCAAGGGTGCCGATTACGCGACCTACGTACGCGGCAGTTCGCACAGCGTTTCGGTGAGTCCGCTCGACCTGAACCATGTGGCAGCGGTCTCGACCGGCGGCACGATCCTGATCACCTCGGACGGCGGCGCCAACTGGGCCCGCAGCAACAACAAGGTGGCGGGCTATGCCGGATTCAACAGCAACGTCGCATACGGCAGCAACGCGGTGATCTACGTCGCATCGGAGAACGCGACCGGACAATCGGTGTACGTGGTCCGTACCGACAATGGCGGCAAGTCATGGAAAGCCGCCGGCGCAGGCTTGCCGAATGCACCGATCAGCAAGCTCGCGGTACTGCCGAATACCGGCGGCAAGACGGTATTTGCCGCTACTTTCCTCGGTGTCTACCGCTCGGACAATTTCGGTGCGAGCTGGACCCAGTTCGGCGCCGGCCTGCCGACGGTGCAGGTGAGCGATCTGTACATCCCGGCCGACGGCAGTTTCCTGCGTGCCTCGACCTACGGACGCGGCGTGTGGGACGTGCCACTGCGCTGACCTGAGCCGTGACCTGCGAGAGCGGGTCATGATGCAAACCTTCGACGGCCCGCCGCTGCATACGTAGCTGCGGGCCGTGTCATTTTCCGACTTCGTGGCGCCTGACTTAAAGTGCAGACCCCACCGCCCTCTGCTTTCCTCGTCCACGCACGCACTCCGTCGACTGTTTTCCTACGCCCGCCAGTACCGACGCGACACCATCATCGCCAGCATCTACTCCGCGCTGAACAAGTTTTTCGACGTGCTGCCAGAAGTGCTGATCGGTGTCGCCGTCGATGTCGTGGTCAACCGCCGGGCCTCGTTCCTCGGTCGCTTCGGCATCACCGACACGATGCAGCAACTGACGCTGATCGGCGCCCTGACGCCCAGACGCTGCAACACCACCTGCGACTTGACGCCTGCCGCCATGTGCAGAATCGGGCAAGAGCACGATGGTCAAGCTGCTGCTGCGTTTCGATGCGCCGGCCAGCGGCGCGATCCTGCTCGACGGCCGCGATTGCAGCCCGCTCTGCAACCCTTCACACAGGACGTGTTGTAACCTTCCTTTTTGCCTGTGCCCGCGCCGGTACCACAAGCACGCCAGGACCGGCCTTGTGTGGTGCCGTACAGACACCGCCCGGCACAGCGGCCACCCTGTCCACTTGACAGCCACGGCGGGCGTTGTATTCCTGATGCCCGGCACTTTCCCGCACCCTGAAGGAATTCCCGATGCGTTCGACCCTGATTCCCACCGTTTGGCATCGACTCGCGGCAAGTCTGCTGTTGCTGGCTGCAAGCGCCGCGA
>JACMOV010000120.1 GCA_014377845.1 Herminiimonas sp.
CCTCCGCACTCGCCGCCATCACCGGCGCTGAACATTCCGTCCAGAACGGACCTATAAAACTCTACGTCTGGGAAAAATACGCCGGCACCCAGCCAGGCAAGAAAGTCGTCGTCCTCGCCCACGGCTCGGCCACGGCCGGGCGTGAAAGCTTCGACCTACAGGTACCGGGCGTGCCCGACGTCAGCCTGATGGATGTACTGGCCGAGCAGGGCTTCGACGTGTTCGCGCTCGACACGCGCGGCTTCGGCCGCTCCACGCGTCCGGAGGGTCATATGACGACAGCGGAGGCGAGCGAGGACCTGAATGCGGTCGTCGACTACATCGCCAAGCTGCGCGGCGTGGCGAAGGTCGACGTGCTCGCCTGGTCATGGGCGACGCAATACGGCGGCATGTTCGTGATGGCGCATCCGGAAAAGGTCAACAAGTACATCGCCTATGCGCAGATGCATCTGGACAGTCCCGACCTGGCCAAGCGCCGCCAGAAGATCGACGTGTTCCGCAAGAACCCGTACATCGTGATCCCGGAAGCCGGATGGAAACCGCGGTTTTCTTCCATGACGCCTGCCAGTGCCAACATCGCCGCAGTCGTCGATGCCTATGCCCACGCCGCAGCGCAGGTGGAAACCAGGACCGCGACCGGACCGCAACTGGACATGGTGACGATCATGCCGATGTTGAATGCGCGATCGATGACGGTACCGGTGATGCTGATTCACGGCGAGTATGACGACGTGGCGGACATGGAGGGATTGCTGCCGTTTTTTCAGGCGCTGCCGAATCCGGACAAGCGGTATGTGATTATTCCCGAGGCGGGACACATGATGATGTTTCAGAAGGGGCGGGGGAGGTTTCAGCGGGCTGTCTTGGATTTTTTGCGGGAGTGAGCAAAGGTCTCGCAATGGCGAGTCCGGGCGCCCGTGTGGACTGGACGCTAGACATCGCCGTGAAGCCTCGACCTCAAAAGTGGTGAGGGCTGGATAAAAGTGCCTCCGGCTGGGGACGTCGACAAAAAACAATCACCTAAACGTCAATATTCCCGGCCTGCAGCGCATTGAGTTCAATGAATGCCCGTCGAGGCTCCACGTCATCCCCCATCAACGTAGCAAAAATCTGATCCGCAGCAATCGCATCCTCAATCTGCACTTTCAACAACCGCCGAACCGTAGGATCCATCGTGGTTTCCCAAAGCTGCGAAGGATTCATCTCCCCCAGCCCCTTGTACCGCTGCTTCGACACCCCACGCTCCGCTTCTTCGCGTAGCCAGGCCATCGCCTGGTGGAAGTCGGCAATCGCCGATTCCTTGACCTTCTCCCCAGCGCCACGTCGCACCAGCGCACCCGGCCCGATCAGGCCCTTGAAGGTCGCCGCTGCATTCTCCAGCACCTGGTAGTCCGGACCACTCACGAAATCCGCGTCGATCACGCTGACCTTGTAGTTGCCGTGATAGAGGCGTTCGATGCGCAGCAGGTGCTTGTCGGAGAGTTCGTCCGACTTGACCGTGACCTTGACTGACGGGTCGTTGATGGTGCGGGACATGGCGGCGGCCGAGGCTTCGGCTGCTTCGTTCGTCGTCAGGTCCAGTGTAACGCCGGTCATGATCGCCGACAGCGCGGCGTTGTCGACGGCACGCGTCAGCCGCATGATGATGGCGTTGGCGGTGTTGTACTGGCGGACCAGTTCGGCCAGGGCTTCGCCGTTGATCGGCGCGGCGTTTTCTTGCGGGACCAGCGCGGCGTCGTTCAGCGCGATCTGCATCATGTAGCTCGCTTCTTCGACGTCGTCCTTCAGGTAGCGCTCGTCGCGGCCGTGCTTGACCTTGTAGAGCGGCGGCTGGGCGATGTAGACGTGGCCGCGCTCGACCAGCAATGGCATCTGGCGGTACAGGAGCGTCAGCAGCAGGGTGCGGATGTGCGCGCCGTCGACGTCGGCGTCGGTCATGATGATGATGCGGTGATAGCGCAGCTTGTCGATGTTGAATTCGTCGGCGCCGATCGAGGTGCCCAGCGTGGCGATCAATGTGGTGATCTGCTCGCTCGACAGCATCTTCTCGAAGCGGGCCTTCTCGACGTTGAGCACCTTGCCGCGCAACGGCAGGATCGCCTGGAACTTGCGGTCGCGGCCCTGCTTGGCGGAGCCGCCGGCGGAGTCGCCCTCGACGATGTAGAGCTCACACAGCGCGGGATCTTTTTCCTGGCAGTCGGCAAGTTTGGCGGACAGGCCAAGGCCGTCCATGACGCCTTTGCGGCGCGTGAGTTCGCGGGCCTTGCGGGCGGCTTCACGGGCGCGGGCGGCTTCGACGATCTTGCCGCAGATGATCTTGGCGTCGTTCGGCTTCTCTTGCAGGAAGTCGGTCAGGGTCTTGGCGACGATCTCTTCGACCGGGCCGCGCACTTCGGACGACACCAGCTTGTCCTTGGTCTGCGAGCTGAACTTCGGCTCCGGCACCTTGACCGACAGGACGCAGGTCAGGCCTTCGCGCATGTCGTCGCCAGCGACTTCGACCTTGGCCTTTTTGGCGAAGTCGTGTTCTTCGATGTACTTGTTGATCACGCGGGTCATCGCGGCGCGCAGACCCGTCAGGTGGGTGCCACCGTCGCGCTGCGGGATGTTGTTGGTGAAACAGAGCACCTGCTCGTTGTAGGCGTCGTTCCACTGCATCGAGACGTCGACCGTGATGTTGGTGTTCTGATCCGACATGCGCTCGCCGGTGGCCTGGAAAATCGTCGGATGCAGAACGTTCTTCGCCTTGTTGATGTACTCGACGAAGCCGCGCGTGCCGCCTTCGAAGGCGAACACTTCTTCCTTGCCGGTGCGCTGGTCGGAGAGCTTGATGCGCACGCCGTTGTTGAGGAAGGATAGCTCGCGAATCCGCTTGGCCAGGATCTCGTAGTGAAATTCGATGTGCGTGAAGATCTCTTCATCGGCCCAGAAATGGACTTCGGTGCCGCGCTTGTCGGTGTCGCCGGTGACCTTGATCGGCGAGACCACCATGCCGTCGATGGTTTCGATCTGGCGATCCTGCGGGATGCCGCGCACGAATTCCATCGCGTGCGCCTTGCCGTCGCGGCGGATCACCAGCTTCAGCAGTTTCGACAGGCCGTTGACGCAGGAGACGCCCACCCCGTGCAGGCCGCCGGAGACCTTGTACGAGTTCTGGTCGAACTTGCCGCCGGCATGCAGCTCGGTCATGACGATCTCGGCTGCGCTGCGCTTCGGGTCGTGCTTGTCGTCCCACTTGATGCCGGTCGGGATGCCGCGGCCGTTGTCGGTGACGGAGATCGAATTGTCGCTGTGGATCGTGACGTGGATTTCGGTGCAGTGGCCGGCCAGCGATTCATCGATCGAGTTGTCGAGCACCTCGAAGACCAGGTGGTGCAGTCCGGTGCCGTCCGAGGTGTCGCCGATGTACATGCCGGGGCGCTTGCGCACGGCTTCGAGGCCTTCGAGGATCTGGATCGAGGATGCGCCGTACTGGTTCGGTTGCGCTGGAACGGGTGGTTGCACTGGAATCGCGGACATGGACTGCTTTCTCTAATGACGCTTTGGCGCTGGTTACACGCTGATGAAGCGCTGGTGACGCGTTGTTTGTACGGTGTTTATGAATATTCGCTGCATGCTGCAGGCTGAGGACGCCTGCTGCAGTCAGCCATACGATGCGGCATGAACCGGCATGAACCGGCATGAACCGGTGCAGACTGCGCGCCGGTGCTTAAATCCGCATCGGCATCACGACATACTTGAAGTCCGGATTGTCCGGCACCGTGATCAGGGCCGACGAGTTGGCGTCGCCGAGCGCGATGTTGATGCTGTCGGACTTCAGGTTGTTGAGGACATCGAGCAGATAAGTGACGTTGAAGCCGATGTCGACGCTGTCGCCGCCGTAGTCGATCTCGATTTCCTCGACGGCTTCTTCTTGGTCGGCGTTGGTGGAGCTGACCTTCATGCTGCCGGGCGTGACGATGCAGCGCACGCCCTTGAACTTGTCGGAGGTCATGATCGCGGCCCGCTGCAAGGAACGCAGCAGCGCGTCGCGGCCGATCGTGAAGTTGTTCTTGTAGCCCTTCGGCACCACCCGGGTGTAGTCGGGGAACTTGCCTTCGACCAGCTTGGACATCAGTTCGATATCCGCAAAGCTCAGCTTGACCTGGTTGTTGGCGATCTCGATGGAGACCGGCTCTTCGCTCTCGTCGAGCAGGCGCTGCAGTTCGATGATCGTCTTGCGCGGGATGATGACTTCCTGGCGCGGGAATTCCTGTTCGGTGGCGACCTGGCAGAAGGCGAGGCGATGGCCGTCGGTTGCGACCGCGATCACGTTCTTGCCATCGACGACCAGCAGCAGGCCGTTGAGGTAGTAGCGGATGTCCTGCTGCGCCATCGAGAAGTGGACCATGTTGAACAGGTGCTTCAGGGTCTTCTGCGGCAGCGTGACCTTGGCGTTGTACTTCTCGGCTTGCGCGACCGTCGGGAATTCTTCGGCGGCCAGCGTCTGCAGGGCGAAGCGCGATTTGCCGCACTGGACCGTCATGCGCTTGTTGGCCAGTGTCAGCGAGACGTCGCCCGAGTCCGGCAGGGCGCGCAGGATGTCTAGCAGCTTCCTTGCGGCGACGGTGGTGGCGGCGATTTCATTGCCGCTGCCGACCTGCGCGTGCGTGGTGATCTGCACTTCGATATCGGTGGAAAGAAACGAGACCCGTTCGCCGTCCTTGCGAATGAGGATATTGGCCAGAATCGGCAAAGTGTGCCGACGCTCGACAATACCGCTCACGATTTGCAGTGGCCGGAGAAGGGCATCTCGGGATGTTTTGACCAATTGCATAAGATTCCCTCAACAGTGAGAAGTAAAAAAGAGAAGCAAAAAAGAGAAGCAAAAAAGAGAAGCAAAAAATCTTTTCGAGTTATCCACAGGCTGCGAGGCAGCCACCCATGTGCTTCATCAACCCTTCAGGGTCTGCTCCAGCACGTGCAGTTCATGATTGCATTCCGGGCTCTGCTGGCGGTCCGCGGCGATCTTGCGCACCGCATGCAGCACCGTCGTATGATCGCGCCCGCCGAACAGTTCGCCGATTTCCGGCAGGCTCTTCTGCGTCAGTTCCTTTGCCAGATACATCGCGATCTGGCGCGGCCGCGCGATGTTGGCCGGCCGTTTTTTCGAGTACATGTCGGCGACCTTGATGTTGAAAAAGTCGGCCACCGTCTTCTGGATGTTCTCCACCGAGATCTGCCGGTTCTGCACCGACAGGAGGTCTTTCAGTGCTTCCTTGACCAGGTCGATGGTGATGTCCTTGCCATGAAAACGCGAGTACGCCAGCGTCTTGCGCAGCGCGCCTTCGAGCTCGCGCACGTTCGAGCGCAGATGCTTGGCCACGAAGAACGCGACATCGTCCGACAGCACCACGCCTTCGGTGAGCGCCTTTTTCAGCAGGATCGCGACCCGCATTTCCAGCTCCGGCGGTTCGACGGCGACCGTCAGGCCGGAGTCGAAACGGGAAATCAGGCGGTCGTCCATTCCCGAAATTTCTTTCGGATAGGTGTCGCTGGTGATGATGATCTGCTTCTTGGCAGCGATCAGGGCTTCGAAGGCATAGAAGAATTCTTCCTGCGTCCGGTTCTTTCCGGAGAAGAACTGGATGTCGTCGATCAGCAGCAGATCCAGCGAATGATAATACCGCTTGAAGTCGTCGAAACCCTTGCGCTGGTAAGCAGTCACTACGTCGCGAACATACTGCTCTGCGTGGATGTACCGGATTTTAACGGAAGGATTGTCTTCCTGGACCTTGTTGCCGATGGCGTGGATCAGGTGCGTCTTGCCCAGGCCGACACCGCCGTACAGGAACAGCGGATTGTACGAACTGCCCGGATTGTTGGCGACCTGGATGGCGGCGGCGCGCGCCAGCTGGTTGGCCTTGCCGGTGACGAAGCTGTCGAAGGTCAGGGCATCGTTGATGCGGCTTTGCTCGCGGCGCGACACGCCGTCGGTGATCCGTTCGCCGATGCCGTCGATGAGCGGCATGTCACCGTTCATGGCGCTGCTCATCGAACCATTCATGCCGCCGTAGCTGCCATTGCCGTTCGGGTCGGCAGCGACCTGGCTGGTGTTGCCCGGGCCGGTGCGGCGGGGCGTGTTCAGGCGCGGGTCGAGCACGAACTGGACGTCGATCGGCTCTTCCCAGTACTGCGCGGCGAGGGTCGTGATGCGGCTGGCGAACTGGGTCTTGACCCAGTCGAGCTTGAAACGATTCGGTGCGGCGATGCGCAGGACGCCTTCTTCGAAGCCGAGCGGCGCCAGCGGCTTGATCCAGGCGCTGAACTGTTGGGGCGTCAGCTCCTGTTCCAGCTGGGTAGAGCAGCTCTGCCAGAAATTATCCATTGATCATCTATTTTAAAGAGTGTGGGGAGGGTCAGAAACCGCTTCTGGCGCGGACTATTTTGTCGCGCCGCAGCTTGCCACACGTTGCCTCCATTCTACGCCTGACGGCCAAAGTTATCCACAGGCAGGGCGCTTATTTTGCCGCCCGGAGCGCCCCGGGCGGGCGCGAAGACCGATGCTAAGTGATTGACAAATCTATGGAAAATGCTGTTTAATCTCGGGTTCACCACGTGCCTCACCGCCACGCCGGGCTGTTGATGCTGCATGCAGTCGCACCTGTAGTGTTACTTGCAGGCGCGCTCCTGCAGCAAGACCGGCACCCACCGCAAGCATTACGCATGGGAAGCAGTCGCAAGATGATCTGCCCTGGTGGTCTTGCGCGGAATATTCCGATTTTACTTTTTGACCGATCAGCGAGCCCAACATGAAACGTACTTACCAACCTTCCGTCGTTCGCCGCAAGCGCACCCATGGCTTCCGCGTCCGGATGGCGACCCGTGGCGGCCGTGCCGTCCTGAACGCACGCCGCGCCAAGGGCCGCAAGCGCCTGGCAGCCTGATCGTCCCGCATCGGCACGCGGGCAGATTGCATTGCACGATGAGCTGATGGCGTGAACAGCGATCCTCTACTCGCGCATCCGGAAGCTTTTCCACGCGAGCGGCGTATCGTCAAAACGGATGAATTTTCATCCGTTTTTAATTTGCGCCCGGTATTTCGCACGGCGCATTTCGTCCTTTATGTCCGGCCCACCGACTTGCCGCAAGCCCGCCTCGGCGTGGTCGCAGCCAAGCGCCTGGCGCCACGCGCCGTGACCCGCAACACGGTCAAGCGCATGACCAGGGAACTGTTCCGCCAGATCCGGCTGCCGGCGATCGACTGTATCGTGCGCCTGTCGAAGCCGGTCAACACCAAGGCCGGGCCGGCGACCACTGCGGCGCTGCGCCGGGTATTAAAGGCAGAGCTGGCCCAGTTGTTCGCCCGCCAGTGCCTGCCGGAGAATCGCGCATGAAAACCGCCCTGCTGCTGTTGCTGCGTCTCTACAAGCTGTGCATCAGTCCCTATCTGGGCCAAAACTGCCGCTTCTACCCAAGCTGTTCAGACTATGCGAGCGAAGCGGTCGCCACGCACGGTGCGCTGCACGGTTCCTGGCTGGCGGCGCGGCGGCTGTGCAAGTGCCATCCGTGGCATGCCGGCGGGCTCGATCCGGTGCCGTGCACGGCCGGGCCTGCCGATCACACTGCAACTGCAACTTCTTCTTCTGCAACCGCTCGCGGTTGTAGCCATTCCTGACACCCTGAATTCCGACTGATCAAACATGGATATCAAACGTACCGTCCTGTGGGTTGTGTTCTCGTTATCGCTGCTTTTATTGTGGGATAACTGGATGCGCGCCACCGGCAAGCCCTCGATGTTTTTCCCGAACCCGACGGTGGTCGCCAAGCCTGCTGCTGGCGGAGCGGCCGGCACTGCCGGTGTCGCAGGCACGCCAGCCGCCAACGGTGCACTGCCGCAGGCGGCTGCCGGCGCCAGCGCACTGCCCGGCGTCGATGCCGCCCCGGCCACCAAGGGTGAAGTCATCACCATCGTCACCGACGTGGTCAAGGCCGACATCGACACCGTCGGCGGTGAACTGCGCCGCCTGGAGCTGCTGAAGCACAAGGACGCCAACGACCAGAGCAAGAACCTGGTCCTGTTCGACGCCACCGAGAAGCGCACCTACCTTGCGCAAACCGGCCTGATCGGTGGACCGTTCCCGAACCACAAGACGATCTTCACCGCGAAACCGGGCGTGCGCACGCTCGACGCCGGCAACACCGTCCAGCTGGTGCTGGAAGCCGAGCAGGGCGGCGTCAAGCTGACGAAGACCTACACCTTTACCCGCGGCGATTACCTGATCGACGTCAAGCACGACATCACCAACATCGGTACCGCGCCAGTGACGCCGTCGCTGTACCTGCAGCTGGTGCGTGACGGCAACAAGCCGGAAGGCGAATCGCGCTTCTACAGCACCTTCACCGGCCCGGCCGTCTATACCGACACCGACCACTTCCAGAAGCTGACCTTCGAGAAGATCGAAAAAGGCACCGAGGAACATGCGACCAAGGCCGACAACGGCTGGATCGCTTTGGTCCAGCACTACTTCGTCGCCGCCTTCATCCCGGCCGACAAGAAGCCGCGCGAGATCTTCACCAAGAAAGTGGCGACCAACATGTACGCGGTCGGCACCATCGAGCCGCTCGGCGCCGTTGCCCCCGGCGCGACCGTCAGCGAAGATGCGCGCCTGTACGCCGGCCCGCAGGAATCGGCCGTGCTGGAAAAGACCGCACCGGGCCTGGAACTGGTCAAGGACTATGGCTGGCTGACGATCATCGCCAAGCCGATCTTCTGGCTGATGACGCAGATCCATCACATCCTCGGTAACTGGGGCTGGACCATCATCGTGCTGACGATCCTGATCAAGCTGGCGTTCTTCCCGCTGTCGGCGGCGAGCTATCGCAGCATGGGCAAGATGAAGCTGGTGACGCCGAAGATGACCGCGATCCGCGAACGCTTCAAGGGCGATCCGGCCAAGATGAACCAGGAAATGATGGCGCTCTACAAGACCGAAAAAATCAATCCGCTCGGTGGCTGCCTGCCGATCGTGGTGCAGATCCCGGTCTTCATCTCGCTCTACTGGGTGCTGCTGGCCAGCGTCGAGATGCGCAACGCGCCATGGCTCGGCTGGATCCATGACCTGGCCGCACCGGACCCGTTCTACATCCTGCCGGTCATCATGGCAGTGTCGATGTTCATCCAGACCAAGCTCAACCCGACGCCGCCGGACCCGGTGCAGGCCAAGGTGATGATGTTCATGCCGATCCTGTTCTCGGTCATGTTCTTCTTCTTTCCGTCCGGGCTGGTGCTGTACTGGGTGGTCAACAACATCCTGTCGATCACCCAGCAGTGGGTCATCACGCGCAAGCTGGGAGCGCCGAAAGCGGCCTGACCGCGCCGGCGACGGCAGCTGCCTGGCGCGGCGCGGTCGCCAGCGATGCCGCATGCGATGCTGCAGGCAATGTCGCAGCCAAGATACACAAAGTGATTCGAAACGCAGTACGAAAAGCCCGTGGCAACCGCCAGCGGGCTTTTTTGTTGCTGTAAATAATTTGCGCCGCTTACACTGCATCCATGACCTTCGATTCCTCTCCCATTGCAGCAATCGCCACCGCACCTGGCCGTGGCGGCATCGGCGTCGTGCGCGTCTCCGGCAAGCAGATCGGCGCCGTCATCGACGCCGTCTGCAACCTGCCGGCCAGCACTGCGCTGACGCCGCGGCACGCGACCTTTACCAGCTTCGTCGGCGCCGACGGCAGCATCATCGACCAGGGGCTTGCGCTGTACTTCAAGGCGCCGCATTCCTACACCGGCGAGGACGTGCTGGAACTGCAGGGACACGGCGGACCGGTGGTGCTGCAGATGCTGCTGGCGCGCTGCCTCGAAGCCGGCGAGCAGATCGGCTTGCGGCTGGCGCAACCGGGCGAATTCACCCAGCGCGCCTTCCTCAACGACAAGCTGGACCTGGCGCAGGCCGAGGCGGTGGCCGACCTGATCGATGCCTCGACCGAGGCGGCGGCGAAATCGGCATTGCAATCGCTGTCGGGCGTGTTCTCGGCGACGATCAACACGCTGGTCGAACGCGTGACGCACCTGCGAATGCTGGTCGAGGCGACGCTTGATTTTCCGGAAGAGGAGATCGATTTTCTGGAGACCTCCGACGCGCGCGGCCAGCTCGAACGCATCCGCGCCGACCTCGACGATGTGTTCCGTCATGCGGCGCAGGGCGCGCTGCTGCGTGATGGCTTGAATGTGGTGCTGGCCGGTCAGCCCAACGTCGGCAAGTCGTCTCTATTGAACCTGCTGGCAGGCTCGGACGTGGCGATCGTGACGGCGATCGCCGGCACCACGCGCGACAAGGTGACCGAGACGATCCAGATCGAGGGCATCCCGCTCAACATCATCGACACCGCCGGCATCCGCCATCCGGAGGACGCCAGCGACGAGGTCGAGCGCATCGGCATCGAACGCACCTGGAACGCGGTGCAGCAGGCCGACGTGATCCTGCACCTGCTCGACGCCAGCATCGGTCCGACCCGCGGCGACGAAGAGATCGCCGCGCGCCTGCCGGACAACGTGCCGGTGCTGGTGGTCTGGAACAAGATCGACCTGTCGGGCCACCGTCCGGGCATCGACCAGGACGAGGCCACGGGAGTGACCCATCTCTACATCTCTGCCACCGACCGGCTCGGCCTGGACCTGCTGCGTGCGGAGTTGCTGCGCGTGGCCGGCTGGCAGCAGACCGGCGAATCGCTCTACCTGGCGCGGGAACGCCACCTGATCGCGCTGAAGGCGGCACGCACCCATCTCGACCAGGCCGATCAACTGGCGCAACAGGCCGATCGCGCGCTGGACCTGTTCGCAGAAGAACTGCGGCTGGCGCAGGACCGGCTGAGCAGCATCACAGGCGAATTCAGTTCGGACGATCTGCTGGGGGTGATCTTTGGCCGCTTCTGTATCGGAAAATAAAACGCCCGCAAGCCGGCGCGACGTCGCAAGACGCGGTCAGCCATGGTTCGGCTGCACATCGGCTGCAGCCTTGCATACAAAATGATGTAAGTAGCATGATTGAAGCGACCGCCGCTCGCCGTGGCGACGGTCGCTTCAGGCTTACTTCAGGTGTTTCTTCAGCTCTTGCCCAGCCTGCTCCAGCGAAGACCGCACTGCAGGCACCTGGCTGATCGCATTGAGCAAACCGAAGTCATGAATCAAGCCGTTATAGCGCACGATGGTGACCTGCACGCCAGCCGCATCGAGCTTGCGGCCATAAGCTTCGCCCTCGTCGCGCAGGACATCGTTTTCGGCAGTCTGGATCAGGGTTGGCGGCAATCCTTTCAACTGCTCGACGGTGGCCAGCAGCGGCGACGCGGTGATTTCCTTGCGCTTTGCGGCATCGGTCGTGTAGTTATCCCAAAACCATTTCATCATATTGCGCGTCAGGAAATGGCCATCCGCAAACTGCTTGTAAGAAGGCGTCTCGAAATTTGCATCGGTGACCGGCCAGAACAGGACTTCAGCCCGAAGTTTCGGTCCGCCCTTTTCCTTCGCCATCAGCGCCACGACGGTTGCCATGTTGCCACCTACGCTATTGCCCGCAACTGCCAGGCGAGCACCGTCGACCCGAATTTCCTTGCCGTTTTCCGCGACCCACTTCGTTGCGGCGTAGGCCTGGTCGATCGCGACGCGGTATTTGGCCTCCGGTGATGGTGTGTAATTAACGAAGACAGCCACCGCACCCGATTGGACGACCAGGTCGCGCACAAACCGTTCGTGGGTCGGAAAATCACCCAGCACCCAGCCGCCGCCATGGAAGAACATGAATGCCGGCAAAATACCGGTAGCGCCGGCAGGGCGGACGATCGTCAGCTTGATGTCACCGCCACCGGCGTTGATGGTTTTTTCCGAGACGTCGGCTGCCGGTAGCGTCAGCTTGACACTGGACTGTGCACCGGCAAGCACCTTGCGCGCCTCGACGGGGGACAATTGCTCGATCGGCTTGCCGCCACCGGCTTCCAGCTTTTGCAAGAATGCCTGCACTTCATGTTCGACATTCGGATTCCCTGCTGCGAAAGCAGACGCGACAGGTAGCGCGGCGGCGCTGAACGCCACGAGCGCCAGCAATGGATAGCGAGATTTTTTCATGAGGTCTTTCAATTGGGTTTGGCCGGCTCTGGCAAAGTCCAGAGCCGGCAGAAGAATTC
>JACMOV010000015.1 GCA_014377845.1 Herminiimonas sp.
AATCTGGCATTGAAAGCTTGCATGGGGTACTTTGCAAAAAAGGAGGATCGAATGATGAAAAGCGACACCAATGCAATGTCGCAAGGTGTTCCTAATACGTGATTAAAACAGCGTACTGTTCCCGGAATACTACAGTGATCGAGCGCGATCAAGTTGACACCGCACAAGCATGAATTTGTCTGGGGTGACTACCTCGGATTCAAGAAGTAGTGCACATCGTTTTCATTGCAGCACGATTGCAAGTGTGTGCGTTTTTGCGATAGGGGAAGGGATACCGAGCAGAGAAATTCTTACCGAGGAATGCGACGTTTCTTGGGTTGTTCGCCGTGCTTGCGCAAGCAGCCTTTGATCGCAAGAATCCGTGCGTCGGCATGGTCGCCTGTACGTTTCTTTCGATCAGGGAGACGCCCGAGCCGGGCGTTCCCTTTCACTGCCAGCACGATCACTGGCAAGTCACATTTTTCAGCGCGCCGTCACGACCGACGTGAGCCAGTCGGTCTTGCCCGGCAGGCGTTCCAGTCTCGGATATTTCGGACCGCCGCTGTACTGCATGCGCACCGTCGTGAAATACGCGCCGTTCTGGATGCTCAGGTCGATCGGTGCGTGGTCCTGCTGTGCCCGCTTGATCACCATCTCGAGCAGGTCCGGATCGAATTCCTCGCCATCGATTGCGAGGATCTTCGCGCCCGGCGTCAGACCGGCCTCGAAGGCAGGACTGTTCCACAGCACGTCGATCACATCACCCGGTTGCTTGCCCTGGTCGCGCTCGGTGACCACCACGAATCCGAGCGAATACATCAGGTTCATCTTTTTCTGCTCTTTCTGATTCGCCTTGAAGAGCTCGGTCGGCGTATCGGTGTAGACCAGCTTCCAGCCGCCACGGTTGATGCCGTCCAGCGGGGCATTGACGTCCACCGATTCGGTGCGGTTGGCAAGGAATCCGGCCCAGTCGTACGGCTGCACGGCATTCAACGTACTGATCACTTCAGACAACTCGTAAGGCTTGACGTCATGCGTGGTCTTGGCGAAAGCGGCGTCGTTACCGTAGAAGATGCGCAGGTAATCGTCGAGTGACCTGGTGCCACCCGACATTTCGCGGATGCGGGTATCGATGTCGAGCCAGACCAGCGAGCCTTCCGGATAGAAGTCGACCGAGCGCCGGTAGTTCGCCCAGGCCGATGAACCGCCGTACAGCAACTGCGCGTTGTCGGCGGTGTCACGCAAGGGCCGCCAGGCGCGGCCCGGCCGGTGCGACATTTCGGCAGCCGTGATCGCCAGCGCATCCCGGTATTGTTCAGGGGTCCACATGCCTGAACGCGCCGACAGCACTTCACCGAGGTAGTTGGTCATGCCTTCGTACACCCACAGCAGGTCGGCCTTCATGGGTACGGCGAAGGTCGGTGTGACCAGGCCTGCCGGACGGCGGAACTTGCCGTTCCACGAGTGCACGTATTCATGCGGCAGCAGGCTCGGATCAGTCAGGTACGCGGTCGTCGAAGTGAAGAAGTCAGAGGTGGTGCGGTTGTCGCTGGACTGATGATGCTCGAGGCCGAAGTGATTGGTGTTCTTCGACAGCGCCAGCAGGAAATCGTAATGATCGTAGTGCTGCGCGTCGAACAGGGCCGACGCCTGTTTGACCAGCGCCTGGTGATGCTGGATCTGCAGGTCGCTGATGGCGAGATTTTCCGCACGGTCGGCAACCAGGTTCAGATGCACGCTCGGGGTGGCGCCCGGCGCCAGATCGATGCGCCGAAAATACTTGCCGGTTGCGACCGGTGAATCGACCAGTTCTTCCACGCTGACCGGCTTGAAGCGCATGCCGTCGCTGTTGCTGCCAGCCTGCTGCAGCGCGGTACCGACGCCCCAGCCTGGCAAGACCTTGATGCTCGGGGTAATGGCGATCTGCGCGGTCGGATAGCCCGATGGATAGAACAGCACCTGGTTCCATTCCAGGATCGCCATGCGCGGTGTGGCCGATACGCCGGCGCCGAACGCGCCGCTGTCGACCGGTGAGAGGAATTCGAATTCGAGGTTCAGCGTGTTGACGCCGGCCGGAATATCGACGTTCAGTGCAAACATGTCGAGCAGGTCACGACGCCATGCGATGCGATTGCCGTTGCCGGTGATCTTCAACCCGGTGACACCATCGATCGGACCGGTCGGCCCATGCTCGCCGGGAATCCATTTTGGATAGTGCAGCGTCAGCGTGCCGGCTTGCACCGGAATGGTTTCACGCACCCGGTAGATCTTGCGGGCTGCATCGGTCAGGTCAACGCTCAGGCTCAGGGTGCCCGGATAGGGCGTCGAAGCAAGTGGTGCGCTCTGCGCATGGGTTGCGCACAGTAAAAGGCCGATCGAGAGCAGGGTGGCGCGTCGGCAATTGGCAAACATCATTGTGACGATATTCCATAGAGTTGGGGTCCAAATACTTTATCACGAAGGAAACATTTCCTAAAAGTTATAAGATTCGGGATGCGATGTTCTGCTCCAATGTCACGCCGTACTCTCCAGGAGCGCCAGAATGAACTGCAGAAATCTGATCCGCATGGCGCCGATCGGCGCAACAACTCAGATGGATCGATCGTCTTGCCATGCTCAGCCAACGGTCTGGCCGGCATCAAGCCGCCGGTCCGGCTGGCGAGCCGCAGCGGCATCATTCCGATCTCCGCCTCACAGGATTCGGCTGGCCCGATGGCGCGCTGTGTCTTCAGAGGGCCTCAAGGGCGCGCGCATCGGTGTGGTGCGTGCAAATTTTGGCGGCCGCAACGATCTTCGGACGACTGTCGGGGAAAGCGCATTGAAGGTGCTGAGTGCCGCGGGTGCGACGCGGAGGCGGATGCCGGCACTGCCGACCGGAATTGACGTTGCGGAAGCCTGTTTTCAGGGCGACTGTCGTTAAATTGCACTAAAAAACACCTTTTTTAATATTCTTTGAGCAATGTTGGTGCAGAAACTTCTTTTTCAATAATAATCACATAACAAAAATCGTCCTAGACAAACTTGAATTAATGGCACTGAAATTGCTTTAAGGTTCCTTGGAAAAAGTTTCTAGGTGACCCCAAAAAGTGGCCTGGATTTTTGTTGGACCCCAAATGCGCTCTCCTGTCCCGGAGGCGTTTTTATTGATTGTTATCGGAGGAGTGTTTTTCCATGTTTGCGCCACAATTGAAGTTAAAAAAATCGGTGTTGGCTGTCGCTGCGACGCTGGCCCCTTGCCTGGTTTTACCGGCATCGGCGTTCGCTCAAGCGGCAGATCCGGCTCCAGCCAAGCTCGAACGTGTGGAAATCACGGGTTCATCCATCAAGCGGATCGATGCTGAAACAGCACTTCCGGTAACGATCCTGAAGCGCGAGGACATCGAACGTACCGGTGCGACTTCCACCGAAGAACTGGTCAAGCAACTGAGCTCGCTCAGCAGCGCTGGCAGCTCGACCACGGTCGCCAACTCTTCCGGCTACGGTGGCGGCAGCATCGCCACGGTGTCGCTGCGCGGTCTGTCTTCCGCACGGACCCTGGTGCTGGTCAACGGCCGCCGCGTCGCGGTCTACGGCGGCGGCGCTGGCGGCGCAGCCGGTTCGTCTGTCGACATCAACAGCATCCCGTTGTCGGCCATTGAGCGCGTCGAAGTGCTGAAGGACGGCGCCTCTGCAATCTACGGTAGCGATGCGATTGCCGGTGTGGTCAACTTCATCCTGCGCAAGGACTACACCGGTGCGGAAGTAACCGGCAGCTATGGTCAGCCGACGTCCGGCGGCTACAAGGGCAACACCACGCGTGCCTCCGTGTACGCTGGTTTTGGCAAGATCGTCGAAGACGGCTTCAACATCAGCCTGGGCGCCAACATCGAAAAGACCAACCCGATCTTCGGTGCGGACCGTCCCTACGCAAACCGGATCAACGTCGCAGCCCAAAACGAGGTGCTGTCGTCCATCGCTGCGCCGGCGAACGTGTTCGCCTATGGCTCCGGCAAGCTGACCAACCCGGCGTTCCCGAATTGCGGACCGGTGTCGCAAGTCTCGCCATACAATCCGACACGCTGCAGCTTCGACAACAGCCCATTCGTCTCGATTCTGCCGAAGTCGGAAAAAGTCAACCTGATGGCAAATGGCCGGCTGACAATCAACGGCGAAACCGAAGGCTACTTCGAGAGCAGCTTCAACGAAACCAAGACCACCAGCACCACGCAGCCGGTGCCGCTGTCGAGCTATGGCAATCCACTGGCCAAGACCAATCCGTATAACCCGGTCTTTGCCCAACTGGTCGCGACCCAGTACCCCAGCCTGAATACCCAGTCGTTCGCCAAGACATTCGGCACGACCTATCCAGGCATCTTTCTGCTGCCGCCATCGAGTCCGTACTATCCGACCGATTTCGCCAATGCGAACGGTTTTGCAGGCAAGCCGCTTGGACTGGCCTATCGTGACGTCGCCAACGGCGCGCGCAACACCCGGGACGAGGCCGACAGCGCACGATTCGTCACGGGCCTGCGCGGCACGCTGGCTGGCTGGGACTATGACACTGGCTTCCTGTACAACCAGAGCCGCGTCAAGGAAGTCCTGCTGTCGGGCTATGCGCAATACTCCAAGGCCCTGCCGATCTTCAACAGCGGCGTCATCAACCCATTCGGCGTGACGGCCGATCCGGCAGCGCTGGCAGCCGTCCAGGGCGCTGAATTCCGCGGCATCAGCTTCTCATCGAAGACTTCGACCACGGGCGTCGATGCCAAGGCCTCGCGCGAGTTGTTCACCCTGCCGGCCGGCGCTGTCAGCGTGGCAGTCGGTGCGGAAGTACGGCGCGAGAGCTTCGCCTACGATCCGTCGCCTGCAATCCAGACCGGCGATATCGCTGGCCTGGGCGGCACTTCGTTCCCGGTATCGGCGTCGCGTAACGTCGCCTCGACCTATGCCGAGATGAGCATCCCGATCGTCAAGAAACTGGACGCCGACGTGGCAGTGCGTTTCGATCACTACCAGCAGGTAGGCAACACGGTCAATCCGAAGGCATCGCTGCGTTACCAGCCAACCAACTACTTGTTGTTCCGTGGTTCGGCCGGTACCGGATTCCGTGCCCCGTCGTTGACCGACCTGTACACACCACAGGCCACCAGCGTGACCGGCAACGGTACCCGCGACCCGATCCGTTGCCCGGACCAAAAGACCGGTGCGCCGACCGATTGCAGCTTCCAGTTCACGACGGTCTCCGGCGGCAATCCCGACCTGAAGCCAGAAAAATCGAAGTCCTTCACCTTGGGTGTTCTGATCGAGCCGACCCGCGACATCTCGCTCGGTCTCGATGCCTTTAAGGTCAACCTGAAGGATGCGATCGTACCAGGCGGCCTGAGCTACACGTACTTCCTGAGTACGGCAGCACGCGCGACCCAGTACGCAAACTTCATCCAGCGTGGTGCGCCGGATGGCAACGCCAGCGGTGTGGGTCCGATCACCAGCATCAGCCAGACCAACGCCAACCTGTTCAAGACCAATGTCAGCGGTGTCGACGTCGATGCCAAGTACGGTCTGCGTCTGCCGGATGCCCAGAAGGTCACGTTGCGCCTGAGCGGCACGTACATGAACAAGTACGACCAGCAAGGTCCGGATGGCACTTACTCCAACATCCTCGACCAGGCACTCAGCGCCAGCGGTGGTGGCGTGGTAGTGCGCTGGAAGCACACTGCCAGCGCAACGTACGAGGCAGGTCCGTGGAGCGGTTCGTTTGCGCAGAATTACCAGAAGAAGTACCACGACGTTCCGGGCAACCGCGCACCTGCCGGCACGCCTGCTCCAATCGTCGATGCGTACCAGACCTTCGATGCGCAAGTGTCGTACTCGGGCTTCAAGTCGGCCAAGCTGGTTTTCGGCATCAAGAATCTGTTCGATCGCGATCCGCCGTACACCAACAATACGTCGAACTTCCTGGGTGGCTATGATGTCAGCTATGCCGACATCCGCGGCCGCTTTGCTTACCTGACCGCAACTTACACGTTCAAGTAAACTGTAATGCAGCGCCGGAAATGACAAATGTTTCCGGCGCTGCACACCTGGTCCTATTGAACCAGGGCATTTGATCCCAAGCTAGACCGGATTGCCGCAGTTGCGGTTCACGTCGGTCAGGTTCGGGATTTCAATGCGATCACGCGCATTCTTGTTTGCCCTGGCAATACTGGGGTTACTGCATGTCTATATCGGCTGGCGCCTTGCGCCGGCCGTTTTCGTTAGCGGCACCCTGCAGATCGAAGGCGCGCTCGCCCTGCTCGTTCTCTACATCCTGGTACCGATGGGGCTGCTTGCCTTCGGCATCGAACGCCAGCCGTTGTCGGACCGGATCGCCTGGGTTGGCCTGCTGGCCATGGGCCTGGCGTCCTCACTATTCGTGCTCACCCTGGGACGCGATGTCGTGCTGCTTCTGGCCGAGCTGGCCGGGTGGAACCGAAAAGAACTGATTGTCGACAGCGCCCGCGCCGTACCGGTTCTTGCAGTGCTGGTCAGCCTGATCGGATTCGTCAATGCGCGGCGCGTGGCGCAGGTGGTCGATGTCGACGTACCGATCGTGGGATTGCCTCCCGCGTTGCATGGTTTTACGATCGCTCAGCAAAGCGACATCCATGTCGGGCCGACGATCAAGCGCGGCTACTTGCAGGCCATCGTAGACGTGGTCAATACGCTGGATGCGGACATGATCGCCGTGACGGGCGACCTGGTCGATGGCAGCGTCGTGCAACTTGCGCCGCACATCGCGCCGCTGGCCGATCTGAAAGCGCGCCACGGCGCCTGGTAGCGGCCTGATCGTCGCTTCCACAGAACGCGACAGCCACAATCATTTCGCAGGAAATAGCTTTTTTTCGTTCTGATGAGTAATCAAATCCTGTTAGAGGCTATCGTCGACTCACATGCTCCAAGTGGCGCAAACGCTTGGCGATAAAACTTTGATCAACCTCACTTCGATAGGAATTGTCATGACTGCTGTTCATCAGGCTGCCGGTCCAAGCGCTCCGCATCATAGGGTCGTTTCTGCCGATGGCCCGCCGGGTCTGCAACCCGGCGTGGATCAAGCGACAGGCAACCTTTTAACGCACTCTGCGCAGTCTTCTGCCGCGGGCACGCCGGTGGCAAGGTTCCAGGATGAAGCGATCGCCATCGAGGGCAACCCGTCTTTGTCCGCCGAACAAAAAAATGTGAAGCTGCATGCGCTCCGTCACAAGATCGTGAAAGAAATTGCGCACGAGAGTGAAGGAAACGGTAAGGTTAAAAACAGGGATTCGATCGCCGACCTGAACGACACCATCGAGGTGGTCGATGTCACGATTCAATCAAACACGGTGGCAGCGGCCAAACTCGAGAAACAGAATCTCGATCTGGCCAATCAGTACATCACTGAGATGGGTGGCCTGAAAACAGTGCTTAATAGCAACAAGAAATGGACACGCGATGAGCTGAAGACTGCCGCTACATATGTGGAGCAGATTGATGCGCAAGCCCAGGGAGTACTAAACGATAGAAGTTCCAGCCCCGAGCTACGCAAGCAATGCCAAGAGATTATCAAGGAAGGCAAGGCGAACCTTGCATTGATTCACGAAAAGCTGGCGCACGCGTCCTAAACGTCCTGAGCTTGTCCGCCACGTTGGGCGTCGTACATCCTGTTCTGGAAAATTGACCGGTGTTTGGAATCGTACGAGGTTCATTTGCCATGACGTTTCCGCACCGCGGCAGGTTGATTTGAACATCCGGCCACACGCAATCTGCGCCGGCTGGCGAGGATAAATTCGGCTACCATTGAATGCTCGTTGCAGGCGATCAGTTTTGCCTGCAACGCTACTTCCAAGGCACCCCCGAAAACATGTCCCTCAAAATCCTCCTCACCGGTGGCGCCGGCTTCATTGGCTCGCACACCTTTATCGCCTTGCTGAGCGCCGGCTACACGCCGGTCATCTTCGATAACTTCTGCAACAGCAATCGCAAGGTGCTGCAGCGGCTGCAGACGATCACCGGCACGACATCTGAATTCATCGAAGGCGATGTGCGCAATCCGGCGGCGCTCGATGCCTGTTTTGCCGCGCATCGGATCCATGCGGTCGTGCATTTCGCTGGCTTGAAAGCGGTCGGCGAATCGGTCGACAAGCCGCTCGAGTACTACGACAACAACGTGCGCGGCACGCTCGAGCTGCTGGCGGCGATGGGTCGGGCCAAGGTCAAGACGCTGGTGTTTTCGTCGTCGGCGACGGTCTATGGCGATCCGGCAAGCACGCCGATCCGGGAAGACTTTCCGCTGTCGGCCACCAATCCCTATGGCAGGTCAAAACTGATGGTCGAGGAAATCCTCGGCGATCTGTTCAAGGCCGAGCCTGACTGGAACATCGCCCGGCTGCGCTACTTCAATCCTGCGGGCGCGCATGAAAGCGGTTTGATCGGTGAAGATCCGCAGGGCATTCCGAACAACCTGATGCCCTACATCGCGCAGGTCGCCGTCGGACGCCGCGCGTCGCTGCGGGTCTTCGGCGGCGACTACCCGACACCGGACGGCACCGGCGTGCGTGACTATATCCACGTCATGGATCTGGCCGAGGGACATGTCGCGGCACTGAAGTATTTCGGCGCCGCCAGCGGCATGGTGACGGTCAACCTGGGTACCGGCAAGGGCGTCTCGGTGCTGCAGATGATCCGCGCCTTCGAAGCCGGCAGCGGCAGGAAGATACCGTATGAAATTGTCGCCCGGCGGCCCGGCGACATCGCCGAATGCTGGGCCGATCCGGCGCTGGCACAGCAGCTGTTCGGCTGGAGCGCCAGCCGCTCGCTCGAGGCAATGACCCGTGACGGCTGGCGCTGGCAGTCCACCAACCCGCGCGGCTATCTCGCGTAATTTCAAGGTCCGCTTCAAGGCCCACTTCAAGGTCTACAATCGCCGCACGCGCATTCGCCCCGGTCATCGAAAGGTCACCGGGGCGCTGTCGTTTCAGGCGTCCCGACGATGGGTACGACGCCTGTTCGGCTACTCCGCCGCCTGATTCATCTCGCTGTCGCACGCCAGTGCACGGACTGTTTCGGCCGCCTTCTTGCCCGCAATGAAGGCATGGTCCGAGTTGTAGTACTCCCATTCGCTGTAGCGGCCTGCGAGGATGATGTCGTGCTGCGCCATCCATGCCTTGACCAGCGCGACGTTTGCCGCGCGGGCATGGTCGTACACAACGTAGGCATACGGCATGTCCACCTGGTTGGCCACCAGGATGGTGTCGTCGGCACGCAGCATGCCGACCCGCACGCAGTCGGCGATGCAACGCGCGATCAGCGCCTGGCCATCGACCGGCAGTGGCTTGCACGGCGAGTAGGATATCTCGCAGGTGATGCCGAAGCCGCCCGGTGGATTGCAGTGCGGGCTGGCGTTCCCTTGCACGAAGATACGGTGGAAGATCGTCTCTTCCGGATAGTAGATCCAGTGTTTGTCGGTGATGTTGGCGCGGGCGACACCGATGTTGACACAGCGAACCGAGATATGGCGCAGCGCCCGTGCTGCCTCCTGCACGTCGCGCGGCGCCTGGTCGCCGATCTGACGCACCAGTTCCGGCAGCGGGATGGTGCTGATCAGGTGGTCGTAGCGGAAGCGGCGTCCATCCGATAGCGCGACCAGGCGCTCCTTCGGCTGGAGCCGCACGACCTCGACGCCGGTCTCGACCTTGCCCTCGATGTGTGGCAGAAAGCCCGACATCAGTGACTGGAAACCGCCCTTGAGCGGATAGCCGAAGCGGGCATTCGGCCCCATCGGCCGGGCGACCGGTTCCAGGGCGCCTTCGATGATCTGCTCGAGGTCGGGTAATGGCACCCGGCCACCGAGCCACGAGGTTTCCATCTCGGACAACGGTACCGTCCAGAGCTTGCGGTTGTACGGTATTGCGAAATGCTTCGCGATGCCGCGTCCCCACACCTGGAAGATGAATTCCTCGAAATTCTGCGGCGCCGACGCTTGCGACCGCGGTGAGCGTGTCGCAACAACCTCGACGACGCCGTCGGCACAGCAGTCCTCGACCGGCTTGAGCGTCGCACACTGGAAGGCCGGCGCACCGGTTGCGCTACCGGGTGCGCGGGCCGTGGCCTCTACCTTCGCACAGCCGGCCGGCTCGTCCGTGGTCGCCGGGCGCGCCGCCGGCGAACGCTTGAGATCGCCGAAGCGCGCCTCTATCGCGCCGACGATGCACTCGGTAATGACTGCCGGTGGCAGGCCGTACAGCGCCCCCTGGAATGGATACCGGGTATAGACCTGCTTGCTGTAGACCCAGGCCTCGCGATCCTGCCAATGCAGGTTGGCGCCGAGCAGTGTCTCGTACAACTCCAGCACATACGGATCGTTGGAAAACATGATGTGGCCGGCGTAGTCGAAGGTAAAGCCGGCCTCTTCGATCGAGCGGCACCATCCGCCCACGGTGGGATTGCGCTCCAGTAGCAGGGCATCCTTGCCGAAATGATAGGCAGCGCTCAATCCGGTCGGACCGGCGCCGATCACGATGCAGGGGCAGGCGTGCACTGCAGTCGGTGTTCGCAGGGCGTTGACCTTGTGCGGCGCCGGTGTTGGCATATCGGCTGCGGGTTCGGGTGCCATGACCGCAGACGCATCGTCGGAACCGGCGGTGGCAGCCGTGCGCGCTGCCTGTGAAGCTTTGATCAGGCCATGCATGCGGTCGCCGGTGGCATGCCACGACGTCGCCGACACGATTTCGCGCATCCGCATGCGCATCGCCGCCAGTCGAGGTGCCGACAGGCAGAGTGCGGCTTCACAGGCGCGGATGAAGCTGTCGGTATCCTGGGCGACCGCAACCACATCGCCGTACGGGACCGCGATATCGGTAATGGCAGTGCTGACGATCGGCAGTTCGGCTGCCATGTATTCCAGCACCTTGGTCGGGCTGATGAAACGGGTTGCTTCGTTGCGGGCAAATGGCAGCAGGCAGATATCCCAGCCTGCCAGCAATTGGGGCAGGACGGCATACGGTTGCTGGCAGATCGGTTGAATGTTGGCGCGGCGCGGCAGGCTCTGCGGATCGATCTTGACGATCGGTCCCACCAGCACAATCTGCCACTGCGGATGCGCATCGGCCAGCGCGGCAATCAGATCGAGGTCGAGACGTTCGTCGATGACGCCGTAAAACCCGAGGCGCGGCCCGGCGATATCGCGCTGCGCAGGATGGCTGTTGCGGCGCTCGAGAGCCTGCGCGAAGTGGCCGACGTCGACGCTGCTGGGCAAGCAATGTACATTCGGATGGCGGTGGCGCTTGGCTTCATGCAGGCTCGGCCCGCCGGTAAAGACCAGGTCGGCGACGGCCAGGAGTGCAGCCTCGCGTTGTAACAGCTGCTTGGGCGAATTGCGAAAAGCGGCCAGCTCGTCCATGCAGTCGTACACCACCACGCTCGGATGCAGAGACTGCAACAAGGGCAACGCCATCGGTGTATAGAACCAGACGACCGGATCCTCGCCCTGCGGGACGATCTTTGCGAGTAGCGGTCGCAGGATCGGAATCTGGTCGTCGTGAAAGCCGGTCGCATGGATCGGCGTATGCGGCTGGGCGATGGTAATGCCGACGACCGGCGAATGCATCCGCAAATGCGGCTCGCCTTCCTGGAAGACCGGTTCCTCGACCACGACGATGCGGTAATGCTGCGCCAGGCGCGTCAGCAGGTGCTGCGGCCGCTGATAGACAAAATCCCAGCGCAAGTGGCAGAACACGATGATGGTGGGCATGATGGTTTCCTTTCACCCCGTAGGGCGTTGATTGGTGGTCCGCACTGCTCGAACCTGGCGTGGTTATCGCGCGTATTTCAAGACCATCGCACGCCGCGCCCCGGACCGGTTTGCGGTCGCACACTTCCGCGGCTTCATGACGGCCATGTTGCCGATGGCTGCAGCGGGAGCAGTGCTATCCGGGGTCGAGCCGGCGTGGCCATTGGCACGTGCAGTGCTGGCACCGGCCGCCACCGGC
>JACMOV010000121.1 GCA_014377845.1 Herminiimonas sp.
AGGTTTCGTAATCGCCCGAGGTCGCCACGCAGCGGCCGTCCATCGGCACCACGCCAACCATGGCATTGGCATCGCGGGGATCGCGCACGCCGACTGCCCATCTTGCACCGGGTGTCTTCTCGCCACGCGCACCGAATTCACCGGTGTCGAGCAGCGCATTCGTGATGCCGCGCGTGGCCAGCGCCTGCCGTGCCAGGTCGACCGCATAGCCTTGCGCGACACCGTTGAGCGTGATGGCCATGCCGGGCTCGATTGCAATCCGGTTGCGATCGACCTGCAGGCGCTGCCAGCCGGAGGCCGCCATCGCCGCGTGGCGCGCATCAGCATCGGGCAGGGCGCCATTCGCCGCTGCCGCCGTAAAGAGCTGCCACAGTGGTTGCACCGTGATGTCGAATGCGCCGCCTGTCTGGCGCGCCAGCTGTTGCGAGAAGCTGATCACTTGCAGCAGGTGCGGGTCGGGTAGCTGCAGCACGCCGTGCGTGTTGAGCTGCATGACCTGGCTGTCGGCACGATGCAGGCTCATCAAACGGTCGATTTGTTTTGCAGCGTCCAATGCCGCTTCGATGGCGATGGTGGCCAGCTTCTCATCCGCATGCGCGACCTGCACCGACAGCGTGGTGCCGAAGGCGAGGTCGGCACCGGTGAAGAGCCGCTGTCCGTCGGCCAGCAACTCGCCGCGTGCCATCGTGCCGGGCGCGGCATTCTCCAGCAGCGAGCGGCCGAGGACGGCAGCGCCTGCAATGCCAAGGCCAGCGCCGATCCCGGCAGTCATGAAGGTACGACGTCGCATCAATCCCCCTGGAGAATTAAATCGTTTCCGCAACCGGCATGATCGGAATCGTGCGCGCACGCTTCTTTTCCATGATCAGCGGCGCGCATTTTTCATCACTCTCGTGGATCACCACGCAATCCAGACACTGGAAACAGTCTTCATACTGGATCGTCCCGTTCGGTCGGATCGCATCATAATCGCAGCGATGGCGGCAGGTTTGGCAAGGCGTGCCGCATTCCTTGCGGCGCGGCACCCAGTCGAGCAAGCGCAAGCGCCCGAGCACGGCCAGGCCGGCGCCGAACGGGCACAGGAAACGGCAGAAGAACTTGTAGACGAACATGCTTGCCACCAGCAGTCCGCCGGCATACAGCACGAACGGCCAGGAGCGGATGAAGTTGAGCGTGATCGCCGTCTTGAACGGTTCGATCTCGACCAGCTTGTCGGTCAATTCCGCCGAGAAGACCGCGCTCACCAGGATCGCCGCCAGCACCACGTACTTCAGCAGCTTCAGGCGGGCATCGGTCTGGCGCCGGATCATCAGCTGGGGAATCTTCAGCGCCTGCGCGACCTTGCCGGTGAATTCCTGCAGCGCACCGAACGGGCACAGCCAGCCGCAGAAGGTGCCGCGTCCCCACACGAACAACGACACGAACGTGAAGGCCCAGAGGGTCACCGTCATCGGGTCGTACAGCAGGAATTCCAGGCTGCGATGCTGCAGCAGCGCCTGCAGCACGCCTGTGAAATTGACGATCGACAGCTGGCCCTGCGCGTACCAGCCGATGAAGAGTGCGGTAAAGGTCAGGAAGCCGCGCCGGAACCAGACGAAGCGGCGATCATTGGCCACCAGTTTTTTCTGCAGCGTCAGCGCGGTCGTCAGAACGGCAAGCGCGGCCAGTAGCAGGCCGATCTCCCACCAGCGGCCGCGCCAGATGCCGCGCCAGGTCTTGTTGTCAGCTTCGGCCGCGATGTAGTAGGCGGCCGGCAGCGTGTAGTCGAAGCGGAAATCGCGGCTGGTCTTTTCCGGATAGACGATCCCTTTGCTGCGGGTTGCGTGCAGATAGAACTCCAGCGGCTGCGACGGGTCCAGTCCCGACTGGCTGATGATGCGGAAGATCTTCATCGCATCCGGTTTCGGCCGCTCGCCGTTGACCGTCAGATCAAGATCGAGGTCGCGGATTTCGATCGGCAGCGTGCCTTGCTTGAGCGCCAGGCGATCCGGCACCGAGCCGTGCACGAAATCGTCGCCGACCACGCCGTAGCGCCCGTGCGAGATCAGCATTACCGCATGGTCGCCCGGATCGAGCCGCCCCTTCAGCTGTGCCCAGCCGGCGTCGCCCAGCAGGTTGCGCCCGACCGTCGGCACGGAGACATACGCGATGTCGACATCGATGAATGCTTCGTCCGGTTTTGCCAGCGATTCGGGATCGAGTCGGGCCGCGCTGGAGTCGGCAAAGGCCTTGTCGACTGCGCGGTTGGCAATCACGACATGCTGGAACAATCCCTGTTTCTTGAGTTCGTCGAAGGTCGCCGGCGCAAATTTCTTTTCATCGATGCGGGCGATCAGGTCGGGATCGCGGCCCTCTGCGAAGCCGAGCTTCTTGCGTGCGACCTTCAATGCCGACGACAGCACGCTCTGGTTGATGATGCGTACCGACGCGGTGGCCTTGGAGACGCCATCGAGATAGACGTTCGCGCCTTCCTTCTTCGATCCGCCACTGTTGCCAGTGACGATCTTGAGATTCTGCTTCAGCGACAGCGTCTTGTACTGGCTGACGAATTTCAACAGCGGGCCTTCCCCCAGGCCTTCGAGGAATACGGGTTCGTGGTGCGACAGCACCTGCACATCGACGAACGCGCCTTGCGGATCGAGTGCGATCAGCAAGTTGAGCGGCACGCCGGAAAATCCGGGGATCGGTGCGAAGTCGACCGACTCGAAGACATACGCGACCAGTTCGGTCGAGGTCATGTTCTTCTTGAAGATCGGCCACACGGCCAGAGCCGGGTCCTTGTCGCCGATGATGTAAGGCGCGGGGAAACGCTTGGCGAGCGTGTCGTGCGTCATGACGCCGGCGCCCGCTTCGGTCATCGCCAGCAGAAGGAGTAGCGCGCACAGCAACAGGCGGCGGATGAGCATGGTCAGTCGTTCTGTTTCGGAATCGGGTGGAATACCGCAGCACCGGCAGCAATCACGGTGGCTGTTTAAAAAACCAAGCGGGCGGCCCGCTTGCGCTGGCCACCCACTCTTTCATGCACGACGGATGGCGTCGTCCACGCGTGCAGCAGCACGGCTGCGGACGACACCGGACGATGCCGGACTCTTTTCTTTCTAGAAGAAGAAGATGCCGCCGAGCGAACCGCCGCTCAGGCGCGACGAGGTACCGTTGAAGCCCTTCGAACGGGTCTGGCCGATTTCGCCAACCAGCGTGATCGATGGCGTGATCGAGTAGTACACGCCGCCGGTAACGTTCGAGTTCGATTCCAGGTTGCCGGTCAGGGCATTCTGGTCGCGGTTCTTGCTTTCGCCGAAGTTCAGGCCCAGCTTGACCTGCGGGGTAACCTTGTAGGTACCTTGCAGGAAGTAGTTGGTCGACTTCGTGTTGCCTTGATCGCCATCCGACAGGATGCCCAGGCCCTTGCCGGTCTGGACGTTTGCCAGCACGCCGAATGGGCCGGACGTGAAGGAACCGCCGATTTCAGCGCCGCTCATGGTGAAGTCGGCATTGGTTGCATTGCCGTCAAACTTCTGGGTCTTGGCGCCGACCCAGCCCTTGAAGCCGTCGGAACCGAAGCCGACCTGGCCCTGGAACTGCGGCGACGAACCGGAGGTGAACGGTGCTGCATCGACCGGGCTGACCAGCGCTGCGCTGAACGTCAGGCCGCCCGAGGCTGGCGAGGTGTAGGCGATCTGGCCATAGGTACCGAGGTAGCTGTAACCGGCGCCGATGTGGCCCAGTGTCACGCGGCCCTGCTGGGTGGCGCGGTTCGGCGAACCGGCGCCGAGCAATGTCATGTCGCCCAGGATGGCGCTGGAACCGAAGATGCCGTAGTCACGGCCGAGCTTGATCGTGCCCATGCTGCCGTTGCCGAAGGTGAAGAACCCTTGGCGGACGTCGACTGCGCTGTTGGCGCCGATCGCGCTGTCGGTCGAGGTTGCGGTCATGATGCCGATGGTGCCGCCGACATCGTATTCGCCTTGCCTGGACTTGACGCTCGTGATCAGGCCGCTTGGCAGCAGGCCGTTACCGATCGTGGTGCGATTACCCTTGCCGCCGCAACCCAGCCCCCGGTCAGCCAGCGCGATGCCGCCGACCGCGTCGCCGGAGCAGGACACTTGCGTGTAATACGCGTTGACGATACCGCCAACGGAAACTGTCCAGTCGCCAGCCTTCAGGTCGACAGCGTGTGCAGCAGTGCTCCCCATCAACGCAATGCTGGATGCCAGGATAATCTTCTTCATTGTCTATCTCCTTTATTGTAGTAACTGATAGCGCCAACTCCATTGATGGCGTTGGCGTTTCGCAAAATGCATGCCGGTTCATTGGCACGCGGGAAGTTTGCTTGCAAACATGAGTTGGAATCAAGCATTGTTGGCCTCCCGTTTGCGCGGATGCGACAGAGTGAAAGACCGGCGTCCATAGGGGAAACTGCGTAGTACCGCCGCCCGCGGGCGGTGCCACCCGCCATCGGCGGGCGTCGCTGCGCTGCCTGGCAGTAGCCGATTCGTGCGGTGGCGGGCAGACGCAATCCGGGATTGTGTGTTAGCAAAAAAACATTCTGTATGTGAACATACGGATCACTCTGCGACAGGGGTGCGCTTTTTTTGAACACCTCGCGATGGCCCGATAATTGGCGCGAGGTAAATTGGCTGAGGCCAGCGCGCCTCGCTGCCGCTCCAGAAAAGCGCTTTGTCCAATGCTGGTCGATCTTGACCCGGGTCAAGGATTTTATAAAATCGTTCTCCCACAATCAGCTCATGTTTTCGGCTGGCATGTTGTGTCGCCGTAATCAGTTTCAGAAACAGGTCCAGGCCGCACACGACGGTCCACCTTCCAACGTGGGACGCAGTACCCGGGTCGGTGCCGAATCGACGGTACGGCGTGGGTATTTTCTTTGCATGATTTATGCAGTCGCAAGGATTTCGCACGATAGAATTGCGGCGCTTCACACACACACTATAAATTTCATCAAGAAATTAGGAGACGAGGATGGCAAGCACGATCAATGAAGTACCACCGGCGCCGCTTGCGGCCGGCGGGAAGCCCACCAATCGCTGGCTTCAGCTGATTTTCGGCATCATCTGCATGGCGCTGGTGGCCAACCTGCAATATGCCTGGACCCTGTTCGTCAGCCCGATGGAGGCCAAGCATCATTGGGGCCTGCCAGCGATCCAGCTGTCGTTTTCCATATTCATTCTGGTCGAAACCTGGCTGGTGCCGATCGAAGGCTGGCTGGTGGACAAATTCGGCCCGCGTCCGGTGATCGCTCTCGGCGGCGTGCTGGCAGCGGTCGGTTGGGTCATGGATTCCTATGCCACGACCCTGCCCGAGCTGTACGCCGCTGCGGTCATCGCCGGTATCGGCGCCGGTTGCGTCTACGGCACCTGCGTCGGCAATGCGCTCAAATGGTTTCCGGACAAGCGCGGCCTGGCGGCCGGCCTGACGGCTGCCGGTTTCGGTGCGGGCGCTGCGGTGACCGTAATCCCGATTGCCAACATGATCAAGGCTTCCGGCTATGAACAGGCATTCCTGTACTTTGGCCTGTTCCAGGGCATCAGCATCTGCATCCTGGCAATGTTCATGGTGCGTCCGAAGCCGCCGGCCGGCGTGCGTATCGCACCGCGCATCGTGATGACGAAAGTCGACTACACCACCTCGCAGATGATTCGCACGCCAGTTTTCTGGCTGATCTACATCCTCTTCGTTGCGGTTGCAGCAGGCGGTCTGATGGCGACTGCGCAGATCGGACCCATCGCAAAAGACTACGGACTCGACAAGCTGCCGATTTCGCTGCTCGGCATTACGCTGCCGCTGCTGACCATGACCCTCTCGATCGACAGCCTGGCCAACGGCTTCACCCGGCCACTGTGCGGTTTCATCTCGGACCGGATCGGTCGCGAGAACACGATGTTTTTCGTCTTCATCGGCGAAGGCCTGTCGATGCTGGGCCTGATGAAGCTGGGTCATGACCCGATCGCATTCATCACGTTCTCCGCACTGATCTTCCTGTTCTGGGGTGAAATCTTCTCGATCTTCCCGGCAATCTGCGCCGATACGTTCGGCACCAAGTACGCTGCCGGCAATGCCGGAACGCTGTACACCGCAAAGGGAACGGCATCGCTGCTGGTGCCGTTGACCTCGGTGCTGGCGGTCAAGGGCAACTGGGATCGGGTGTTCATCTTCGCAGCGGTGATCTCGATTGCAGCCGGTCTGGCCGCCAAGTTCATCCTGCAACCGATGCGCAAGCGCACAATCGAGCAGTCGGAGGAAATGGCCGCCAACAACTTCAAGATGCCGGTTGCCGTAAAGCGGCCAGCCTGAGTCAAGTGAAATAAAAGAAAGGTCGCCGCGTTCGCACGGTGGCACACATATTGCAGATTCGGACCAGTGCGACACACTCGCACTGGTCCGTTTTTTTGCCCGCGATTCCGGGTGGCTGGATCGCCGCCGCAAGCCTGCATTCGTCCCAGAAGGACTGCAGCCTGCGCTGCGTATTTCAGCACAATCAAAACATGGTTGTGCGCTGCATCAATTTAACTCCACTTTATTGCCGTTGCATGAAATAATATGGCGAAGTCTGCCGTGCGAAGCCGTTTTCTGGCGCAGCATCAGGCGGCAAACGCCGGGTGCAACCTCCTTTTTTCATTGATTCGAAAGCTGTTCGTCATGACACAATCCTGGGCCCGATTTCAACACGATGGCACGATCCGTTTCGGCCTACTCGACGGCGAGCAGATCCGCGTCTACACAGGCGACATGTTCGCCGATCCGAAAGCCACCAACATCAGCATGAAGCTTGCCGACGTCAAGCTGCTGGCGCCGACCG
>JACMOV010000122.1 GCA_014377845.1 Herminiimonas sp.
CCGCTGATATAAACGGTTGCCGTATCACCTGCGGCATACCCAAGCGCCGTGTTGCTGGTGCCGGAAGAATTCTTCCCCATTGCGCCGTGGCCGATTGCCGTGTTCTTGTCGGCGTTGTTCCAGTACAGCGCATTCGCACCACTGGCGACGTTGTAAGAACCGCTGATATTGGAAAACAACGCGTAGGCACCGTCTGCGGCGTTGTAAGACCCGCCAATATTGGCTTGCAAGCTATTGGATCCGTTGGCACTGTTGTGATCGCCGACGGTATTGACGATCAATGCATTGGTGCCGGTAGCAACGTTGTCAAAGCCCATCGTGTTCGCCTTCAAGGCTGAGTTGCCAACGGCAGTATTGCTTGATCCTGTGGTGTTGAGCTGCAGTCCGCCAGAGCCGATCGCGACGTTGTATGCGCCCGTCGTGTTGCTGCCCAGTGCACCTGAACCAACTGCCGTGTTGTAGTTGGTCACGGCCGAATCGGAAGCCAGTGCACCCGAGCCTACGGCCGTACTGCCTGCGGTGAGCCACAAACCACGCGCACCCGCGACGCCGGCAGCAAGCTGCCCTGCGGCGGGACGATACAGGCCGGTCGTCGCATCCGCTGAGAAGGCGTAGCCCGGCGCGCCGACCGTGCCGTCGCCGGTTTTCACATTCGTGAACGTCGCGGTCGTTCCGCTCAGGGCACCACTGAGGGTCAGCCCGCCAAAGGTCGGGGTGCTGGTCGTGGCAATGTCCTGTGGCAGCGAGAGCGTGATGCTGCCACTGGCGGGCGTGACGATGATCTGGTTGGCCGTGCCGGTGAGGCCAGCCAGCACGTAGCCTGAACCGTTACCGATCAGCAGCTGACCGTTGGCTGGCACCGTGCCCAGGCCGGTACCGCCGCGCGCCACTGCCAGCGTACCGCTTGCGATGCTGTCGGCATTCAGGCTGTTCAATGCAGCGCCGCTGCCACTGAACGATGACGCCGTGACGCTGCCGCCCACGGTTAGCGCACCGCTGGCGGCCAACGTCGTGAATCTGCCGCTGGACGGCGTCGTCGCACCGATCGGGGCGGCATCGATGCCTGTGACGCCGTAGCCGGAAAGCGTCGTGGGCTTGCCGGAAATCGCAATCCAGTCCGGCGTAACCAAGGCGTTGCCCGCCAGGACGATACGGCCAGCCGCATCGACGGTGAATACGGCCGTGGAAGTCGACGAGCCGTAGGTGCCTGGACTGACACCGGTGGGCAACAACGCCAGTGCACTCGACACGTTCTGCGATCCATTGAACGAGACCGACCATGTCGCGTCGCCGGTGATGGAGATGGTGGCTGGCGACAGCAACCTGGTGGCGGTGGTTGCAGTGGTTGCGGTGGTGGCGTTGCCGGTCAGGTTGCCGGTCACGTTACCAGTGAGATCGCCAGTGACATTTCCGGTCAGCGCGCCGCTCAGCGTCGTGAACGCGCCTGATGCAGGTGTGATGTTGCCGATCACGGCGCCGTTCACGCTGCCGCCGGTGACGCTGATATTACTGAACGTACTGGCGTTGCCAACGCTGGACCATGCGCCGCCAACGGTGTTCCAGCGCCAAAGGGTGTTGTCTGCCTTTACCAGGCGCAGTTCGCCATTCTTCTGGCTCGCGCCTGTCAGCGCGCCGAGCGCTGTCATGTCTGCCACCGGATCGCCGAAATAGACCGTGCCGCCCACCCCCTGGCGAATCTGCGCGGTCGACATCGCAACGACGTAATCGTCATTCAAGTTGTTCGTGCCTGCCGCGATCTGGGCGCAGCTTCGGTTGAATACGCCGTCGAGGCCGGCGGAGACGACCGCGAAGGCCGGCGCGCCCGTGTCGCTGGCGCTGCCAGCGAGCCGATTGCCGCCACCGACGACGGCGCCGTTGTCCCAGGCGCAGTAGCCGAGCATGCCGCCGTACCCATCGCTCAATGGTGCGCCGACACCGGTGGGCAGCAGGCCGCCGCCGGCCGGACCGGTGCCGATGACAAAGGGAGGTGGCTCCGGAAACGGATCGCCATCCGTGTCGGGTGTCGACGCGATCACGGTCGTCAGAATTGCTGCCGCCTGCCTGACGGCCGCCTCCTGCGCCGCGCGGCGCGACAGGTCGGCGCCGATCTTGAAGGACGACACCGAGTCTGCCAATAGGCCCGCCTGGACGGACAACGGCGTCCAGCTGACCAGCAACGCCAGCAGCGACACGATCACCTTTCGGGTGGTCCGCCGTCTTGCTGCCGCCTGCTGCTTCGCTGTCTTCCTGCGCATGATGGATATCCGTTTTTTCAATCTTGCCGATCGGTCGCTGCCGTTCACTGGATCAACGTGATCGTGAGCGTGTCCCCGCTACGCACGGCGTGCGCCGGCCCGACCTTGGCGGCGACTGCATCGAGCAGATCCTGGTAGTACGCGGCGCCGGCAGCGGTTACCGTGGCGCTGATGCGAACACTGGCGGTGTCGTTGACGTAGCGCCACGCGGAAAATCCCGGTAGCCGGCGCGGCGCCATTGCCCGCGCATCGCCCGACCAGATCGATGCCGTCCCTTGTCCGGGACACGTGAGCGACGCAACGGTGCCGTCGGCTGGGGTGGCCGGATACGGGACATGCCAACCGGTGCCGTTATCGCCGGCCGGGAATATGGTCCGGCACAGCAGCAGCGTGTTGAGGATCAGGTCGCTCTGCGCGATCATTTGCTCTTTGGTTTCATGAAACATCCTGGCCTTGGCATTGCCACGCGCGATCGTCGATGCAGCGACGCCAAGCAATACGAACAGGGCAATGCCGAACAACGCCGTGGCCGCGGCGAACCCGCCAGCGTGCAACCAACGATGTGCATGCATCTTCACGCCGACCCGCTTCGATAACGTTTGTCGACGTAGGGGAAGAACAGCTTGTCGGCGTCCTGAATGTGCCGCATCAGCCAGACTGAAAGTTCGACGCAACTGTTGTGCGCCAGAACCGCAAGACTCTCGGCGTCTGGCGATTTGGCGAGCTGCGCACGGGCAGCCTGGATCCTAGCCCGGGCTCGCGCGTGCAACGTGCGGTGAAACGCCAGTTCCGGGTAACCGGCGCCGGCCAATTCCTTTTCTTCTTCCTGCAGCAGCCAGTCGAACCGGTCGAACACGGCCGATAGCCAGGCCGCCAGCGCCGCCGGCCCCATGCTGGCGGCCATCGCATCCGCAGCAGCCAACTCACGAAACATGCGTTCGTTGTGCTGATCCAGGCGCTGGCAGCCAACAGCCATGTCCGCAGTCCAGAGCACGCTCAGCTCGTTCAGGAAGGTGTCCATCATGCGATCACGATTCGCCGAGCGTGGTGTAGAACACGTAAGAGACAGCAGACCCCGTCCCGATACTGAAACAACCAACCGACCGGCCAGCTGGCGTAAGGGCAAAGGTAGCAGGGGATGTGGCGATGTCGGTCGGCGTGAGCGAACTCAATGAATCGATGGTGGGGGCGCCATACATCTGATTGTTGACTTCGCCGCAGACCGTTTGATTCACGCCGATGACGTAGGCAACGCTTTCGGTTCCGGTCGAGGTGCCGACGCCGCTGACAAGCACCTTGTCGTTGTAAGCCCAGACTGGCGCTGTGCCGCCCTTCACGCTGGACTGGGGTGGTGGCAATTGGAGCGTGCCATATTGCGCCGTCGTGTTGAACAAGCCAACAGTGACAGTCTGGTCGAACTTCATCGTGCTGCCGTCACCGCCGTCAAAAATGAAGCGGCTGTAAGCATCCCGATAATCGGCGCTCTGCTTCAGCAGTACGGCAGCATAAATACGCGCCGACTGTGTATTGATCGTCGACGGGTTGTCACGGCCGGCATACGCCAGCGCCGCGCCGAGCAGGACGATCAGGGCGATCGTGAAAAGTACGATCGTCGCGCCCATGCCGCGTTGATCCTTGGGCCGTGCGATCAAACCGTGCGGATGCAGATGGCTCGTTCCAGCGCATTTTGCACACTCTATGGTGTTCAAGGTCATGTTCATGTTGATCTCTCTGGTCGGCAAATCGTTTTGAAAAGAATTCTGCGAGCCGATCAGCCGCGCAGTTCGATCTTCGAAGCGACACGACGTGCTTTCATGTCGGCGTTGAAGCGCTCAGCGACGATCAGGTCAGTGATCTCGGCCCGGACTTTCTCGAGCGCCGGTTTTGGGTTGACCTTGACGTCATCGACATACAGGATCAGGATGCCCTCGCGTACCGTCACCGGCTGAAGGCGCTCACCCGCCTTCAGTTTCTTGACCGCTGCGCCAAGCCCGTATGGCACTTCGGCAGCACCCATGTAGTGATCGCCGTCCCGACGGACGAAAGCGAGCTTGGCCAGGGCATCCTTGTCACCGCGTCCGATGGCATCGAACACCTCCTGCGCTTCCTTGGCGTCGACCGAGACGAAGAAGCGCAATCGGAATGCCGTGAAGTCTTCCGTCTTGACACGATCCTGATAGAAGGCCTTGATGTCGGCATCGGTGACCCCGCTACGCATCTCTGCAGAGCGCTGACTGACGAACACGTTGGCGAGCACGTCGTTCCGGTTGCTCTGGACCGCGCGTCGGGCGATCTGTCGATACATCCGCTCGGCGTTATTGGCGGCAATCACCTTGTTGATGGCGCGATCGACCGCGATCGCCTTGTCCAGGCCGGCGTTCATAAACGGCGTCAGTTCGGCCTCCGTGATTTCTGCGCCATCGACCACGGCGATGACTTTCGATGCGGCGTCACTGCCTGAAACACCGGCCGCCGCGTTTGCCGCGAACTTGCGGGTATCGGTGGCAGCGGCAGTGCCGAGCAGGTTCAGCCCGAAATAGATGGTTGCGGTGATCAGGATGGTGGCACCTGCGATCGCGCTCACCACGGTCTTTCTTTTGTAATTTGCTGTACTCATGATGGTTCCCTGGTTACGTCAAAAAGAAACGGCGACCTACTGCGATCGCAGGCCCGAAAAAGAGATGGCCTGCGTGTAGCCGGCAATTTCGGCGCTGGCGGCGACGTTGCCCTCGCACTTGTTCAGGCACAGGCTCGTCGCATTCCACGCCACGCCCGGTCGATAAGACTGAATCGTGGCCAGTGCAAACATGAATTCCGGCAAGCGTGCGGGCTCGCCGATGCTGAGCACGATCGCGTTCTTGCTCTTCGAGAGCGCCACCCTGACTGCGGAATTGTTTTTTGCGATGATGTTGGCTGCGCTCTGATAATCGGCCGTCACGAGTGGCTTCTTGTCGATGAGCGGTGACATGCGCATGACCTCTGCACTCTTTGCCTGGCGCGTGAAGGCGGCGATGAAATCCGATGCCTTCGACACCGCCAGCACCGACAGTGCGAGTGCGGCCACCAGCAGGACCGGCGCAACCAGCGTGAAGTTATCCAGCGCGGCAGCCATGAACGGTTTGACGTGGTTGATCCCCTTGCCAAAGGCATGCCCTCCCATGACCGTTGGCGTGGTGCGGGACGATGCAAGACGGTTCGTAATTGTCGGAAACGGATTTTTCATTTTTCGGACTCCATGGCGGGTTGGCTGGCGGCACCCGATGCGGTGCCGACAGGCGCTGCATGATTTGCCGAAGGGGCGGCCGCCACGCGATAGACGGGACTCGTTCCAGGCAGCGGCGCGCCGAGCGAGACACGCACCAGATTGCCGTCGTCGGCCTGATCCGCCTGAACCCGCGCGCCAAGCGCGTCGATGTAATCTTTCGTGATCCAGGCCGGCATCATCAGCACGAAGCGCTCATCGCCCTTCTTGATTTCATATTCGTCGATCCAGCCACCGGCACGCACCACCAGCGCGGACATCTTCTGCAAGCGTGCGACCTGTTGCGACAGAGGCGAGACGAAATCGATTTTGGTGACTGCGTCGTTGATCGCTGTCATGTGACTCTGGTCGGAGCGATCGGCCGAGGCGGCCATCGCGGACATGCCGACCGACGCCACGAAGTACGTCATCAAAGCGACGCCGGCCACCAACGATGAATACTTTGCCGTACGCAGTGAGATGCCGTCGGCCAGGCGCCGGTATGCGCCGGGAATCGACTCCATGCTCCAGGCGTCATTGCCTTCCACCCGGTAGAGCGGCAGGTCGCGCTGGTCGGCGAGCCACTCAGCCATCACTTCGTTGGTGTTGGCGATCACCCGTATCTGATCGCGGGTCTTCTCCACCGCCACCGCGAGATTGACGTCCTGCAGGAAGTAGACACCGTCACCCTGATGCTGCGGATGCGTCGGCAATGCCACCGCCAGGGGCGTGGCAAACGTCGGTATCGACGTAAACGAAGCAGATGGCGCGGCGAAGTAATACGCCATCCCGCTGCCGGCATCGGTGGTGACCAGCAAATGCAATCGGGCAGTGCCGAGAACATCCTGGGCCACCATGAAGACGGTCTTGTCGACGTCGCCGCTGTGCAGCGGGATCGCGCCGGCGATCATGCTGGAATAGGCGCTGTCGAAATTGGCTGGACTGAGTGGGGACATGGCCGCTTTTCAGAGAGCATTGAGCGAGGACATCGTGCCCTCGCTCTGGATGAGGGCGACCAGCAGCGCAATCAGTACCGCCGCCAGGGCGAATACGAGGGTGGCCACGAACGAGAACACTTGAAACTTGCGGGCCGCACGCTGTGCCAACGCGGCGCGCCGCTCGGCGATGACCTCGAAGGCGCGCGCCAGTTGCGTGCGATCGGTGTGGGACCGGATCAGCGTGCGTTCGGAATTTTCCAGGGGATTCTGCGCCAGGGCATGGGCGATGTCCTCGCCATCCTGGATGCGCATGACCGCGCCATGCCAGTAATCCACCACGCGCGGAACGCGAGACGATTTTTCGGCGATCGCCATCGAGGCAATCAGGTCGACGCCGCCGCGAATCAGTGACACCGCGACCTTGGTGCTGTTGGTGACGGCGCCGTGCAGGATGATGTCGCGAATGGCAGGAATACGCAGGATGATGTCGTCGATCTTCCGGCGCAACTTCTGGCTGCCATTGAGGTAACCGTAAGCGCACACGACTGCAAAAACGATCAGGGCGAGTGACAGTACCAGCATCAGGTCGTTGGCAAAATAGGCGACGCCGATACCGCGCTTGATCGACTGGATTTTTTCGGTCGTGGCATTCTCGGAGATTTCCTTTTCGATCGCCGGTAGCACCGCGACGCGATTGCCGATCAGCGAGAGGATCGAAAATGTCATTTCGACTGCCGTGAAAACCGCCGTCCCGAACAGGATCTTGAGTGTCGTGGCGCGCGCCTGGTAGTGCTCGACCGCGGTATTGATCGCATTCGACAGGGTGCCGGTGCGCTCGCCGGCTTCCATGATGGCCAGCGTGGTCTGGTCGAAGAAATCGAGCGCGTCCATCGCTTCCAGGAAGCTACCGCCGCCGTCGAGGATCAGATAGGCCAGATTCAGACGCTGGCGCAGCGGTCCGTTCTCGGCTTCGATCACCAGCTTGAGTGCACGGCCAGCAGAGAGTCCGGCCTCGGTATTGAAATAGATCGCCAGCATGAACTGCTGCTTGTAGTCGCGCGAGACGGGATTGAAAAAGTTCGACGTCGGCCGTATCGCGCGCACTTCGACCGGAATCCCGCCGCTACGGCGCAGTTCGTAGACGACTTGCTCCGGGCTGGCTGCAACCACGATGCCGCTGTGGCGGAAGTAATGTGCCGCGGACCGGTCCCGCACGGCATCCGCATCCGCCGCATACGGCAGCAGATACACGACGCTGAAATTTTTCAGGCCTTCCATGTCAGAAGCCCGCCCTGACCGCCTGCGATACCGTATCGGCATCGACGACATGACATTCCAGCAGTTGCGCCATGACCTGGTACTTGCTGATATGGGTGACCCCGTCGAGTGCGAACGTGCGCTCGAAATTGTGAATCGACTCGAACAGCATGCCGGTGATTTGCGCGCGCAGGCTGTCGTTTGAAGGGATCACGACCGTCTCGTGCACCGCGACCCGACCGCGATAGCCGGTCTGGCGGCAGGCAGCGCAGCCGGCACGCCGCAAAAAACGTGCATGGCCGTGGAATGTGATTCCGAACGCATCGTCCAGCAGCGTGGCCGACTCGTCATCGATCTCGCGGGCACAGCTGCACAGCTTTGGAATCAGGCCCTGGTTGACCACGACGCGAAGCTGGTTGGCGAGGATATAGAGCGCTTCCTGCTTGGTGGCCGGATCGCAGAAAGACAGCACGCGCTCGAAAGTCTGGGCCACGTTCTTGGCGTGGACGGTTGCCAGCACGAGGTGGCCGGATTCCGCGAACTTGAGCGCCGCGCGCATGGTGTCGTTGTCGCGGATCTCGCCGAGGATCAGTACATCGGGGTCCTGGCGCAGTACCGAGCGCTCGAGGTCGGTCGATTTTTCATGGAGCAGCTGGTTGAGCTGGATCTGGCGCGCGAACGGCAGCACGTATTCGACCGGCTCCTCGACCGTGATGACATTGATACGATCGCGGCTGAAGTTCTGCGCCAGTGCATACAGGGTGGTGGTCTTGCCGGACCCGGTCGGCCCGGAAATCAGGATCAGGCCACCGGTTTTGCCACGCACGTCGGCGATCTGGCGAAACAATTCGGTCATTTGCAGCTGGTAGGGAAACAGCGCCTCCAGGCCGATCATGGCGGCCGGGTCGAGCACGCGGATGGCGATTGTTTCGCCGCCTGCGATCGGCTGGGTGGCGACGCGAAATTCGACGCCGCTGCCGGATTCGGCCAGTGACAGTCGCCCGTCCTGGGCACGGCGGGTGTCGCTGGCATCCATGCCCGATTCGTTCTTCAGCCGGGAAAATAACGCTGCCATGATCCGCTCCGGCACCAGGTGGGTCGGCTTCATCTGGCCATCGACGCGATAGCTGATCCAGGCGCCGGGATCGCGCAGCTTGTCGAGATGGATGTCGGAAGCCCGCAGTGCGATGGCTTCGCCAAGGATGGCGTTGAGCGCCTGCTTGAGCAACAGCCCGTTGATTTCTTCCGTCCGCAGCCGCGCCATGAGCGCGTCGAACGAATATTCCTGGTTGTAGATGCTGGCCAAAGAGCGGGTAAGGTCGCCGACATCGGTAGGTATGACGCGGACCGAGGTGACCTTGACTTCGCAGGCATCGACCAGCGACTTGCGGACGGCATTGCCGATGGCGCGGGCGGTCTTGACGTACAACACGCCGCTCTCGACATGTAACGGGAACAGGCGATGCGTCTGGCACAGCGCGTAAGGCAGCAACCGGCGAAACATGGTCGCCTCGGCCTCGCCGTCGAGCCGCTTGACCGCGAGACCGATCTGTTCCTGGGTGGCGAAGCGGTTGCGCACGATGATTTCGGCCAGCAGCACTGCCCTGCCGCCTTCGCGTACTGCCTTCTGCTGGCGCAGGCAGACGTCGAGCTGCTGCTGCGTAATGACGCCGGTGCCCACCAGGAAGCCGCCGATCAGGGTCTGCAGGCTTTTGTCCGGCGCCAGCGCGTTGCCGGCCGCGAGCGGCGCGTTCATTGCGACATCCCCGCGGTCGGCGCGGTGGCGTTGCTGCTACCACCGCCGCCGGTGTTGTTGCCAGCGGGTTCTTGCTGCCCGCTGGAGGCACTGCGTGATCGTGTTTCGACGGTGATCATGCGCTTGTAAGCCGGGTCCGGGCGTTCGAGCACGATGGCTGGCACGCCATTGCCACCACCGCTTTCGACGGCGCCGATAAAGACGACTGTGCGGATACCCCCGAGTTTGCCGCCGGGCAGCGCCATCACCTCCTGCACGTGATAGATCGTCACTTCGCTGCTGGTGACGCGCGCGAGGACTGCACCGGTGGTGCCGACGGAGGCGACCAGCTCGCCATCGGCAAGCATGAATGCATCGTTGCGTGATGCCGCCGAAGCGGGGACGCTGCCGAGCGGCAGCGGCGCCATGCTGGTGCCGCTCGGTTGCGCTGGCTGGGACAAGGCGCTGGCACGAATCGCCGCCGAGCGCCGCAGCATCGCCTGCCTGCCGACGATTGCAGAGACATAGAAACCGGCGAAGCGCTCCTTGAGTTCGGCCACGCTGCGCGTATAAGGGTCCTCGACGGCTGCCGCAGGCCCGGAGGTGATCGGTGCCGCCGGCATCGCCGGTGCTGCCGCCCGGCTGGGCCGCTCCACGCGTGCGCCTTCGGCGTCGGGCTGGTTCATGACACTGCGCGGCCGGATCAGCGGATTCGGAATCTGCATCTGTGCCTGCGTGACCGGAGCGGCAAGCATCAGCATCGCGCAGGCGGCGATGGCCGACCGACGAACGTCAAGGATGAAGAAACAAACTGCAATGCGCATCTGCTTGCCTTTGAACGATTTTAGAAACGGAACTTCCGACAACCGCTTTTCAAATCCAATATCAACTTTTGGTTACGATTTGAATGGTAACTTAAAGTATCTACAAGGCAAGCTTCATAAAGGAAACATTAGCATCTTCTAAGAATTATTTAATTTTTCTGGATCTCCGAAACGGTGTTAAATGTTGTTTAAGTAACTGATTTTTAAGGTCTAAAACATATTTCTGCTTTTGAAAAATGTTCTTTCTCACAACCTCCATGTCGCTGCGGCAAAAATCCAACAAAGCCGTTTTTGGGCATTCGACATCGTGATTCATTTATACCAAGAGTCACGCAAGGACTGGTGCTCGCCCTGCGCCGCGCGCTCCAGATTCGCTTACCCCAGCATCCTGACGAACAGGCGGGTTGCCTTCAATCCGGCGGGTGTGTGATGCAACGTCGGTGACATCAGGCCGGCCAGCAATTGCATGGCTTCGTCTCGGCTGGTGGTGCGGTTCAAGGACTGCGTCAGGTCGCGTAGCTCCTGGTCGAAATCGTTGAAAGCGCCCTGCTCGCATAGCCTGTCCGCGCGCCAAGACGCGCCGCAAGGCATGGCTTCGGCATCACCTTGCAATGCCTGTACGGTGTCGTGGGTACGATCAGTGCCGGCGCGCGCCTCACGCAATTTCTGTTGCGCCTTGAAGGTCGATTGCCTTTGCATCGGAATCACCGATGAGCGGTTGGTCGTCGCATGATCGGCTGACCCGTCACCGGCGATCCAGTCGAACAGCACCTGCTGTTCATAGGCATTGAAGACGCCGAACATGTCGGCGCGCTCACCCTCGATCAGCTTCCAGAAGCGACTGTTCCCCGGCGCCTGGTTGCGTTTGATCCAGCCCGCCTCTTGCATCGCGTCGAGAAAGGCCGGTATTTGCACCGGGTCGGCGAGCCACTGATTGACCGAGCGTCCGCCAATGCGGCAGGTATCCGAATGCATCTGCTTGCCGATGACGCTTTTCTCGGCCAGGATCGCGATCAGTTCCTGCTGCAGATCGAAGCCGTCGATGATGTCGTTGGTTCCCGCGCCGAGCAGGTTCAGCTGGTAGCCGTTCACGACCCGCTGGTAAAACTGCGCGCCGTCGCCGATGGCGGGCCACGCGTGGCGCAGGCCATCGAGCGCCGTCCGGGCATGACCGGTATCGGCATTGTCGACCGTCACGTGCAGCGTGAAGTAATACGGGTCGATCCCGAGTTCATTGAGTTCGTGCGCCGTAATCAGCAGGTGCAACGGCAGCTGTTCGTAGCCCAGGTTGAAGCCGATCAGCTCCGGCAGGAAGCGGTCCGCATGACGCGCCAGCGCGAGCTGGATTGCACCCTGCACGAAACAGGCGTCGGGCAGCCGGTCCCATTTCGGATTGCCGTGGGCGGCAAGCAATTTCTGGTAGAGGACAACGTGATTCTTGTCCGGCGCGCCGCAACCCAACTCTTCGAGATAGATCCGGATCAGGTGCGCAAACCGGCCATCGTCCCATTGGGAAAGCAGTCCGTACAGCCACGCACCATCGACCAGCTTGGTGGGCGCAACCGACTTCAGGAAATACAACGCATGGGACTTGCTGCCGAAATAGCGGCGGGCACCGCCGGCTTTGCGCGCAGCCAGGTAGTGGCGATAGCGTTCGCCGACCGTTTCGGTGTTGCCGACGATCCAGTTTTCCAGGTCATCCGCACAGGCGGGCAGATCCGATGGCAACGCCGCGGCGGTGCCGAGGCAGGCAGCGAGGAACCGGCAGGCGGCATCGTCGTCTGCCGGCATGACCTGTCGCTGTGACAGGGCGAAATACAGGCTGCGTGCAGATTCAGTGGCAGTGGCGGTGTTACTGGCTGCGTTACTGGCTGTGACACTGGCTGTGACACTGGCTGTGATACTGGCTGTGATACGCGACGCATGCGTGCGGCGCGTCTGGCCGTGCAATGTTGCTTGGCTTTTCATCATGGGTGGGAGCGTTCCGCTATCAAGTGGCAATAGGTTGTCCGGTGCAGCCTCCGATACGCGAAGACCCATCGACCGAGCGGTGCAGTATCACCATCGAGCGGCAGGCACGGTATCGGAATGGCGGCGAAACTGGTGTCAGACACCCGGAAGGCGGCGTTGATCAGCGGAGATGGCTAGATCCTCTGCAGCAATCACGTGCACTCGTCTTACAGTCTGCCGGGTGCTTGTCCGATAGCCGGGCACTTTCACACGGGGTATGGTCTGGTTCCGACCCGATGCAATCGTCGCCACAAAGGAATTTCGCCATGACCATGAAAAAAACACTGCTCGCCGTCACCGTCCTGATGCTGGCCGCCCGCTGGGCAAAAGGAAAATCAGCCACGGGCCCGACGCCCGACCCCGCGATGCAGAAGGTGCTCGACGCACTGAAACAGCTCCAGCCCCTGCCGATTGACACCCTGTCTCCCGCCGAGGCGCGTCTGCAACCGCTGCCCGGCGACGCCGTCAAGGCACTGATGGCACAGGAAGGCATACCCGCGCCGTCTTCGGCTGCCAGCGTCAGCGTGGCGACTCGCGACATCGAGGGCGCCGCCGGCCCGATCCCGATCCATGTGTACACGCCGCAGGGCAGCGGCCCGTTCCCGATTCTGCTGTACTTTCATGGCGGCGGCTTCGTGGTCGCCGAGACCGCCGATTACGATGCCTCGCCACGCGCGCTGGCCGAGGGAGCGGAAGCGATCGTGGTGGCGGTCGACTACCACCGTGCGCCGGAGCACAAGTTCCCGCATGCGCCGAACGATGCGTGGACGGCCTACCAGTGGGTGCGTCAACATGCGCAAGAATTCAACGGTGACCCGACCCAGATCGCGGTCGGCGGCGAGAGCGCTGGCGGCAACCTGGCGACGGTCGTGTCGATGATGGCGCGCGATCGCAACGAGGAATTACCGCTGCACCAGTTGCTGATCTATCCGCTGGTGGACAACGACATGAGCCGGCAGTCATATCGCATCAATGCGAACGCAAAACCGCTCAACCGGGCGATGATGCACTGGTTCTTCCGTCACTACCTGGACGAACGCGACATGCTCAACCCGTATGCCCTGCCGATGAAGGCAGGCTCGCTGGCCGACCTGCCGGATGCCACGATCATCACCGCCGAGATCGATCCGCTACGCTCAGAGGGCAAGGCATACGCCGCGCGCCTCCTGGCGGCGGGTGTCGCGGTGACACAGCGCGACTACCCCGGCGTCACGCATGAGTTCTTCGGCATGGGCGCGGTCGTGCCTGCTGCATTGGAAGCAGAGAAATTCGCCTGTGAATGCCTGAAACACGCCTTCACGCAAGAGCGGTTCCGCTTGAGCAGAATGCGCGTCCTGCAGGGCCAGAATGCGGAACACGGCCTGCCGCGATAGGCTTTTTTCCGCACTGACGGGGGTAAAAATCGTATGGCGGGTGGCCGCGCATCAGCGCAGGACGGTTGGCGAAAAGGTTTCGCAAATCGTCCCGAGTTCCTGCCCACCGTGGATGATGCGATAGGAGCGCGAAAGAAGCAGCGTCGCTGGCGC
>JACMOV010000123.1 GCA_014377845.1 Herminiimonas sp.
CTTGTCAGAATCGCCTGCTCGGCGCGCGTCGTCTGCAGATCGGCGTAATCGCTGCGCGCAAACAGCCACGCTGAAAAATTTGCGTTGATGTCTTCTCGCACCAGCCATGAGATGCCTGCGGCAGTAGCAGGCGCCACGGCCACGGTCGGTGCCATCACTGCTGCAGGGTCGGCGATGCAGGTCGTGGTTTCAATGTTTACGTCGGGGCCTGATGCAGCGTTGGATACGGCCGGCGATACCGCGTCCGGCTGCGCACCGGGAGTCGATGTCAAATCCACGCCGGCAGGCTCGACATCGGAGCGCATCGCCCGCGAGGGAGACCTGAAAAAATTACGCAGCCATCGAATCATTGACGTGTCCCTGGTTATCGGATCGGGCGGCGCTGGATCGCCATCGCAGCCTGATTATGCAACAACCGGATGAACCAGTTGTCCTGCTCGAAAATCAGTTTTCTGGTGAAGAAAATCGCGTTCGGAAATTCCTTGCTGATGTCTTCGCACAGCCGCGTGACCCTGTCTACGACGTCGGTGCCGAACCCGAGATAAGCCGAGGATGCCATGTTGTGGCTGTGGCAAAAATCAACGAAGAACTTCAGTGTTGCGTTTGCTTCCTCACGCATCTGTTCGACTGCGCCACCACCGCCGTAGGCATGCGAGTCCACGGTGCGCGCATTGACGAACATGAAATTCTTGAAGTGGTTGGCGAACACCTGGTTGACCTCGTGGATCGCATTCCTGGTCTCGCGATGGTGATTGCGAATGTGATGATCAGCGGACGCTTGACGGCCTCCTGCCTGCCGCCGCGGTTGCCCGAATGGCGCAAATCGGCGATAATCAGCGCCGCGTTGCCCGGGTGATGAAATGGTAGACGTAGGGGACTCAAAATCCCCCGCCGCGAGGCGTGCCGGTTCGAGTCCGGCCCCGGGCACCAGAGTTTTATAATGGAAGCACTGATAAGGTCAGTGCTTTTTTTATTTGCGCCTGCCTTTCGGTAACGCCGCAGCATGATCCAGTGAACAGAAGGACGCATCTGCCATGCCCATTTCACTAAACGACCTGCTTGTGGTCGGCATCTCATCACGCGCCCTGTTCGACCTGGAAGCGGAAGAAGCGATCTTTCGCACAGAGGGCCTGGACGCGTATCGGCGCCATCAGATCGAGAATGAAAACGACATCCTGCGGCTAGGCGCCGGATTCGCGCTGGTTCGCGCGTTACTCAAGCTCAATGCGCTGAGCGAGCAGCGTTTCGTCGAAGTCGTGATCATGTCGCGCAACTCGTCGGAGACCTCGATGCGCATTTTTAATTCGATCCGGCATTACGATCTGGACATCACGCGCGCAGCGTTATCCGGTGGGGCATCGCTCGCGCCGTACCTGCAGGCGTTCAACGTCAGCCTGTTCCTGTCGCTGCATGAGGATGATGTGCAGGCGGCGGTCGATTCAGGCGTGGCCTCAGCCCTGCTGTACCAGAAACCAGAAAACGCACTGGAAGAGCTCGGCCAGATCCGGATCGCCTTCGACGGCGATGCGGTGATTTTTTCCGACGAATCGGAGCGCATCTTCCAGACGCAGGGCATCGAGGCATTCGAAAATCACGAACGCGAAAACGCCCTGAAGCCGCTGCCGGAAGGACCGTTCGCCCGGCTGCTCAAGGCGCTCTCGTTCATGCAGCAGAATTTCAAGGCGGCAGACGGACGCGCGGCGCCGATCCGTACCGCGCTGGTCACGGCCCGCTCGTCGCCGGCGCATGAGCGTGTGATCCGCACCCTGCGCGCCTGGGATGTCACGATCGACGAAACGTTCTTCATGGGCGGCGTGGCGAAGTCGGCGGTATTGGCGGCATTCAAGCCGCACATGTTCTTCGACGATCACAAAGGGCATTGCGACAGCGCTGCGCCGCACGTCCAGACCGGCCGCGTACCGATCCGCGGCTAGGTTGTATTCGACAGGCTGCTGCGCGGTGCGGTCTTGCGTCTGCCGAATACCGTTCAGGACCATCGCTTCCGCCAGGCATGGCGGTACCAATGCCGCTGCGTGAAGCGCCGTGGATATTACCGGCTTAACGATCCGAGACGATATCGACCACGCACAATGCCGTCATGTTGACGATCCGGCGCACCGTCGCCGATGGCGTCAGGATGTGCACCGGCTTGGCGCAACCGAGCAGGATCGGGCCGATCGCCACGCCATTGCCGGCGGTGGTTTTCAGCAGGTTGTAGGCGATGTTGGCGGCGTCGATGTTCGGCAGCACCAGCAGGTTCGCATCACGCTTCAACGGTGAATCCGGCATCACGCTCTTGAGCAACTTGGCGTTCAGCGCCGTGTCGCCGTGCATCTCGCCATCGACTTCCAGGTCTGGCGCACGTTCACGGATCAGCGCCAGCGCGGCGCGCATCTTGCGGGCCGATTCGCTGTTGCTGGAACCGAAGTTCGAATGCGACAGCAGCGCCGCGCGCGGCAGCAGGCCAAATCGCTTCATCTCTTCCGCCGCCAGGATCGTGATTTCGGCGATCTGGTCGGCAGTCGGATTTTCATTGACGTGGGTGTCGACCAGCACGATCTGCCGGTCCGGCAGGATCAGACCGTTCATCGCCGCATAGACATTGACGCCAGTGCGCTTGCCGAGCACTTGATCGATGTAGCGCAGGTGGATGTCGGTCGTGCCGTATGTGCCGCAGATCATGCCGTCCGCGTCACCCTTGTGGATCATCATCGAGCCGATCAGCGTGTGGCGGCGGCGCATCTCCAGCTTTGCATACTGTTCGGTGCCGCCGGCACGGAGCGTCATCGCCAGATATGTCTGCCAGTAGTCGCGATAGCGCTCGTCGAACTCGGGATTGATGACTTCGAAATCGACGTCCGGTCGGAGGCGCAGGCCGAACTTCGCGATGCGCTGCTGCAGCACTGCGGGACGGCCGACCAGGATCGGCTTGGCCAGGTGTTCATCGACCACCACCTGCACGGCGCGCAGCACGCGCTCTTCTTCGCCTTCGGCAAAGACGATGCGCTTGCGTGCGGCCGGTGCCTTCTTGGCGACCTGGAAGATCGGCTTCATGAAGGTGCCGCTGTGATACACGAACTGCTGCAGCCGGTCGACGTAGGCATCCATGTCGGCGATCGGACGCGATGCGACACCGGACTCCTGCGCGGCCTTGGCCACCGCCGGCGCGATCTTGATCATCAGGCGCGGATCGAATGGCTTCGGGATCAGGTATTCCGGGCCGAAGCTAAGGTTGGTAATGCCATAAGTCGAGGCCACGATGTCGGACTGCTCGGCTTGCGCCAGCTCGGCGATTGCCTTGACGGTGGCGATTTCCATTTCACGCGTGATGGTGGTCGCGCCGCAGTCGAGCGCACCGCGGAAAATATAAGGAAAGCACAGCACGTTGTTGACCTGGTTCGGAAAATCCGAGCGCCCGGTGCACATCACGGCATCGGTACGGACCGCGAACACTTCTTCGGGCAGGATTTCCGGCGTCGGATTTGCCAGCGCCAGGATGATCGGACGCGCCGCCATCGCCTTGACCATCGGCGGCTTGAGCACGCCGCCGGCCGACAGGCCCAGGAAGATATCGGCGTCCGGAATCACCTCGGCCAGCGTACGGGCTTCGGTGACCTTGGCAAACCGATCCTTGTCCGCATCCATCAGCTCGACCCGCCCGACATAGACGACGCCTGCAAGGTCGGTGACGTAGATGTTTTCAATCGGAAATCCCATGTCGACGATCAGGTCGAGACACGCCAGCGCCGCGGCGCCCGCGCCCGACACCACCAGCTTGACTTCCTTGATGTCCTTGCCGACCACCTTCAGCGCATTCAGGATCGCTGCGCCGACGATGATCGCCGTGCCGTGCTGGTCGTCGTGAAAAACCGGAATCTTCATGCGGTCGCGCAGCTTGCGCTCGATGTAGAAGCATTCCGGCGCCTTGATGTCTTCCAGGTTGATGCCGCCGAAGGTCGGCTCCAGCGAGGCGATGATGTCGCACAGCTTGTCGGGGTCGTTTTCGCTGATCTCGATGTCGAAGACGTCGATGCCGGCGAATTTCTTGAACAGGACGCCCTTGCCTTCCATCACTGGCTTCGATGCCAGCGGGCCGATGTTGCCCAGGCCGAGCACAGCGGTGCCGTTGGTAATCACGGCCACCAGGTTGCCGCGCGCGGTGTAACGGTAGGAGGTGGATGGATCGGCGGCGATTTCTTCGCAGGCGGCGGCGACGCCGGGCGTATAGGCCAGCGCCAGGTCGCGCTGATTGGTCAGCTGCTTGGTCGGCGTGACGCTGATCTTGCCGGGCGTCGGGAATTCATGATACTCAAGTGCTGCCTGGCGCAATTGCAGGCGCAATTCTTCTTTTTGGTCAATCATCGAGTCCATCGCTGCGGTCGTCCTGTAAGTGATTACATGCGGAAAGGCGTCGATTTTATCAGAGGCCCCTGAAGGCTCATCCATGTATTTATATTGACAGGCCCGGTTATGGACTTGCCGCAAACCCTGTAAAAACAGTTGCCAATACACCACCAGCTTTCGCGCAAGCAGGATCGGTACTTTTATTAAATACTATCGACATTATAATTTTAATTAACTTTACCAATGATGGCGGCGCCGATATGATCCCTCCCATACCGAGTCGCCACCGCATTCGGCCCCACGACCTTTCAGGAGCACATCATGGCAAATCAGAATTCCGGCGTTAAATCAGTCACCATCGAAAACCTGGAGGCCGCCTTCGCAGGCGAATCCATGGCGCACGTGAAGTACCGCTACTTTGCCAAACTGGCGCGGGCCGCCGGCGCCGACGACGTCGCGAAGATCTTCGAAGACACCGCCGAGCAGGAAATCCTGCATGCCTTCGGCCACATCGACCTGCTCTATCCGAAAGAGCAGCTGACGCCGCAGAAATCGCTGGAGCTGGCAATCGAAGGTGAAACCTACGAATACACCGAGATGTATCCAAAGTTCCGTCACCTCGCAGTCGAGGAAGGCAATGCAGCGGCAGTCGCCGAGTTCGACGAACAGATCGAGGAATCGAAAGTCCACGCCGCCAACTTCAGGCGCACCCTGGAAATGGCCGCAAAACGATTTGCCGCCCTGGCCAAGGTCGAAGAACGTCATGCCAACCATTACCGTGCGGTTCTGGAGAAAGTGCAGAAGCAGGCGTAAGCTTCCGGACCGCCGGTACGACGCACAGAGTCCATCGCAACACCAGAATTCAATCAATCAACAGGGATCAGCATGAACAAATATCAGTGTATCGTTTGCGGTTTTGTATACGACGAGGCGTTCGGCATGCCGGAAGAAGGCATCGCCGCCGGCACCCGGTGGGACGACATTCCAGCCGATTGGGAATGCCCGGATTGCGGCGTCGCAAAGGCAGATTTCGACATGGTTCAGATTTAAGGCCCGAGTTTTCCCTCAGGCTAAAGCAGCAAAGTGCAATCTGTACCTCACGGGCGGGGCCGGCGGTCGAACCGCGCGCTCCGCCCTTCTTCATTCAGGAAAGCTTACGCATGAAACCAATCGTCATCATCGGCGCCGGCATGGCCGGCTTTACCGTCGCGCGGGAGTTGCGCAAGCTCGACAAGGAGACCCCGCTGGTGCTCCTGACTTCGGATTCCGGCGGCTTCTATTCGAAACCGATGCTGTCGAACGCGTTCGCGCAGAACAAGCAGGCAGCGCAACTGGTGACGCAAAGCGCCGAGCAGATGGCGGCCCAGCTCAATGCCGAGATCCGCTCCACCACGCCGGTCGACGCCATCGACACGACAAAAAAGACGATTACCATCGGCGAAGTCGCGCTTGATTACGCCAAGCTGGTGCTGGCAGTCGGCGCCCAGCCGATCCGCCTGACCATAGAAGGCGACGGCGCCGACCAGGTGATGTCGGTCAATCACGTTGCCGACTATGCCCGCTTCCGTGACCTGGTCGCGCTGCCGAAACATGGCGCATCGGCGCGGGTAACGATCCTTGGCGCCGGCCTGATCGGCTGCGAATTCGCCGACGACCTGTCCGGCGCCGGCCATGCCGTCACGCTGATCGATCCGAGTCCGCTACCGCTGGCGGCGCTCGCTGCACCGGCGCTTTCACGCGGGTTGCACGCGGCGCTGACCTCGCGCGGCATCGTGCTCAAGTTGTCGACGACTGCCAGCCGCATCGACCGCAGTGGCGACAGTTTGCAAGTCTCGCTGGCCGACGGCAGCAGTTTTGAAACCGACATCGTGCTGTCGGCAGTAGGCCTGCGTCCGGACTTGCGGCTGGCGCAGGCGGCGGGTCTGGCGACCGGACGCGGCATCCTGATCGACGCCAACGGCCAGACCAGTGCACCGGATGTCTATGCGGTCGGCGATTGCGCCGAATACACCGTCGATGGCAATGGCGGCACCCGCATCCTGCCTTACATTGCACCGATCATGACGGCGGGCCGCGCTCTTGCCCGCACCCTGACCGGCACACCGACGGCGATCGAGCTGAAGGATGCGCCGGTGATCGTGAAGACGCCGAGCTATCCGATCGCGCTGGTGCCGCCGCCGCTGCATGCGGTGGCTGGCGGCGCCTGGCAGTCGGAAGAAATCGGCGAGCGCACGATCTGCCGCTTCTATGATGCGCAAGGGGTGATGGCCGGGTTCTGCGTTGCACCGCAGGATGCCGCGATCCGCGCGAGCCTGCTCGCCGCGATGGGCAGTCCGGCGCCCGCGCAAGAGGCCAGCGCCGCCTGAACCTGATGTTGCGCCGACTGCCGTCACGAGGCAGTCGGTACAAAGTCCGCAGCAGGCGGCAGAGGCGATTCGGTACAATCGCCGCATGCTGTCCGAATTCGACCTGATCCACCACTACTTCACGCGGGCGCCTGCCGCCGACGACCGGATTGCGCTCGGGATCGGCGACGACTGCGCCCTGCTGCAACCGAAACCCGGCACCCGACTCGCGATCTCGACCGACATGCTGGTCGAGGGCCGGCATTTCCTGGCCGGTGCGGATGCCGAAGCGCTCGGCCACAAATCGCTGGCGGTCAATCTCTCTGACCTGGCGGCGATGGGCGCCTCGCCCATCGGGTTCACGCTGGCCCTGTCTCTGCCCGCCGCCGATCCCGACTGGCTCGCCGGATTCTCGAAAGGCTTGCTGGCACTGGCCGACCTGCATGGCTGCAGCCTGATCGGCGGCGACACGACCAGAGGGCCACGCAACATCTGCATCACCGTGTTCGGCGAATTACCGGCGGGCGCAGGCTTGCGGCGCGACGCCGCCGTTGCGGGTGACGACGTCTGGGTATCGGGCGCACTCGGCGACGCGCGGCTGGCGCTGGCGGTCAGTCTTGGCGAAATACCGGCTGGCGAAATCGACGCCGGTCTTCTTGCGCTGGCCACCCGGCGCCTGGATCGGCCGACACCGCAGGTTGCCCTCGGCATCGCCCTGCGCGGCATCGCCCACGCGGCGATCGATCTGTCGGACGGTTTTGCCGGCGACCTGCAGCATGTGCTGGAACGGTCGGGCTGCGGCGCAACGATCGATGTCGATGCCTTGCCTTGCGGGCCGGCGCTGACCGCGCAGCCAAACGCGCGCCGGCATGCCTGGACGCTGGCAGGCGGCGACGATTACGAACTCTGCTTTACCGCCCCATCGGATCTGCGCGCTGCAGTCATCGCCGCGGGCCTCGCCGCCGGCGCCGACGTCACGCGCGTGGGCAGCATCGATGCCGCCAGCGGCTTGCGCTTGCAGGACCGTGATGGCAACCCGCTGGCGATCGCGCCGGTTTCCTTCGACCACTTCCTTTCCACATGATCACTCTCGAACCCGGACAGACCGCGCTGGTACGCAAACCGAATGCACGCTTCATGCTGTCCCATCCGGCGCATATCCTCGCGCAGGGCTTCGGCAGCGGTCTGTCGCCGTGGATGCCGGGCACCTCCGGCACCCTCTATGCCTGGTTGTCCTATGTGCTGCTGACGGCGCGCTTTCCAGGAATTTTCACGCCGCTGAACTGGGGCATCATCATCGTCGCCGGCTTCCTGATCGGCATCTGGGCCTGCGCGAAAACCGGGCGCGATCTCGGCATCGCCGACCACGGCAGCATGGTGTGGGATGAAATCATCGCCTTCTGGCTGGTGCTGTTGGTGCTGACGCCGGCAAGCGGTGCCACGCAATTCTGGGCGTTCGTCTGGTTCCGCTTTTTCGACATGGTCAAGCCACCGCCGATCGGCTACTTCGACCGCACTTTCAAGGGCGGTTTCGGCGTCATGTGGGATGACATCGTGGCCGCCTTCCTAACGCTGCTGCTGTTCGCGTTCTGGCGCGTGCTGTGACGCGCCAACGCGCAGGCGGCGATCGCGCCGGTGTCGCCGGCGCCGATGGCTCGAATGCGGGCGTGGCCGATACCGGCTTGACCGATCACACCGGATCCGACGGGCGTGGGCCCGATGGCAGTCGGTCCGCCCTGCCGCGTTGGCAATTCTGGATCGACCGCGGCGGCACTTTCACCGACATCGTGGCGCGCCGCCCGGATGGCGCGCTGCTGACCCACAAGCTGCTGTCGGAAAACCCGGAACACTATCCGGATGCGGCGCTGCACGGCATCCGCCACCTGCTCGGCCTGCAATCCGATGCACCGATTCCCGCAGCGCAGGTCGAGGCGGTCAAGATGGGCACCACGATCGCCACCAATGCACTGCTCGAACGCAAGGGCGAGCCGACCGTGCTGTTCATCACGAAGGGATTCGGCGATGCGCTGCGGATCGGCTACCAGAACCGGCCGCGCCTGTTCGACCGGCATATCGTCCTTCCCGAGCTGCTGTACAGCCAGGTAATCGAGGTCGACGAGCGGATCGGCGCGCATGGCGAGGTCATCACCGCGCTCGACACGGCCGCCGTCCGCGCGCAACTGCAGGCACGCTTCGATGCCGGTTTCCGCACGCTGGCGATCGCCTTGCTGCACGCCTATCGGTACCCGCAGCATGAAGCGGCAATTGCCGCGCTGGCGACCGCGGTCGGCTTCACGCAAGTATCGGTTTCCCACCAGGTCAGCCCGCTGATGAAACTGGTGGCGCGCGGCGACACCACGGTGGTCGATGCCTACCTGTCGCCGATCCTGCGCCGCTACGTCGACCGGGTCGCCGCCGAGATGGCTGGCGTGCGCCTGCTCTTCATGCAAAGCAATGGCGGCCTGACCGATGCGCACCGGTTCCAGGGCAAGGACTCGATCCTGTCCGGTCCCGCCGGCGGCATCGTCGGCATGGCGCGCACGGCCCAGGCAGCAGGTTTTGCGCAGGTGATCGGCTTCGACATGGGCGGCACCTCGACCGATGTCTCGCATTACGCCGGTGAGTTCGAACGTGAATTCGACACGCAAGTGGCGGGCGTACGGATTCGCGCGCCGATGATGCGGATTCACACTGTGGCGGCCGGCGGCGGCTCGATCCTGCACTTCGACGGCACGCGCTACCGGGTCGGACCGGACAGCGCCGGCGCCAATCCGGGACCGGCCTGCTACCGGCGCGGTGGCCCATTGACGGTTACCGACTGCAATGTCCTGCTTGGAAAAATACAGCCCGCGTATTTCCCGGCAGTGTTCGGCCCGACGGCGCATGGGCCACTAGACACCGCCATCGTCGCCGAAAAATTCGCCTTGCTCGCCAGCGATATCCACGCCGCGACCGGCGTTGCGGCAACACCGGAGCAGGTCGCCGAAGGCTTCATCGACATCGCAGTCGGACGGATGGCGAATGCGATCAAGTTCATCTCGGTGCAGCGCGGGCACGACGTCACCGACTACACCCTGTGTACCTTCGGCGGCGCCGGCGGCCAGCATGCCTGCCGGGTCGCCGATGCGCTCGGCATGACGCGGATTTTCGCGCATGCCTTCGCCGGCGTGCTTTCAGCCTACGGCATGGGTCTGGCCGAACAACGCGCCATGCGGGAAAAAACCGTCGAGCTGGCGCTGGACGCGGCGAGCCTCCTGATCGCTGCCGACGCCTGCGCCACGCTGGCGCAGGCAGCGCGTACCGAACTGCTGGCCCAGGGCCTGCCCGTTGCCCGGATCGAGACGGTGCAGCGTGCACACCTGCGCTACGAAGGATCGGATGCGACCATCGTGGTGACGCTGGCCGGCATTCCCGAAATGCAGGCCCACTTCGATGCTGCTTACCGCAAGCGCTATGCATTCCTGATGCCCGCCAAGCGCCTTGTGATCGAATCGGTGTCGGCCGAAGCGATCGGTGCGACCGACGAAGCGATCGATACCGCGATCACGCTGGCGCCACGCAACGGACCGCTCGCGCCGATCGCGCGCAGCCGCCTGTTTTCCGGCGATGCGTGGCATGACACGCCGCTCTACGAACGCCTCGACCTGCGCCCCGGCGACCGGATCGACGGACCGGCAATCCTGGTGGAGCAACACGGTACCAACATCGTCGAGCCCGGCTGGCAGGCCACGCTCACCGCCGGCACTCACCTCGTCATGCAGCGAATCAAGCCGCCGGTACGGGCGCACGCAGCGGGTACGACCGCCGATCCGGTGCTGCTGGAAGTGTTCAACAACCTCTTCATGAGCATCGCCGAGCAGATGGGCCTGCGCCTGCAGAACACGGCGATGTCGGTCAACATCAAGGAGCGGCTCGATTTCTCCTGCGCGCTGTTCGACGCTGGCGGCAACCTGATCGCCAACGCGCCGCACATCCCGGTGCACCTGGGCTCGATGGGCGACAGCATCCGCGTCGTCATCCGCCAGAACGCCGGCCGCATGCAGCCGGGCGACGTTTTCATGTTGAATGACCCGTACAACGGCGGCACGCACCTGCCCGATATCACTGTCATCACGCCGGTGTTCGATGCCGCCGGCGAATCAATTTTGTTTTATCTTGGCTCGCGTGGCCACCATGCCGACATCGGCGGCATTACGCCTGGCTCGATGCCGGCCGGCAGCACCGTGGTCGAGGAAGAAGGCGTGCTGATCACGAATTTCCAGCTGGTGCGCGGCGGCCGGTTTCTGGAAGCAGAAACCGTGGCGCTGCTCGCCTCCGGCCGCTACCCGGCGCGCAACATCGCGCAGAATCTGGGCGACCTGCAGGCCCAGGTTGCCGCCAACCAGAAAGGCGTCGATGAACTGCTGAAGATGGTGGCGCACTACGGCCTGCCGCTGGTGGCGCGCTACATGCAGCACGTACAGGACAACGCCGAAGAAGCGGTGCGGCGCGTGATCGGCGCGTTGCGTGACGGGAGCTACGATTACCGGATGGACAACGGCGCGTTGATCCGCGTCGCAATCCGCGTCGACCATGCGAACCGCAGCGCCGACATCGACTTCACCGGTACGTCGGCGCAACTGCCGGACAACTTCAATGCGCCGAGCGCGATCTGCACTGCCGCCGTGCTGTATGTTTTCCGCACCCTGCTCGAGGACGAGATTCCGCTCAACGCCGGTTGCCTCGCCCCACTCAACATCATCATTGCGCCAGGCTCGATGCTCAATCCGCGCTATCCGGCGGCAGTCGTGTCCGGCAATGTGGAGACGTCGAGCTGCATCACCAACGCCCTGTACGGCGCGCTCGGCAACATGGCGTCGGCGCCGGGCACGATGAACAATTTCACCTTCGGCAATGCGCGCTACCAGTATTACGAAACCATCGCCGGCGGCTCCGGTGCAGGCGATGGTTTCAACGGCTGCGATGCGGTGCAGACGCACATGACCAACTCGCGCATGACCGACCCTGAAGTCCTGGAATGGCGCTATCCGGTGCGGGTCGAGCAGCATGCGATCCGGCGCGGCTCCGGCGGCGTCGGCGCCTGGCGCGGCGGCAACGGCGCGGTTCGCGCGATCCGTTTTCTCGAACCGATGACGGCGCAGATCCTGTCGAACAACCGGCGCATCGCCCCGTTCGGCATGGACGGTGGCGGCGATGGCGCCTGCGGCCGCAATACGGTGCAACGGGTGAATGGCGCGCAGGAAGCGCTCGGCTTCGTGGCCAGCGTCGAGATGGCGGCCGGCGACATGTTCATCATCGAAACGCCCGGCGGCGGCGGTTATGGCCGTCACGACGATGGTAGAGTAAGCACGGCGGCGCATCCGATCGCCGCACCTGCAACGGAGACTTTTTCAAATGGATGACATTACCGAACTCGCCGCCGAAGTCGGCCGCTTGCTCCAGTCGAAGGGCCTGCTGCTGGCGGTCGCCGAATCCTGCACCGGCGGCGGCGTCGCACACGCGATCACCGAGATCGCCGGCTCCTCGAACTGGTTCGACTGCGGCTTCATCACCTACTCGAATGCATCGAAGACCGAATTGCTCGACGTCTCCGCCGCGCTGATCGCGCAACATGGCACGGTCAGCGAAGAAATTGCCGCGGCCATGGCCGAGGGCGCGCTCAAGAACAGCAACGCGCATGTGACGCTCTCGACCACCGGCATCGCCGGACCGGGCGGCGCGGTGCCCGGCAAACCGGTCGGCACCGTCTGCTTCGGCTGGACCCTGGGCCACAACACGCACACCGAACGGCTGGTGTTCGCCGGCGACCGGCATGCCGTGCGCAGCCAGACCGTGGTGCATGCATTGCGCGGCCTGTTGCGCTTTCTCGGGCAGGCGTGATGCTCGAACAATTCGCGGCACGCACCCTCGACGTCAATGCCGTGACGATCAACCTGCGGCATGGTGGCAACGGTCCGCCGCTGCTGCTGTTGCACGGCTATCCGCAGACCCACGTGATCTGGCACCAGATCGCCGACCGGCTCGCCTTGCATCACACCCTGGTGATGCCCGACCTGCGCGGCTACGGCGATTCTTCCCGGCCGGAAGGTGCGGCCGATCACGCAAATTATTCGAAGCGGGTGATGGCACAGGACATGGCCGATGTGATGGCGGCGCTCGGTCATGCGCGCTATGACGTCTGCGGCCACGATCGCGGGGGCCGCGTCGCGCATCGTCTGGCGCTGGACCATCCGCAGGCAGTGCGCAAGCTCATGCTGCTCGACATCTCGCCCACCAGCACCATGTACGCCGGCACCGACCAGGCCTTCGCAACCGCCTACTTCCACTGGTTCATGCTGATCCAGCCGAAGCCGCTGCCGGAAACCCTGGTCGGCAACAGCGCGTCATTCCTGCTCAAGGCCTTCCTCGGCGGCTGGGGCTCCAGCGGTCACGCATTCATCGATCCGGCCGCGATGGCGGAATACGAACGCTGCTTCTGCCGGCCGGATGCAATTCATTCGGCCTGCGAAGACTATCGCGCCGCCGCGTCGATCGACCTCGAACACGACGCCGCCGACGGCGATCGCAAGATTGCCTGTCCGGTACACCTGATCTGGGGCCGCAACGGCATCGTCGGACGCATGTTCGATCCGATCCCGGACTGGCAGGCGAAATGCAGCGCCAGCGTCACCGGGGTGGCATTTGACGCCGGGCACTTCATTCCGGAGCAGACGCCGGATGCGCTGCTGGCTGAGATGACAGCGTTCTTCGGCGGCTGATAATTCAGCGGAATTGGCAGCTGAGTTGTCAGCTGAATGATCAGCGCAAGCGTCCGCTGAATCCTCTGGTCAGGCAGTACGCGCTGGCCGGTAGCGATTGATCGCATCCCGCGTCTCGCGTGCAGCCCGGCGCGCTGCCTGTGCAAAGTCTTCACCGGCGGCGGCAGGCGCGTACAGGATGGCGCGCGACGAATTGATCATCATGCCCGCGCCGACGGTCGTCATGCCGGCGCCGACGCTGGCTTCGATATCGCCGCCCTGTGCGCCGATGCCCGGCACCAGCAGCGGCATGTCGCCGGCCACCGCGCGTACCCGCGCCAGTTCCTGCGGAAAAGTGGCGCCGACGACCAGCGCACATTGGCCATTGGTGTTCCAGCGTTCCGCAACAAGCCGCGCCACATGCAGGTACAAGGGTGTGCCGCCACTGTCGAGGAACTGCAAGTCAGAGCCGCCCGGGTTGGAGGTGCGGCACAGCACGATGGTGCCGCGCTCCGCCCGTTCCAGGTACGGCGCCACCGAATCGAAACCCATATACGGATTGACCGTCACGGCGTTGGCGTCGTAGCGCTCGAAGGCTTCGCGCGCATATTGCTCGGCGGTCGCGCCGATGTCGCCACGCTTGGCGTCGAGGATCAGGGGAACATGCGGGTAGCTATCGCGCACATGGCGGCACAGCGCTTCGAGCTGGTCTTCGGCGCGCAACGCGGCAAAGTAAGCGATCTGCGGCTTGAAGGCGCAGACCAGGTCGGCGGTGCTGTCGATGATCGCCTTGCAGAACTGGTACACCGCATCGGGGCGGTCCTTCAGGTGCGGCGGCAGGCGCGCGATATCCGGGTCCAGACCGACGCACAGCAGCGAATCGTTGGTGGTCCAGGCGGACGATAACTGGTCGATGAAGGTCACTGCGCGATTCCTCTCATATGCGGACTTGGAAGTTCGGCGCATTGTAACGTGCCGTGCTATCGTTCCGGCGACAGCTGAACCGGCAGACACGGGATAACCGCCAGACTGCGACCGGGCAAAAGCATCGCATCATTCCACCCAATCAAATTCAGACAATCATTTTCGGGAGATAAAAATGAACGGCAACCGCATCGACCGCCTGCGCAACTGGGTGGCAATGCTCGTGTTCGCTTCCCTTCTGAGCGGCTGCAGCTACAATGAATTCCAGACCAAGGACGAGGGCGTCAAGGCGGCCTGGAGCGAAGTGGTCAACCAGTATCAACGCCGCGCCGACCTGATCCCGAACCTGGTCAATACCGTCAAGGGTTATGCCAGCCATGAACGCGAAACCCTCGAAGCCGTCACCCGCGCCCGCGCTGCCGCAACCGGCATGACCATCACGCCCGAAGTGCTCAACAACCCGGAAGCCTTCAAGAAATTCCAGCAGGTGCAGGGCGACCTGTCGCAGGCCCTGTCGCGCCTGATGGTGGTCACTGAAAACTATCCGCAGCTAAAGGCAGACGCCGGATTCCGCGACCTGCAATCGCAACTCGAAGGCACGGAAAACCGCATCACGGTCGCACGCAACCGCTACATCGCGCAGGTCCAGGAATACAACGTCCTGGCGCGCAGTTTCCCGAGCAACCTGACGGCGATGATCTTCAAGTACAACGTCAAGCCGGCCTTCACCGTCGACAATGAAAAGGCGATCTCGACCGCGCCTGCCGTCAATTTCGGGAAGTGACATGGCACTGATACGGCCTACGGGTATGGATGATGCGAGCGTTCGCATTGTCCTGCCGCGTGGCGTGGTCGCGTTCCTGCTTTGCCTGATGCTTCAGGTTTTTTTGCCGCATGCGGTCAGGGCGGAAAGCCTGGTGGCCGTACCCGCCCTGACCGCGCAGGTGACCGACCAGATCGGCATGCTTGAGGCGACCCAACGCGCGACGCTCGAAAGCACGCTGCGCGCCTACGCCGATCGCACCGGCAGCCAGATCGGCATCCTGCTCATCGCCAGCACCGCGCCGGAAGCGATAGAGCAATATGGCATCCGCGTGGCTGATGCCTGGAAGCTCGGACGCAAGGGCGTCGATGAC
>JACMOV010000016.1 GCA_014377845.1 Herminiimonas sp.
ACCGGCGCATCGAACGACTTCGAACGCGCCACCAAGCTGGCGCGCGCGATGGTGACCCGCTACGGCATGTCGGAAACCCTGGGCACCATGGTCTACGAAGACACCGAACAGGAAGCGTATTTCGGCCGCATGTCGTCGAAGACGGTATCGGAAGCGACGCAGCAGAAGGTCGATACCGAGATCCGCCGCATTCTGGATGGCCAGTACGCGCTGTCGCGCAGCCTGCTGGAAGAAAATCGCGACAAGGTCGAGATGATGGCCAAAACCCTGCTGGACTGGGAAACCATCGATGCCGACCAGATCAACGACATCATGGAAGGCCGTGAGCCACGCCTGCCGAAAGCGGGCGTACCGCCAAAGCGGCCGAACTCGGACACGCCTGCCGGCGGCGTGACACCGAACGCGACCGCGCCGGCCTGACGGCGAAAAAGACTGCACGCAGCGGCTTGCCGAGGCGCCGGGCTGCAGATTCATCCAAGGCGGGGCGCAACCCCCGCCTTTTTCATTGCATCCGCAACCCGGACGCACACCGACAACCAGCTCCAGATCGACACCCACTCTCAGCATGATCTCGCCTCGATTCAAATGTGGTCGCTTCGACCTCGACCTCGGCGTGCACGCGCGGCCGCTGGTCATGGGCATCCTGAATGTCACGCCGGATTCGTTTTCGGATGGCGGCCAGTTTCTGGGACTCGAGGCGGCGCTTTCGCACGCCGAACAGATGCTGGCCGACGGCGTCGACATCATCGACATCGGTGGTGAATCGAGCCGGCCCGGTGCGTTGCCGCTGTCGCTGCAGCAGGAACTGGCGCGCGTCATGCCGGTGCTCTATGCATTGCGCGATTGCGGCAAGCCGTTGTCGATCGATACGTACAAGCCTGAGGTAATGCGTGAGGCGCTCGCTGCCGGAGCGGACATGATCAACGACATCCGAGGGTTTCGCGAGGCGGGTGCATTGGCCATCGTCAGCGACAGTGATTGCGGCCTTTGTGTCATGCACATGCAAAAGGCATCGGCCATCATGCAGGTCGCGCCGCATTACGACGATGTGACCGCGCAGGTGACGGCATTCTTGCTCGAGCGCGCCGGCGCCCTGGAAACGGCAGGCGTTGAGCGCAGCCGCATTTGTCTCGATCCCGGGTTTGGTTTCGGCAAAACACTGGGTCATAATGTGGACCTGTTTCGCGACATGGGGCGATTGCGCGACACGAGCGGCCTGCCGGTGCTGGCAGGCGTCTCCCGCAAGGCAATGATCGGCGAACTGACTGGCAGGCCGCCGGGGGAGCGATTGGCCGGCAGCGTGGCGGCAGCGCTTGCCGCAGCGCTGCAGGGGGCAAGAATTTTGCGTGTGCATGATGTCGCCGAGACCGTCGATGCGTTGGCCGTGTGGCAGGCGCTGAAACCGGTCCCGGATCAATTACAAGAACAGACTCGAGGGAATTTCAATGACGCGTAAATATTTCGGAACCGATGGCATTCGCGGCCGGGTGGGCGACAGTCCGATCACGCCGGAGTTCGTGATGCGCCTTGGTTATGCCGCTGGCAAGGTGCTCGCCAAAGGCGAATCGCCCGGCGCAAAACCGACTGTACTGATCGGCAAGGACACCCGGATTTCGGGCTACATGCTCGAAGCCGCCTTGGAAGCGGGTTTTGCCGCGGCCGGCGTGGACGTGATGCTGGCAGGACCGCTGCCCACACCTGCGGTGGCTTACCTGACGCGTGCACTGCGGCTGTCGGCGGGTGTCGTGATCTCGGCATCGCACAATCCGTATCAGGACAATGGCATCAAGTTTTTCTCCGGCGCGGGCAACAAGCTGCCGGATCATGTCGAGGCCTCGATCGAAGCGGTACTCGATGCGCCGATCCTGTGCGTGTCATCCGAAAAGCTCGGCAAGGCACGCCGGCTCGACGATGCGCGCGGGCGCTACATCGAATTCTGCAAAAGTACCTTTCCGAACGAACTCGACTTGCGCGGCATGCGCATCGTCCTCGATTGCGCGCACGGCGCGGCGTATCACATCGCACCCGACGTCTTCCATGAACTCGGCGCCGAGGTGATCTCGATCGGCATCACGCCGAATGGCATCAACATCAATGACGGTTTTGGCGCCACCGCGCCGGCGGCACTTGCCGCTGCGGTGCTGGCCAACCGTGCCGACGTTGGCATCGCGCTCGACGGCGATGCCGACCGCATCGTGATGGTCGATGCAACCGGACGTATTTTCAATGGTGACGAGCTGCTGTATGTGATGGTGAAGGATCGGCTGGCGACTGGGTCGATCGCCGGCGCGGTCGGCACGCTCATGACCAACATGGCGCTGGAAGTCGAATTCAAGCGGATGGAAATCGGCTTCGCAAGGGCTAACGTCGGCGATCGCTACGTGCTCGAAGTGCTGCAGGAAAAAGGCTGGCAGGTCGGCGGTGAAGGGTCGGGGCATCTGCTGTTCCTGGACAAGCACACGACCGGCGATGGCATCATCTCGGCCTTGCAGGTGCTGTCGGCGCTCAAGCGCAGTGGCAAGACGCTGGTGCAGGCGACCGAGGAACTGGTCCTGTACCCGCAGACCCTGATCAACGTGCGGGTTGCTACCGGATTCGACTGGAAAACCAGCCATGCGATGCTGTCGGAAAAAGAGATGGTCGAGGCAGAGCTTGGTGACACCGGCCGCGTGCTGATCCGCGCCTCGGGGACAGAGCCGCTGGTCCGCGTGATGGTGGAAGCCAAGGCTGCGGATGTCGCGGAAAAAATGGCGCGCCGGATCGCCGCGACCGTGCCTGCGTGAAGTGTAAAAAACTTGCCGATAACAGCGGTCGAAGATTGACCGACACGTTGGCATGCGTTATAGTTGTTGTCTTCGGAGTGTAGCGCAGCCCGGTAGCGCACCTGGTTTGGGACCAGGGGGTCCAAGGTTCGAATCCTTGTACTCCGACCACAATACAAAACCCGTCATCGACAAAATCGATGACGGGTTTTTCGTTTTGCGGACGCACTTTGCAACATGTTTTTAAATCGGAAAAGTTATCCCCGCATCCTGTGCGCAAGCCTGTGGATAACGATACTGAACAAGCTGCAAGTCACTGATTTTAAACACCAAAAAGTTCCTGTTCAAATTGTAGGCTGCGACTGTTTCTGCTGCCGATATTGCGCCCGTTACATTTCTTCATGATTGTAAAAGACTGATTCCCTTTATTGCCTGGCCGCACATGGGCGTTATATTCAATTCAGCCGCACACCTGTCGATCCATCTCGGATTGATTGTGGCGGCAAAGGGTGCATCATGTTGCGTCAAATATGGTTGCCGCGCGCTGGCAGTTGGCCTAAGTTCGCAAGCGAACCCACGTTATGCTTGCCTTGCGTGATAATGACCCAGGGAAACTTAAATAAAGAGAAAAATCATGAAACCTTCCGTACGCACTGTTCAAAAAACGATCGCGGCCGCCATGCTGATGCTTGGCGCAGTCGCCGGCCAAGCGCAGGCGCAGGTCAACATCAATATCGACATCGCTCCGCCAGGCCCGCGCTACGAGGCTGTTCCCGTTCTTCGGCCTGGTTATGTCTGGGCGCCGGGATACTGGGCGTGGCAAGGCAGCCGATATTCATGGGTCAATGGCCACCAGCTGCAACAGCGCGATGGACAGCGCTGGGTGCCGGATCACTATGAGCCGGGCAATCGTTACCGCGCGGGCTATTGGGAACCGGAACGCCGGCACGAAGGAAAGCGCCACGGAAACCGCGACCATGATCGCCATGAAGACCGCGATGAGGGTCGGGGATTTTGCCCGCCCGGCCAAGCCAAAAAAGGGAATTGCTGATGCATCGCGTTCCGGATCGTCCGTATGAGTGGCGTACCGGGCGTACAGCTTGCAACGGGCGGCGCGCGTGAGGCCGGTCGTCCGGCGCGCGCTACGCGCCACGATTCTGGTGTGGGCTGCTGGCATGGCGCTGCATTCCCGGGCAGCCGATTCCGGTAACGACATCGAGGTCTCGGCCAAAAAAGTGGCTGATACGGTCGTGATCGATGTGAGCATGCTGGTCTCGGCCACGCCACGGGAAGCCTGGGATGTTCTGACCGACTACGACAAAATGCCGTCGTTCTTGCCGAATTTGCAGGTCAGCAAGATCATTTCCCGTTCGCCGACCCGCCTGCAAGTGGTGCAAAAGGGCGGCGTGAGCCATGGCCCGATTACGATCACTTTCGATGTCATCCGCGACGTCCAGCTGAAGCCGTATTCGGAAGTCATTTCGCACGTCGTCAGCGGCAATCTCAAGCAGGTCGACGGAACCACCAGGATCGCGGCCGAAGGCGAGGCCACGCGGGTCACGTTTCACAGCGTCTCGATCCCGAATGTCTGGGTGCCGCCCGGGATCGGTCCCTCGATGATCGAAAGCGAGACACGCGACCAGTTCGGCGACATGCGCGCGGAGATCCTGCGTCGCAAAAGCGCACAAAAACAGTAATCACCATCTCGGGCCGGCGCCTGCCGGCCCACTGAACCTTCTTCACAGCGGCGTCCGGCTGGCTTGCCATACGGGTCGACGCCGTCCCGACCGCAATCTTTTCCCTGCCTGACTTGAAATATATTGGTGCATCGGCATCAACTTTTTCACGCCCTTTTTTCTGCGGATTTGCGTGCCCTTAGCAAAAGCTATTGATAATGCGAGGCGCAAATGATACTTTCGAGGAAGCAATACCGTTGAGGCAAGTTGGGCTTGATCAGCGGACGGTAATTCAAAACGGTCATAACGGACAAGGCGATCCGTGACTACATAAAAAGGAGATGGTGCATGGCTTTGTTCGACTTTCTGGAAAAAGAGCACACGATAGCGGGACCCGGATTCAACCGCTGGCTGGTCCCCCCCGCAGCGCTAGCAATTCACCTTTGTATCGGCATGGCCTACGGCTTCTCCGTTTTTTGGTTGCCACTTTCGCGCGCGATCGGGATCAAGGATCCGGTTGCATGTGCCAAGGACATCAGCCTGATGGCGGAGATTTTCTCCACCACGTGCGACTGGAAAATCTCCATGCTCGGCTGGATGTACACGCTGTTCTTCGTGCTGCTCGGGATTTCAGCGGCAACCTGGGGCGGCTGGCTGGAACGCGCCGGCCCGCGCAAGGCAGGTGTGGTGGCGGCAGTTTGCTGGTGCGGCGGGCTGGTCATTTCGGCATTCGGCATCAAGACCCACCAGATCTGGATGATGTGGCTCGGCTCGGGCGTCATCGGTGGTGTGGGCCTCGGGCTCGGATACATTTCGCCGGTCTCGACCCTGATCAAATGGTTCCCGGACCGTCGCGGCATGGCGACCGGCATGGCCATCATGGGCTTCGGTGGTGGCGCCATGATCGGCGCGCCGCTGGCGACGAGCCTGATGAAACATTTCGCCACGCCGACTTCGGTGGGCGTGTACGAAACATTTCTGGCAATGGCAGCGATCTACTTCGTGTTCATGATCGCAGGTGCCATGGGCTATCGCGTGGTGCCGACCGGCTGGAAACCGGCTGGCTGGACGCCGCCTGCAACTACAAGCACGAACGCCATGATCACCAGCAAGCATGTACACGTGAAGCGGGTGTGGGGCATTCCACAATTCTGGCTGATCTGGGCCGTATTGACCCTGAATGTGTCAGCAGGAATCGGCATCCTGGGCATGGCGTCACCGCTGCTGCAGGAAGTCTTCGCCGGTAAATTGCTTGGCCTGGACGTGGCGTTCAACGACCTGACATCGGTGCAAAAGGCCTCGATTGCCGGCATCGCTGCCGGATTCCTGGGCCTGCTGTCGTTATTCAACATCGGTGGCCGATTCGTATGGGCTTCCTGCTCGGACTTCCTGGGTCGCAAGGCGACGTATTTCGTGTTCCTGATCCTGGGTTTCATCCTGTACGTGTCGGTTCCAACCCTGTCGCATGCCGGGAGCCTGGCCTTGTTCGTTGGGGCCTTCTGCATTATTTTGTCAATGTACGGCGGTGGTTTCGCCACGGTGCCGGCTTACCTGGCCGATATTTTCGGCACCCAGTTCGTCGGCGCGATCCATGGGCGTCTGCTGACTGCCTGGTCGACGGCCGGCATACTTGGGCCGGTGTTGGTAAACTACATTCGGGAATACCAGCTCGCACATGGCGTGCCAAAGGCGCAGGCCTATGACGTCACCATGTACATCCTGGCGGCGCTGCTGGTGGTTGGCGTGATCTGCAATGCACTGGTGCGCCCGCTGGACAACAAGTACTTCATGAGTGATGAGGAACTGGCGCATGAAAAGCAGCTGGCCCACGAGCGGGCTGCCGCCAGCGTGGCAGTCGGCACTGGTTCGGGTGGAACGACGAGCGTGGCGAAGGTCGTGCTGGCTTGGGCTGCAGTCGGTATCCCGCTGTTGATTGGTGTCAGTGTGACCATTCAGAAAGCAGCAGTGTTGTTCAAGTAATTTTTCACCCTGTCTGCCGGCGGCCCGACTCGATCGGGCTGTCGGCATTGACGCTGAATCGAGGTCGTCGTGAACCAAATCGTTATCCCAATTCTCGCTGTTGCCGCAACCAAGCAGCGCAAGCGCGAAGCCCCCAAGGGTCGCCGCGTCGATCCCACGGCGCTGGCCGAAGTGCAGGCCCTGCTGGGCGATGCTTCGCGCCAGGCCGATCTGCTGATCGAGCACCTGCACCTGATCAATGACCGCTACGGCCAGCTCGCCGCGCCGCACCTGGCGGCACTGGCGCAGGAAATGCGCCTGGCACAGACCGAGGTCTATGAAGTCGCGACTTTTTATCATCACTTCGACGTGGTGCGCGAAGACGTGCTGGCGACCGGTCACACACCGGCCGCGATCACGGTGCGTGTGTGCGACGGTCTGTCCTGCGAGATGGCCGGCGCATCCGACCTGATGGCGCGCCTGCCGTCGATTCTCGGGCGCGACGTGCGGGTGATTCCGGCGCCGTGCATCGGCCGTTGCGAGCAGGCGCCTGCCGTCGTCGTCGGCCAGCATCCGGTTCCGTTCGCCACCGTTGAGCAGGTCGCTGAAAAAGTGACTGCCAAAACCGTCCAGCATGTGCCGGAAGGGTTCATCGATTACGCCACGTACCAGGCGCATGATGGCTATGCCTTGCTGAAAAAATGCGTCGCCGGCGCGATGGATGTCGAAACCGTCATCAAGACGATGGAAGACTCCGGCCTGCGCGGTCTCGGCGGCGCGGGTTTCCCCGCCGGGCGCAAGTGGCGCATCGTGCGTGGCGAGGCTGCACCACGTCTCATGGCAATCAACATCGATGAAGGCGAGCCGGGTACGTTCAAGGACCGCACCTACCTCGAGCGCGATCCGCACCGCTTCCTCGAAGGCATGCTGATTGCCGCCTGGGCGGTCGGCATCTCCGCCATCTACATCTATCTGCGCGACGAATACCACGGCTGCCGCGTCATGCTGGAAGCCGAACTCGCCAAGCTCGCTGCCAGTCCGCCGATGGCCGGCATGCCGCTGATCTATCTGCGTCGTGGCGCTGGCGCCTACATCTGCGGCGAAGAGTCCGCGATGATCGAATCGATCGAAGGAAAGCGTGGCATGCCGCGTCTGCGTCCACCTTACGTGGCGCAGGTCGGCCTGTTCAACCGGCCTACGCTGGAGCACAACTTCGAAACCCTATACTGGGTACGGCAGATCATCGAGCAGGGTGCTGGCTGGTTTGCCGGCCATGGCCGCAACGGCCGCAAGGGATTGCGCTCGTTCTCGGTCTCTGGCCGGGTCAAGAAGCCAGGCGTGCATCTGGCGCCTGCCGGCATCACGGTGCAGGAGCTGATCGATGAATACTGCGGTGGCATGCTCGATGGCCAGACGTTCTACGGCTACCTGCCGGGCGGCGCCTCGGGCGGCATTCTGCCGGCATCGATGAATGCGATTCCGCTCGACTTCGACACGCTCCAGCCGTACGGATGCTTCATCGGTTCGGCAGCGGTGATCATCCTGTCGGACAAGGACACGGCGGTCGCCGCCGCACGCAACATGATGCGGTTCTTCAAGGATGAATCCTGCGGCCAGTGCACCCCGTGCCGGGTCGGTACCGCCAAGGCGCTTGCGCTGATCGAGCAACCGAAGTGGGATATCCCGTTGCTGGAAGACCTTTCTTTCGTCATGCGCGATGCGTCGATCTGCGGACTGGGCCAGGCTGCGCCGAATCCGGTCGACTGCGTGATCAAGTATTTTCCGCATGAATTAACCTAGGTCATTCGCGCCGGTCGTGTCCCTGCGGGATGATGACCGGAGCGGATTGCAAGAGGTCAGGCACCAGACCAACCAGACGAACGCAAGACGAACGCAAGACGAACGCAAGACGAACGCACATACGCCATGCAGGCGAACGAGAGTCAACAATGAATGCAATTACACGCGGCGAAATGCTGCAGATGGACAGCGTCTCCGTGAGCTTCAAGCTCAATGGCCGGGACGTTGTCGCCAAGGCAAATGAAACCATCATCCAGGTCGCCGAGCGCGAGGGAGTCGAGATTCCGCGCCTGTGCTACAAGGACGGGCTCGACACGGCCGGCAACTGCCGCGCCTGCATGGTCGAGATCAAGGGCGAGCGCGTGCTTGCGCCATCCTGCTGCCGCAATGCCACCAACGGTATGGAAGTCACCACCGACAGCGACCGTGTGGTCAAGGCCCAGAAAATGGTGCTCGAACTGCTACAGTCGGACATGCCGGAAACCGAGTACACCCGCAACAATGAAGTCGACCAGTGGTCGCAGAAGCTGGGAGTCGGCAAGCCGCGCTATGCGCCGCGCGCGCTGGTGCGGCCGGACTTTTCCCATCCCGGCATTACGGTCAACCTCGACGCCTGCATCCAGTGCACCCGCTGCGTGCGCGCCTGCCGCGACGAGCAGGTCAACGATGTGATCGGCCTGGCCTTCCGCGGCGACCGCGCGAAGATCGTCTTCGACATGGACGACCCGATGGGCAACTCCACCTGCGTGGCCTGCGGCGAGTGCGTGCAGGCCTGTCCGACCGGCGCCCTGATGCCGGCGCGGAACGCCGCCCTGGCGGTTCCGGACAAGCAAGTCGATTCGGTCTGTCCGTATTGCGGCGTCGGCTGCCAGCTGACCTACAACGTCAAGGACAACAAGATCATGTACGTGGAAGGCCGTGATGGTCCTTCCAACCACAAGCGCCTGTGCGTCAAGGGCCGCTACGGTTTCGATTACGCGAACCATCCGCAGCGGCTGACCGTGCCGCTGATCCGCCGCGCCGATGCGCCAAAGAACGGCGAAGCGATCATGGACCCGAACAATGTCCTCGACGTGTTCCGCGAAGCGACCTGGGAAGAAGCGCTGACGCTGGTGGCGTCGAAGTTCATGGCCCTGCGCGACACCTACGGCAAGAAATCGCTGGTCGGCTTCGGTTCCGCCAAGGGTAGCAATGAAGAAGCCTACCTGTTCCAGAAACTCGTGCGCACCGGCTTCGGCAGCAACAACGTCGACCATTGCACGCGGCTGTGTCACGCCTCGTCGGTCGCAGCGCTGCTGGAAGGGATCGGCTCCGGCGCAGTGTCGAACCCGGTGATGGACGTGACCAAGGCCGAAGTTGTGATCGTCATCGGCGCCAATCCGACCGTCAATCATCCGGTGGCAGCTTCCTGGATCAAGAATGCAATCAACAACGGCACCAAGCTGATCGTGATGGATCCACGCCGTTCGGAGCTGGCGCGCATGTCGCACCGGTTCCTGCAATTCAAGCCTGACACCGACGTCGCGATGCTCAACGCGATGATGCACGTGATCGTCCACGAAGGCCTGGTCGACGAAGCCTTCATTGCGGCACGCACCATTGGCTACGAAGAGTTGAAGAAGAACGTCGAAGGCTACAGCCCGGAAGCGATGGCGCCGATCTGCGGCATCGACGCCGACACCCTTCGTTACGTGGCGCGCCTGTATGCGACCTCCAAGGGATCGATGATCTTGTGGGGCATGGGGATTTCGCAGCACGTGCATGGCACCGACAACGCGCGCTGCCTGATCGCACTGTCGCTGATGACCGGCCAGATCGGCCGGCCGGGTTGCGGTCTGCATCCATTGCGTGGTCAAAACAACGTGCAGGGTGCATCCGATGCGGGCCTGATCCCGATGATGTATCCGGATTACCAGCGCGTCGACAATCCGGCCGTCAAGGCAAAGTTCGAAAAACTGTGGGGCATGCCGCTCGACAGCGCACCCGGCCTGACCGTGGTCGAAGTCATGCATGCGATTGATGCCGGTAGCGTGCGCGGCCTGTACGTGATGGGCGAGAACCCGGCCATGTCGGACCCCGACGCCAACCATGCGCGGCACGCGCTGGCCGCGCTCGACCATCTGGTGGTACAGGACATCTTCCTGACCGAGACCGCGTATCTGGCCGACGTGATCCTGCCGGCTTCGGCCTTTGCCGAGAAGACCGGCAGCTTCACCAACACCGACCGGCTGGTGCAGATCGGCCGGCAGGCGATCAACCCGCCGGGCGATGCCAAGCAGGATCTGTGGATCATTCAGCAGATTGCGCAGCGCATGGGCCTGTCGTGGAACTACCAGCACGTGTCGGAAGTGTTCGATGAAATGCGGCACAGCATGCCGAGCATCGGCGGCATGACCTGGGATCGTTTGTCTCAGGAAGATTCGATCACCTATCCGTGCGAGCAGGAAGGCGATCCGGGGCAATCCGTGGTGTTCGTGGAGAGCTTTCCGACCGCGACCGGGCGCGCCCGCTTCGTGCCGGCCGATATCATCCCGGCCAACGAGCGTCCCGACGCCGAGTATCCGCAGGTGCTGATCACCGGCCGCCAGCTCGAACACTGGCACACCGGCAGCATGACCCGGCGCGCCGGCGTGCTCGATGCGCTGGAGCCGGATCCGGTCGCCCTGGTCCATCCGCTGGACCTGGCTGCGATGGGTGCCGTTCCAGGCCAGATCATCACGATCGAATCGCGCCGCGGCAGGGTATCGCTGTATGCGCGGGCCGACGAGAGCTCGCCGCGCGGCGCCGTGTTCGTGCCGTTCTGCTACTACGAAGCGGCCATCAACCGGCTGACCAATTCGGCGCTCGACCCGTTCGGCAAGATACCGGAATTCAAGTACTGCGCGATCCGCATCATGCTCGGCGGCGACGAACCGGTCCAAAGCAGTTACGGCGGCGGCCAGATCCTGTCGACCGTATAACGCGGGCGAGTCGCGGCAACGGCAATTGACATAGCGGCATCGAACGGCGAGCGGCCACCACCGCTCGCCGTTTTTTCATCTGCTGCGCAACCGTTGCCGCGCCATTCAGGCCGCGCCCCGTCGGCATATGCTTTAAACTAGAGGGATTCATCCAGGAGATTGCATGAGCATCACGATCGAAGCCGTCAAGGCTGCATTGGGCACCGTCATCGACCCCAACACCGGCAAGGATCTGGTCGCCGGAAAATCCGTCAAGAACATCCAGCTCGATGGTGCCGATGTCGCCTTCGACATCGAACTCGGCTATCCGGCAAAAAGCCAGCTCGACGGTATCCGCAAGGCGGCGATCGCCGCAGTGCGCCGCGTCGACGGCGCCGGCAATGTCAGCGTCAATGCGTATTCGAAGATCGTCGCCCATGCCGCCCAGCGGGGCGTGAAGCTGATGTCGAACGTGAAGAACATCATCGCCGTCGCCTCCGGCAAGGGCGGTGTCGGCAAATCGACCACTGCGGTCAACCTGGCGCTGGCGCTGGCGGCCGAGGGTGCGCAGGTCGGCATCCTCGACGCCGACATCTACGGTCCGTCGCAGCCGATGATGATGGGGATTTCCGGCCGTCCGGAAACCGTCGACGGCAAGACCATGGAACCGATGGAAAACCACGGCCTGCAGGTTTCCAGCATCGGCTTCATGATCGATCCGGACGAGCCGATGGTGTGGCGCGGCCCGATCGTGACGCAGGCGCTGCAGCAACTGCTGGACCAGACCAACTGGCGCGATCTCGATTACCTGATCGTCGACATGCCGCCAGGTACCGGCGACATCCAGCTGACGCTGTCGCAGAAGGTGCCGGTCACCGGTGCCGTGATCGTGACGACGCCTCAGGACATCGCCTTGCTGGATGCGCGCAAGGGTCTCAAGATGTTCGAGAAGGTCGGCATCCCGATCCTGGGCATCGTCGAGAACATGAGCACCCACGTCTGCTCGAATTGCGGGCACGCCGAAGCGATCTTCGGCACCGGCGGCGGCGAAAAGATGTGCGCCGAATACGGTGTCGATTTCCTGGGCGGCTTGCCGCTGACGATGTCGATCCGGGAGCAGGCCGATTCCGGCCGGCCGACGGTGGTTGCCGATCCCGACGGTGCGGTGGCGACGATCTACAAGGAGATCGCCCGCAAGATCGCGGTCAAGGTCGCTGAAAAAGCGAAAGACATGTCGAGCAAGTTTCCGAGCATCGTCATCAAGAACGATTGATCGTCGTCCCGCTGGCGCCGGTTTCGACCGCGGCACCAGGATTCATTCCATTGCAAAGGAACTCCATGAAATTGCTGACTTCGCTGTCCCTCGTCTCGGCCCTGGTGCTTGCCACTGCCTGCAACACGATGTCATCCACCGCGTCGGCACCGGCGCAATCGGTTTCGTTCATCTCGCCGGCCGACGGCGCGGTGGTGACGAGTCCGTTCGTCGTCAAGTTCGGCGTCACCGGGATGGCCGTGCAACCGGCAGGCACGATGCTGCCAGACACCGGCCATCATCACCTGCTGATCAACGCCGACGACATCGCGACGATGGCAACCATTCCGGCGGATGCGCAGCACATGCACTTCGGCAAAGGCCAGACCGAGACCACGCTCGATCTGAAGCCAGGCAAGTACAAGCTCACCATGCAGTTCGGTAACGGCCTGCACCAGGCCTATGGCCCGGCCATGAGCAAGTCGATCAACGTCACCGTCCAGTAACCGGAATCGCTTTTCAATGCTACGTCGTCCCGTCCTCTCCAATGCCGTCATCAGCCTGACCAGAACGGTGGAGGTGACCGACGAGCGCGGACGCGTGTCGGACGTCGCGATTCCGGCCGAACGGCCGTTGACGATCTATGTCGACAAGCGCGAACTGGTGACGCTGATGACGCTCGGCGGCGCACCCGAAGCCCTGACCCTGGGCTACCTGCGCAACCAGCGGCTGGTGCGTGCGCTCGACGACATCGCCTCGGTGCAGGTCGACTGGGATGTCGATGCGGTGGCGGTCACGACGCGCGATGGCATCGACGACATCGAATCGCGCACCGCCAAGCGGGTCGTCACTACCGGCTGCGGGCAGGGCTCGATGTTCGGCGGCCTGATGGACGAGGTCGATTCGATCGTCCTCAATCCCGACGCCCGCCTGCGGCAATCGGTGCTGTACCGGATCGTCGACACGATCCGCACCCAGCCTTCCGTGTACAAGCAGGCGGGCTCGGTGCATGGCTGCGCCTTGTTCGATGCCGAGGGCACGCTGCTGTATTTCATCGAGGATGTCGGCCGCCACAATGCGGTCGATGCGATCGCGGGACGCATGTGGCTCGATGGCGTGCGTGGCGACGACAAGATCTTCTACACGACCGGCCGCCTCACTTCGGAAATGGTGATCAAGGGCGGACAGATGGGCATCCCGTTCCTGCTATCGCGCTCCGGCACCACGCAGATGGGACACATGGTCGCCGAGAAGCTGCACATGACGCTGCTGGCGCGCTGCACCGGCAAGCACTTCCTGCTGTTGACGGCGAAGGATCGGCTGCTGTTCGAACCGGACCAGGTGGATCGCTCGATCCGGCTTGCCTGACCCCCGCATGTCGTTGCTCGATGCATTGCGGGACGCCTGGGCGCTGCTGCTCTCTGGTGACGCCGCCCTGTGGACCATCATCTGGGTATCCCTCAAGACCTCGCTGCTCGGCTTGTTGTTTGCAACGCCGCCGGCCGTGCTGGCCGGCTACCTGATTGCCACCCGCCGCTTCGCCGGACGCCGGCTGCTGATCTGGCTTGCCCAGGCGGCGCTGTCGCTGCCGACGGTCTTGATCGGCCTGCTGCTGTACCTGATGCTGTCGCGCCAGGGGCCGGCGGGCGGCCTGCACTGGCTGTTCGCGCAGTCGGGCGTGGTTGCCGGCCAGGTCCTGATCGCGCTGCCGGTGCTGATTGCCTTCACGCTCAGCGCGGTGCAGGCAACCGATCCGCGCCTTGCCGAAACCGCCGTGACCCTAGGCGCGTCCGGCTGGCGGGTGATGACGACGGTGCTGCATGAAACCCGGTTTGGCGTCATGGCAGCGGTCATCAACGGCTTCGGCCGGGTGATTTCCGAAGTCGGCTGCGCCATGATGGTCGGTGGGAACATCGAGGGCGAGACGCGCACCATCACGACCGCGATCGCCCTCCAGACCAGCAAGGGTGAATTCGCGCAGGGCATCGCGCTGGGCATCGTCCTGATCGCCATCGCGCTGGCCATCAATGCCGTGCTGCTGCTGGTGCAGGGCGACGTCCGCAACCTGCGCGGTGCGGCATGAGCATCCTGCTGCAGATCGACGGCTTGCAGAAGCGCTTCGGTGCGCGCCAGTTGCTCGATATCGAACGATTCACCATCGAGGCGGCAACCGCCTATGTCCTGACCGGTACCAATGGCAGCGGCAAGAGCACGCTGTTGCGAATTCTGAGCGGTCTCGAAAGCGCGATTGTGGGTGCTGCGTGGTACGAGGGTCAGGAGGTGGCGCTGGACCCGTATCCGCGCGCGATGCGGGAGTCCATCGTCTACGTCCACCAGCATCCGGTGATGTTTGCCGGGAGCGTCGCCGCCAACATCGGCTATGGCCTGCGGGCGCGCGGCATGCCGGCGCGCCTGGTGGCGCAGCAGGTCGAAGAAGCGATGGCATGGGCCGACATCCGACACCTGCGCGACAGCCGCACCGCCACCTTGTCGGGCGGCGAGAAGCAGCGCATCTCCCTGGCCCGGGCGCGCGTGCTGAAGCCGCGCCTGTTGCTGCTCGACGAGCCGACCGCCAATCTCGATGGCGCGGCGCGCGAACAAGTGATCGCACTCATCCCGACGCTGGTGGAGCAGGGTTGCAGCCTCGTCATGGCCTGCCATGACCGCGATCTGATCGGCTCACCGGGCGTACATCGGCTCAAGCTGCGCGATGCGCAACTGGAAACACGTGACCGCAACGAGCCGCACCTCGCGCAATCGGAGCGCATCGCGCCGATTGCGGACAGTTGATTGAACCGTCATCCCGATGAAGGCATAATGCAGGCTCTTTGCACACCTGCACACTGTCCTTAGCTCAGTTGGATAGAGCAACGGCCTTCTAAGCCGTAGGTCACTGGTTCGATCCCAGTAGGACAGACCATGAACTGACCTGCCTCAGCGCGGTACCAACACCAGAAATATCAACGCCAGTGCGCTCAGCATGGCGAATTCCAGGCCGAGGACCGTCAGCGGAATCTGGATTTCCTTTGGAATTTTCATAATGCTCCTCGCGGAGAATTCCTGCGGAGACTGCGTGTCCCAGCATCTGAATTAGGCAAGCGCAGCCTTGTTGGCGTTCCCCAAGCACGGCGCGGATGCGGTGCCGGACGTGCTGTGAAGCACACCTTTTCGATTACAATCGACCGGCTCAAGGAGAACCCGCATGACTGTCATTACTACCATCGAAGACCTGCGCATACTCGCCCAGAAACGCGTGCCCCGCATGTTCTACGACTACGCCGATTCCGGTTCCTGGACCGAGTCGACCTATCGCGCCAATACCAGCGATTTCACCGGCATGAAGTTTCGCCAGCGGGTCGCCGTGAACATGGAAAACCGCAGCCTGCGCACCACCATGGCGGGGCAGTCGACTGCGATGCCGGTGGCGATCGCGCCGACCGGACTGACCGGCATGCAGCATGCCGACGGCGAAATCCTGGCTGCCAAGGCGGCGGAAAAATTCGGTATTCCCTTCACGCTGTCGACCATGAGTATCTGCTCGATCGAGGATATCGCCGCCAACACCACGGCGCCGTTCTGGTTTCAGTTGTACGTCATGAAGGATCGCGATTTCATCAACCGCTTGATCGATCGCGCCAAGGCCGCGCGCTGCTCGGCGCTGGTGCTGACGTTGGATCTGCAGATTCTCGGCCAGCGTCACAAGGACCTGAAAAACGGTCTGTCGGCGCCGCCGAAACTGACGATTGCCAACATCGCCAACATGATGACCAAGCCGCGCTGGTGCCTCGGCATGCTGGGTACGAAACGTCACGGCTTCGGCAACATCGTCGGGCATGCCTCCGATGTATCCGACATGACGTCGCTCTCGGCCTGGACGGCGCAGCAGTTCGACCCGGCATTGTCGTGGGACGACGTCGCCTGGATCAAGGAGCGCTGGGGCGGCAAGCTGATCATCAAGGGCGTGATGGACCCCGAGGATGCACGGCTGGCAGTGCGCAGCGGCGCCGATGCGCTGATCGTGTCGAACCATGGCGGCCGCCAGCTCGACGGTGCGTTGTCGAGCATTGCGGCGTTGCCAGCGATCGTGGATGCAGTCGGCAGCGAGATCGAGATCCACCTCGACAGCGGCATCCGTTCCGGACAGGATGTCATCAAGGCGCTGGCGCTTGGTGCGCACGGCGTCTACATCGGGCGCGCTTTCCTGTACGGCCTGGGTGCGATGGGCGAGGAGGGCGTGACCAAGTGCCTGGAAATCATCCGCAACGAACTCGACCTGACAATGGCGTTCTGCGGCCTGAAGGACGTGCGGGATGTGAGCAAGGAAATCCTGATACCAGGAACCTACTAGAGCCAGGTCCCCGGCAGGTGCCTTGGCCGGGTAACGTTATTTTTTCGCGCTGGTCGAACTGCCGGATTTCTTGCTCGGGTACTTGATCCGGATCGTTTTCGATGCCGGGAAGCTGCTGAATCCGTTCTTGCGGCGTTGCGCATCGTCGGGACAGTCGGTGTCACTCCAGACGGTCTTCTTGCCGATCTTGCACTTCACCAGCGTGGTGGCCACTGCTGGCAGGCAGACCGACAGGATCAGCAGGCAGGCGATGGCGTGTTTGAGATAACTGCCGGCCAGCGGGGCGGTACATGGTGCGCGCATGATGTTCCGATCAAATGGGGGAGCGTGCAAGCTTGCCGGTTGATGCCTCGCAATGCGTTGACTCATCACAACCGACCGCACCGCCTACGGTCCTGCCATCTCTCAAAGAACCTTACCCGGATTCATCAAATTGCCCGGATCGAGCGCCTTCTTGATCGTCCGCATCAATTCCATTTCCACGGGCGACTTGTAACGCCGTATCTCATCGCGCTTGAGTGCGCCGATGCCATGCTCGGCCGAGATCGAACCGCCGAACGCATGCACGCTGTCGTGTACCACCCGGTTCACCGCATTCTGCTGTTCCAGGAACACGATGTCCGCCATGTCCACCGGCGGCGTGACGTTGTAATGCAGGTTGCCGTCGCCCAGGTGGCCGAATGTCACCAGCCGGCATCCCGGGAACTGCGCCGCCAGCAGCGCATCGGTAGCGGTGATGAATGCGCCGATGGCCGAGATCGGCAGGGACACGTCGTGCTTGATGTTCTTGCCGTCGGCCGCCTGCGCCAGCGGGATGTGTTCGCGCAGCGCCCAGATGCTGCGCGACTGGGCGATCGAGCTGGCGACGACGGCATCAGTCGCGAGACCGCGCTCGATCGCATCCGCAATCGTGGATTCGAGCAGTGCGTTGGCATGCGCAGCCGACTCGCTGTCGGACAATTGGATCAACACGTACTGCGGCGCGCCCCCGGCCAACGGCAGGCGCATCTGCGGAAAATGCGCTGCCACCAGTTGCAGGCAGAAAGCCGACATCAGTTCGAATCCTGTCAGCGCCGCACCGCATCGCTGCTGGGCCAGCGTCAGCAACTGCAATGCCTGTTGCGGCGTGTCGAGTGCAACCAGCGCGGTCAGTTCGGCGGCCGGTTGCGCGAACAGTTTCATCACTGCCGCCGTGATGATGCCCAGCGTACCTTCCGCGCCGATGTAAAGATCGCGCAGGTCGTAGCCGGTATTGTCCTTGCGCAGGCCGCGCAAGCCATCCCAGATCGCACCGTCCGCGGTCACGACTTCGAGGCCGAGGCACAACTCGCGTGTATTCCCGTAGCGCAGGACGGCCGTGCCGCCGGCATTGGTCGACAGGTTGCCGCCGATGCTGCATGACCCTTCGGCGGCGAGCGACAGCGGAAACAGGCGGCCGGCCGCGCGTGCGGCCTCCTGCACATTCTGGAGGATGCAACCGGCTTCGAGCGTGATCGTGTTGTTGACCGGGTCCAGCGTGCGGATACGGTTCAGGCGGGTGAGCGACAGGACGATTGCGCTGCCGCTGCGATCGGGTACGCTGCCCAGCACGAGGCCGGTATTGCCGCCTTGCGGCACGACCGGCACCTGGTACTGGTTGCACAGGCGAACGATGGCAGCAACTTCGGCGGTCGAACCAGGTTTCATGACCGCCCGCGCGACGCCGGTAAAGCGTCCGCGCCAGTCGGTCAGATGGGGCGCCATGTCCGCGCCATCGGTGAGCACGTAGGCCGCACCGATGGCGCGCTGGCATGCTGAAAGGAAGTCGATGTCCGCAGGGGCTGTCACGACTTCAGGCATCTTGGGCGCAGCGCCGGAGCAAAGTCGTCGCGCTGCCGTGCAACGTGCATCGTGTCGGCATCCGATCGATGACTGCATCGATGACTGCATCGTCATTGCACTTGCACGTCACTGCGGCGCCTTGTGCGAGGCCTTGCTGATCGCCTGCTGGGCGATCTTTTTCGCGGCCCGCTTGTACGGGTACAGGTAGGACACGATGCAGGTAAAGAAAACCACGACCAGGGCGACCTCGACCCAGCCCAGGGTTGCGGACAATCCCCGGTCGCTGGTGGCGCGCACGATGCCCTCGGCGAAGTACAGCAGGATCAGCATCGACGACCACTGCATCGTGTACACATCGCGCTTGAGGATGCCTCGCAACGGCACCAGCAGCGGCAAGACCTTCAGCGCCAGCCACGAGCCGCCCGGCCGGATCGGCGCAAGCACCAGTTCCCAGGCCACGCACAGGATGATCAGCAGGACGAGGCTGCCGATGGTGCCGTAATAGCAGTATTTTTGGGCCGGACTTTGCATCATGCGGATCGCAGTTTCAGCGCGATGTGCGCCAGCCGCCGGCCTTGGGCGATTGCCAGCAGGCGGGTGTCGTCGGAAATCGGCGTGTTGCCGGCGAGTCCGGACCAATGACTCGCGCCATAGGGCGTGCCGCCGGACGCGGTGGTCATCAGTTCCGGCTGGGTATAGGGCAGGCCGAGCAGCAGCATGCCATGGTGCAGCAGCGGCAGCATCATCGACAGCAGCGTGCTTTCCTGACCGCCGTGCAGGCTGCCGGTCGAGGTGAAGACGCATGCCGGTTTGCCGGCCAGGCTGCCGGCCAGCCAATGCGCCGAGGTCCCATCCCAGAAATACTTCATCGGCGCTGCCATGTTGCCGAAACGCGTCGGTGAGCCAAGCGCCAGGCCCGCACATTCGACCAGGTCGGCCAGTTCGACATACGGTGCACCTTCGGATGGGACTGCCGGTTCGGTTGCCTCGATCACCGTCGAGATCGCCGGCACCGTGCGCAGACGGGCTTCGCAACCCGCGACTGCATCGACACCTTGACCGATCAGCTCGGCCAATTTGCGGGTGGCGCCATTGCGCGAGTAATAAAGAATCAGGATTGCGATCGGGCTTGAAGTCATCTTGGTATTATAAGGCGCTTTGCCGCTGCGTTCGCGCGCAATCCGATGCTTCACCCACCAGAAAATCCGATGTTTCCTCCGAGTCCCACACCCAGCCAGCATCAGGGCGGGCGCGTCATGTTCCCGCGCTGGCGCACGCTGTCGCTGCCGCAACTGCGCGACCTGCTGCGCTTCGCTGCCCGCCGGCTCGATGAAGAACGCCTGCCGCAGGTCGCCGGTAGCCTGACCTTCACCACCGTGTTGGGACTGGTGCCGCTGCTGACGATTGCGCTTGCGCTGTTCACCGCATTTCCGCTTTTTAACACCTTCCGCGCCTCGCTGGAAACCTATTTCAGCGACCACCTGATGCCGAAGGCGATTGCCAACACCGTGCTCGATTACCTGAACCAGTTCGCGTCGAAATCGATGCGGCTGTCGGCAGTGGGCGCGGTGGCGCTGGTCTTCACCTCGCTGGCGATGATGTCGATGATCGACCGCGTGTTCAACCGGATCTGGCGCGTCACCACACCCCGCCCGCTGCTGCAACGCATCCTGGTCTACTGGGCGCTGGTGACGCTCGGACCGGTGCTGATCGGTGTGTCGCTGACGACCACTTCGTACCTGTTTTCTGCGACGGGGACGGCGGTGCTGCACGTGCGCTTCATCGGGGACTTCATCTATTCGCTGCTTTCGCTGTTGCTGACAACCGGCGCATTCACGCTGCTGTATGCCACCGTGCCGAACCGCACGATCGCCTGGAAGGATGCGGTCGCCGGCGGCGTGCTGGCCGGCCTTGCCTTTGAAATCGCCAAGCGGGTCTTCGCCCTGTATGTCACCAAGTTCCCGACTTACACGATCGTCTACGGCTCGGTGGCGGCGATCCCGATCTTTCTGCTGTGGATCTACATGTTCTGGATGATCACGCTGGTCGGCGCACTGTTTGCAGCCGCGCTGCCGATCGTCAAGTACGAGCGCTGGTGGCACGTGCCGACGCCGGGCAGTGCCTTCGTCGACGCGGTCGCCATCCTGAGGATCCTGTTCGACGCCCGCGAGACAGGATCGATCGCTGCAGTGGATGTGAGCCGGATCCGCAACCGCACCCGTCTTGGGTTCGACGAGTCGGAGGCGCTGCTCGACCGCATGCTGGCAGCCGGCTGGGTGGCGCGCATCAAGACCGAGACACCGGTCGGCCGTTTCCGATTGAAGAACCGCCGCAACCAGGGCGCCGAACGCTGGACCCTGATCGCCAATCCGCACCAGCTGCGGCTGGCAGATGTCTACCGGATGTTTGTCTTCGACGCCGCCGACGAAGCGCCGTTGGTGAAGCATGTCGAAAAGGTTGTCGAGCAGGGACTGACGCAGACGCTGGCGGCGCATTTCGCTTGATGGCGGGCCAGCCGGTCGAGCCCGGCCCGGCGCCGTCGCTTGATCCGCCTGGCACGCCCGTCCTACCGATTGACGCTGGCCACCAGAATACCGGCAAGTAACACCAGCGATCCGGCGCAACGGTCCGTCATGCGCGCATAGCGCGGCTCGGTCGCCCACTGGCGCGCGCTGCTGGCTAGCAGGCCATAGCCGAGCAGGATGCAGAATTCCGGCACGATCGACAGCGCTGCCAGGATCAGCATCTGGAATCCGACCGGCGCCGCGGGATCGACGAATTGCGGCAGGATCGCCACGAACATCAGCAGCGATTTCG
>JACMOV010000124.1 GCA_014377845.1 Herminiimonas sp.
CGCAAACAACAGATCCGCGTTCTCGGTCAGCACGCGCGTTTCCTGGGCGACGGTGGCCAGCAGTTCGGTCAGACGCACGCTATCGAGATTCAAGGCCGCGCCAAAGCGCGTCAGCAAGGCGCGACTTGCGACGTCCTCGCCAGGCTGTGTCATCGTCGGAATCAGCGCGGCGGCGGTGGTGCTGAAGGCAGCGACCTGTTGCAACCATTCCTGCCGGTTGCGCGCCGTCCTGAGCATCCCCTGCGGCAGCGGCGACAGGGCGCTGATGATGGTGTCCGGTATCTGCCATTCCTGCAGCACCGATTCGGCCAGCATGTCGAAACTGCAGCCAAGGACCTGCATCGAGGCCTGGAGCGGCGAGATGGCGCCGCCGTCGCTGAGCGCCGCGATCTCGGCATACAGGTGATGATCGTGGGCGGCAACCAAGAGGCGCCCCATGTTCTTGAACAGCGCCGCGACCGCCGCTTCCTCGGCATCCCGGAACGGGCTGCGGCGCGCCATCTCGCGGCCGACGACGCTGGCGCTGAGGGCAAAGCCGAGCTCGGTGCGCACGCTCGCTGCATGCTTGCCCTTCATGCCTTCAACCAGCAGCATGGCCAGCGCACTGGTCTTGACCGTATCGAAGCCGAGCAGGAAGATCGCCCGTGAAATCGTGGTCACCGGCACACCCGAGGCGGTGCGATAACAGACCGTGTTCGACAGGCGCAGGATCTTTTGTGTCAGGGCGACATCGGAGAGCAGGAAATGGGCGAGTTCGCGGACCGAGTCATCGTCCGAGGAGGCCAGCTTCACGACGCGGGCGACGGAACTGCCAAGCGCCGGCAGATCGGCCTCGGCCGCGATCTTGCGCAACAGGCTGTCGCGCGCTGCGCGCGCATCATCGCTGATGGGCAAGCGATGACTGGCGACGACGCCAGCCTGGACCGGTCCGGTCCGTTCGGAAAAACCTGCAGAAGCCATGTCGGTCCGGTTTCACTGAAAACAAAGCGCATTGTCGAGGCCCGACTGGCAACGCGGTGCGCCGCATGCGGCAATCAAGGGAATTGCAGCAAACCATCATCCCTGATTCCTCCGGCGATGTCGATTCCCGCCGCATCGATCCCGCCAAATGCATGCCTCCAAATGCTGATCCCGTATGAAAAAAGGCACACCGCAGTGTGCCTGGGAGCCCATCTCGGTAGGCCGGGTCGCAGCGTCAGCTCAGAAGTTCGGCTTGGTGGCAGCCTTGTCGTAGGCAGCGATACCGGCCAGGATTTCCGCCTTGGCATCGTCGGGTCCGAACCAGCCTTCGATCTTGACCCACTTGTTCGGCTCGAGGTCCTTGTAGTGCTCGAAGAAATGCTGGATCTGTTGCAGGCGCAGGTCGTTGATGTCTTCCGGCTTTTGCCAGTGGGTGTAGATCGGCAGGATCTTGTCGACCGGGACCGCCAGCAGTTTCGCATCGCCACCGGCTTCGTCGGTCATCTTCAGCACGCCGATCGTACGGCAGCGCACGACGACACCGGGAAACAACGGAAACGGCGTGATCACCAGCACGTCGACCGGATCGCCGTCGTCGGCGATGGTGTTCGGGATGTAGCCGTAGTTGCACGGATAATGCATCGCGGTGCTCATGAAGCGGTCCACGAAGATTGCGCCCGATTCCTTGTCGACTTCATACTTGATCGGATCGGCGTTCATCGGAATTTCGATGATGACGTTGAAATCGTTCGGCACGTCGCGGCCGGCGGAAACTTTATTCAGACTCATGGCGGGATCTCAGTGGGAAGGAAGATTGCAGGGATAGGAAGAAACGAGTGCCGCGATTATAGCGGCTTTCAGATGCCGATCCCGCATTGCAGCAAAGGCTGAGGGGCATTCGCAGAATGGGAATCACCGCGAATCGAATACGGATTGCGTCCGGGTTGGCTTGAAGTTGACCCTGAGTTGACTACAGCACGCGCGCCGATTGACGGTAGTGAACCGCCGCCTGCTCGACATGACCGAGCGCTTCATGCAGCTGCCCCAGTGCCAGGTGCGCCTCACGCAGGGTCGCCTTGTCGTCCGACTGCACCAGCGCCTGTTCAAGATGGCGCTGCGCCTTGCCCCACAGCTTCTGCTTCAGGCACAACGCACCGAGCGTGAGCGCGAGTTGCGGATCCATCGGCCGCGCGGCACTCCACGCTTCGCAGCGCTCGATCTGCGCCAGCAATGCTGCCGATGCCTCGGCCGCAGCGCATCGGCGATAGGCCTGGATCAGCTGGTCGTCCCACTGCGCGACGATCGCTTTTTCGACTACAGTACGCGCTTCGTCCTGCAAACCGCACCGGTTGAAGGCATCGGCGGCGCGCACTGCGACATAGGCGCGCAGCCTGTCGTCCGCCGGCACCGAATACCACAGGTTGCGCAGCGATTCTGCATCGTGCGGCTGGACCGAGAGCATGTCGGCATAGGCCAACTCCCGCAGGCGATCCGATAATGCCGGATGGAGGGCGTGGTTCTTGTCGAGTGCGCGCGTCAGACGCAATACCTCAGGCCAGTTCTGCGCCTGCTGGTTGGCTTTCAGGGCCAGGCGCTGCGCATGAATGTGGCGCGTGCCGCTGGCATTGAGCTCACGCACCGTTTCCAGCGCCGGTTGCGGACGGTGTTCATCGACCAGCAATTCGAGCGCCGTCATCAGGCGGGCGGGCTTCAGCGCCGGCGTATCTGCAGCGCGGCCGAGCCATAGATCGCGCCGCTCGCTCTGGCGCATCCAGTGCGCGGCACGGGCCCCGATCAATGCGGCCAGGCCGGCGTTTTCAGGCGACTCGGACGCGCGCGCCGCCGCTTTTTCAGCATGGCCGAAACGCCCTTCGAACAGCGCCTTGAGCGCATCGCGCAACGCCTGGTTGCCTTCGCGCTCGCGCTTCTCGCGCCGGTATGCAGCCACCTTGCGCGGCATCTCGCGGGTGGCCCGCAATGCTTCGATCAGCAGGTACACCAACACGAACAGCACAGTCGCCAGCAGAATGAAAAAATTCAGCGACAGGTCGACCCGGTACGGCGGATAAAACAGCACCACGTTGCCGGGGTTGAAACGCGCCGTCACCGCCAGGCCGATTGCCGTTGCAAGCAGCACCAGGAGCCAGAGAAAAAATCGCATGCTACGGCTTCGCCTTGTAGTTGCGCACCGCGTTCAGGCTTTCGCTCAGGGTCGGCAGTTCGATGGCGAGATTGCTGCCCTGTACCTGACGCAGCAGCGTCTGGGCGGTCTGGGTCTGGCGCGCCCGGGTATCGAAGTAGCGGGTGATCGATTCCTGCGAAGCGATCAGATCGCTGCGAAACGCCGACTCGTTGCGAGACAGCAGTGCCAGCCGCGCATTGAGAAGGCGCAGCTTCAGGTTTTCGCGAGCGTAGTAGGCCTGCGTCGGTGACAGCAGCAGCGCGTCCGGCACATCGACCGAACGCACCCGGATCAGCTGACGCACTTCGCCCCACATTTCGGTGCTCCAGCTTTGCCATTGGTCCTGCACTGTGTAGAGCCATTCATTGCCGCTGACGCTGCCGGCGTTGCCCGCGCCAGCAGTGCCGCTGCCCGTACCTGCCGCGGGACGCAACGGTTTGGGTACCGGCCGCAAGGTTTTTTTGGGTGGCACCACCGGCAGCGCCGGCTTTTCATCGGCGAGCAGCGGCATGTTGTCGATCTGTCCGATGATGCTGTCGAGGCGCAGCGCGATCCCGGTCAGATCGAGGCTCGGCAAGGCCTTCAGGCGATCGATGTCGTGCGCCAGGGCGCGCCGGATGACGATGAACTGCGGCTTGTCGGCGCGCGACAGGCGGCCGTCGGCATTTTGCAGCGCGATCAACGCCCCCTGCACGTTCCCTGCCAATTGCAGTTGCTGGCTTGCCGTCGACAGTACCTGTTCGATTTCGGCCAGGGCCCAGTCGTCACGATTCTTCGACAGATCCTGATAAAGCTGGCCGAGCGCCAGCTGCTGGCTCTGGGCCTCGACCTGCTTTGCTTCGAGAACCGTCACTTTTGCCTGCAGCTCGCGCGTTGCGTCGCCCAGGGATTTGACCAGAACCCGCGCCTCGTTCACGCCGAGTTCGCCTTGCCGCAAGTGGCGCGCCGTTTCATCGCGCAGATCGGTTGCGGCCATCCTGTCTGCGATCCACAGTCCCGCGACCAGCAGCACCACCACGCCGAGCGCGATCCAGATCCGGCGCAGCGCCTGCGCTACGGTGGACGGCAGCGCAGCGCCATCGGCGGGCGTGGCGCCGGACACGGCGCGGCCCGTGGAAATGACGGTGGTCGGGGTGCTGCTGGTATCGGGGAGCGAAGGCAGATCAGTCATGCTGGAATTGTAACGCGGCAAGCAGGCGTTCGTCCCCTGAAGCGGTGCGCACGACGTTGGAAAAACCCAGCGTCCGGGCGGTTTCCGCAATACGCACGTGTGGCACGAACAAGCGCTGCTGTTGCAAGCGCGCCACGCCGCTTGGCGGAGTTGCTGCCGGAGTTGCTGCCGCAGTCGCTGCCGCAGTCCCTCCCGACGGTGCTGTCGTGGCGTCTGGCGCAACGGCGTGTGCGGCCGTGGGCGCATCCTCCAGCCGCGTCACCATGCCGACCAAAATCTGCAAGGCTTCGGAACTGGTGACGACCCACTCGCAGCCGGCCTGCAGCAGCGCGCGCAGTCGATTCGCGCAGGCGGGGTCCAGCAGCGGCGCGGCCCGGCGGTACGCCGCGACCTGCGTCACCACGGCGCCGGCTTCGCACAAGGCGTCGGCCAGCAGTTCGCGGCCGCTTTCACCGCGCAAAATCAGCACCTGACTGCCGGCTAGCGCTGGCAGGTCGAGCGCGGCCAGCAGCGTCTGCGAATCGGTGCGATCCGGGTCCTGCGGGCTGAAGATGCGATGCGTCGCCCCGGTCACGCCGTGCCGGGCGAGCGCTTGCCGGCTGCCCTCGCCCATGACGGCGAGCGGCACTTGCGCCGGCCAGGACGGCCGCCGCGCGAAGGCCGCGTCGATCGCATTCGGGCTGACGAAGGCCACCAGCGCATAGGTTTCGAGCACATCCAGCGCCGCATCGAGGGCGCGGTTGTCGGTCAGCGGATGGATTTCCAGCAGCGGAAAAATGATCGCCTCGCGCCCCATCGCGGCCACCTTGTCGGCCAAGCCGCGCGCCTGCGCCAACGGCCGCGTGATGACCACCGCGGGGCGCACCGGATCAGGCATCTGCGGCATCCTGCGCAGCCGCGTCCGCCAGACAGGCCGCCAGGATGCCGGCCGCGTCCTGCGCCCGCAGCGCCTGCGCGATTTCCAGCCCGAGTGCATCCGGGGCCGCTACCGGCCCGGTAGCCGACGCCGTCGCCACCCGCGTGCCATCCGGCGTGGCGACCATCGCCCGCATCGCCATCCGGTCGCCATCGACCGTGGCAAAAGCGGCCAGCGGAATCTGGCAGCTGCCACCGAAGGCCTTCGACAGCGTGCGTTCGGCCGTCACCGCCTGGGCGCTGGCAAAATGGTTGAGCGGCGCAAGCCATTGCATGAGCTCGGTACGGTCGCCGCGGATCTCGATCGTCATCGCACCCTGTCCCGGCGCCGGCAGACTGTGTTCCGGCGAGATCAGCTCGCGAATGCGCTGCGGCAGGCCGAGCCGCTTCAGGCCCGCGGCAGCAAGAATGATGGCGGCATACTCGCCGCGATCGAGCTTGCCGAGCCGGGTATCGAGATTGCCGCGCAGCGGCTTGATCACCAGCCACGGAAACCGCGCTGCGATCATCGCCTGCCGCCGCAGGCTGCTGGTGCCGACCACCGCGCCCGGCGGCAGACTCGCCAGCGTCGCATGATCGTTCGAGACGAACGCGTCGCGGGGATCTTCGCGCTCCAGCACCGCCGCCAGCGAGAAGCCATCCGGCAGCTCCATCGGCACGTCTTTCAGCGAGTGCACCGCGAGGTCGGCGCGGCCTTCGCTCATGGCGACTTCGAGCTCCTTGACGAACAATCCCTTGCCGCCGACCTTGGACAGCGTGCGGTCCAGGATCTGGTCGCCGCGGGTGGTCATGCCCAGAATTTGCACATCGCACTGCGGATATAATGCGAGCAACCGGTCGCGCACATGCTCGGCCTGCCACATCGCCAGGCGGCTTTCCCGCGAGGCGATCACCAGGCGGGTCGGGAAAGTAGGATTCAAGACGGACTCTTCAAAAGGGGGCGACAGAAGTCAGGATGCTGGCATCGTCGCAGGGCGTTGATGCCACCGGCAACGTGAACAAACGCAAGCCCCGATCTTATCATGCAGTCCCTTGCCGACCATGACGGTCAGCCCCTCCCTTCCTCTCTGCGATCCCCATGGCAAAATCCGATTCCGCATCATCCCGCCGCTCCGTGCGCACGCTCGCCGAAGCGACTGACGCGACGGCAACCGCACCGGCCCTGCCGCTGAAAGACGCACCGCTCAAGGAAGACATCCGCCTGCTTGGCAGGCTGCTCGGCGACGTGCTGCGCGAGCAAGAAGGTGCGGAAGTGTTCGCCGTGGTGGAGACGATTCGCCAGACCGCGGTGCGCTTCCGGCGCGATGCCGATGCCGGCGCCGGCGCCAATCTCGACAAGCTGTTGAAGAAGCTGACGCGCGAGCAGACGATCTCGGTGGTGCGCGCGTTTTCATATTTTTCGCACCTGGCCAACATCGCCGAAGACCAGCACCACAACCGCCGCCGCCGCGCGCACCTGATGGCCGGCTCGCTGCCGAAGTCGGGCAGCATGGCGCATGCGCTGACGACGCTGCAGGCAGCCGGCGTGGGCAATGCGCGGATCCAGGAATTCTTCAGGAATGCGCTGATCTCGCCGGTGCTGACGGCGCATCCGACCGAGGTGCAGCGCAAGAGCATCCTCGATGCGCAGTCGAAGATCGCCGCGCTGCTCGCCGCGCGCGACCTGCCGCAGACCCCGCGCGAGCGCCAGGAGAACGCGACCCTGCTGCACGCCCAGGTGGCAACCCTGTGGCAGACCCGCATGCTGCGCTATTCGAAACTGACGGTGGCCGACGAAATCGAAAACGCCCTGTCGTACTACCGGATCACCTTCCTGCGCGAACTGCCGGCGCTGTACCAGGATATCGAAGCCGAACTCGGCCTGCGCCATGCGCCGCGCGCCCGCCGTGGCGCCAATGCGCTGCTGCCGCCGTTCGTGCAGATGGGCAGCTGGATCGGCGGTGACCGCGACGGCAATCCGAATGTCAACGGCGACACGATGTCGCACGCGCTGCTGCGGCAGTCGGCGACGATCCTCGACTTCTACCTCGAAGAAGTGCACGCGCTCGGCGCCGAGCTATCGGTCTCGAGCCTGCTGGTCACGGTCAGTGCGGCGCTGCAGGCGCTGGCCGACCGTTCACCCGACAGCTCCGCGCATCGCAGCGACGAACCGTACCGGCGTGCGCTGATCGGCATGTATGCCCGGCTCGCGGCCAGCGCCCGCAACCTCGGCGCAATCGCCGTGGCGCGGGCCGAGGTCGCGCCAGCACCGGCCTATGACAGCGCGAAGGAATTCTCGGAAGACCTGCAGGTGCTGATCGATTCGCTCATGGCAAACCACGGTGAAGTACTGGTCAAGCCGCGCCTCGCGACCTTGAAGCGTGCAGTGCAGATCTATGGCTTCCATCTCGCCACGCTCGATCTGCGGCAGACCTCGGACGTGCACGAGAAGGTGCTGGCCGAACTGTTCGCCGTGGCCCAGGTGGAGCCTCGCTATGCCGAGCTGACCGAGGCAAAGAAGGTCGCGCTGCTGCTGGCCGAACTGGCCAAGCCGCGCCTGCTGCATTCTCCCTACCAGCAGTATTCGGCCCAGACGACGTCCGAACTCGATGTCCTGCGCGCCGCCCGCACGATCCGCCAGCGCTATGGCGCCCGGGCGATCCGCAACTACATCATCTCGCATACCGAGACCGTATCCGATCTGCTGGAAGTACTGCTGCTGCAGCGCGAAACCGGCCTCCTGAGCATGGCCCAGGGTGCTGGCAGCGAAGGCATGCCACGCGGGTTCGAGCTGATGGTGATCCCGCTGTTCGAGACCATTCCCGACCTGCGCTGCGCCGCCGAGATCATGGCGGCCTTCATGGCGCTGCCGCCGGTGCGCAAGCTGATCGCGCAACAGGGCGACCTGCAGGAAGTCATGCTCGGCTATTCGGACTCCAACAAGGATGGCGGTTTCCTGACCTCGAACTGGGAACTGTACAAGGCCGAACTGGCGCTGGTGCAGGTGTTCGAGCGGGCTGGCGCGCGCCTGCGCCTGTTCCATGGCCGCGGCGGCACCGTCGGTCGCGGCGGCGGACCGAGCTACGAAGCGATCCGGGCCCAGCCGCAAGGCACCGTCAACGGCCAGATCCGGCTGACCGAACAGGGGGAAACCATCGCCTCGAAATTTTCGAACCCCGAAATCGGCCGGCGCAATCTCGAACTGCTGGTGGCGGCAACGCTCGAAGCAAGCCTGTTGCCGCCGGTTGCGGACGCCGCTGGCAAGAGTGGCGGCAAGCACCTCGCACAATTCGAGCGGGTCATGGAAACGCTGTCCGAGAATGCCTACCAGGGGTATCGCAACCTGGTCTACGGCACGCCGGGCTTTACCGAGTACTTTTTCCAGTCGACGCCAATCGCCGAAATCGCCCAGCTCAATCTCGGCAGCCGGCCTGCCTCGCGTACGGCCAGCCGCCGCATCGAAGACCTGCGCGCCATTCCCTGGGGATTTTCATGGGGCCAGTGCCGGTTGCTGCTGCCGGGCTGGTACGGCTTCGGCAGCGCTGTCTCGGCCTGGCTCGACGATGGCGATGCGCCGGCCGGCAAGGCGGCCGCCAAGTCGGAACTGCGCACCCACAAGCAGCGCCTCGAATTGCTGCGTGCGATGTATGTGCAGTGGCCGTTTTTCGCCACGCTGCTGTCGAACATGGACATGGTGCTGGCCAAGACCGACCTGGCCATGGCTTCGCGCTATGCGACGCTGGTGACGGACCGCAAGCTGCGCAAGACGATCTTCAGCCGGATCACCGCCGAACATGAACGCACGGTCAACTGCCTCGAGGCGATCAGCGGCAGCGCCGAGCGGCTTGCCGCCAATCCGCTGCTGGCGCGCTCGATCAAGAACCGTTTCGCCTATCTCGATCCGCTCAATCACCTGCAGGTCGAATTGCTCAAGCGCCACCGCGCCAGCCTGAACGGCGACAAGAGCCGCGACGAACGGGTGCAGCGCGGCATCCATCTTTCGATCAATGGCATTGCGGCAGGATTGCGCAACACGGGTTGAGCATACGGCCGCTGCGGCGTCGAAGCAGGATTCGCCAGCAGCGGCTACACTGATCCGTCCGCAACCGATCTCATGGAGTCGATTCATGCCGAAAGCCACCTGGAATGGCGCTGTCATCGCCGAAGCCCCAAGCAATGCAGTCGAAGTCGTGGAAGGCAACATCTACTTTCCGATCGCGTCGGTCAACGCCGACTTCCTGCAGCCAAGCGATCATCACACGGTCTGCGGCTGGAAAGGCACCGCCAGCTATTACAGCATCGCCGTCGACGGCGAAGTCAACCGCGACGCAGCGTGGTTTTACCCGGAACCCAAGGATGCCGCAAAACAGATCGCCGGTCGGGTCGCATTCTGGCGCGGCGTCAAGGTCGACGCCTAGTCATTCGGGGCCGATGGCCCGGTGTCTTATAATTGCCGGCTCACTGGAGCCTACATGACATCCCAATTCGCCAAAAAAAGCGAGGCCTGGTCGGCCCGTTTCTCCGAACCGGTCTCGGACCTGGTCAAGCGCTACACCGCCTCGGTGTTCTTCGACAAGCGCCTGGCGCCGCATGATATCGACGGTTCGCTGGCGCATGCGGCGATGTTGGCGCAACAGGGCATCATCAGCCGCGACGACCATGCCGAGATCGTGCGCGGGATGACGCTGATCCGCAGCGAAATCGAAGCCGGCCAGTTCGACTGGCAGCTCGACCTCGAGGACGTGCACCTGAATATCGAAAAACGCCTGACCGAACTGGTCGGCGACGCCGGCAAGCGGCTGCATACCGGCCGCTCGCGCAACGACCAGGTCGCCACCGACATCCGGCTGTACGTGCGCGCCGCCATCGACGACATCGGCCTGCTGCTGCGCGGCCTGCGCCTGGCGCTGCTGGACCTGGCGCAACAGCATGCCGAAACCATCATGCCCGGCTTCACGCATCTGCAGGTGGCGCAACCGATCACCTTCGGCCACCACGTGATGGCGTACGTCGAGATGTTCGGTCGCGACGCCGAGCGCATGCAGGATTGCCGCAAGCGCGTCAACCGCCTGCCGCTGGGCGCAGCCGCGCTGGCCGGCACCACGTTCCCGATCGACCGCCAGCAGGTCGCTGAGGCGCTGGGCTTCGACGATGTCTGCCATAACTCGCTGGACGCCGTGTCGGATCGCGACTTCGCCATCGAATTCTGCGCTGCCGCCGCCCTGATCATGACCCATGTATCGCGCATGTCGGAGGAGCTGGTGCTGTGGATGAGCCCGCGAATCGGCTTCATCGACATCGCCGACCGCTTCTGCACCGGTTCGTCGATCATGCCGCAGAAAAAAAATCCCGACGTGCCCGAACTGGCGCGCGGCAAGACCGGACGGGTCAACGGTCACCTGATCGCCCTGCTGACCCTGATGAAAGGCCAGCCGCTGGCCTACAACAAGGACAACCAGGAAGACAAGGAACCGCTCTTCGATACCGTCGATACCGTGGTTGACACGCTGCGCATCTTCGCCGACATGGCCGGGGGCATCACCGTCAAGCCGGAGGCAATGGCGCAGGCGGCGATGCAGGGTTATGCGACCGCCACCGACCTGGCCGACTACCTGGTCAAGAAGGGCTTGCCGTTTCGCGATGCGCATGAAGCCGTTGCCCGTGCCGTGCGCGCCTGCGTCGACCAGGGGTGCGACCTGGCGGATCTGACGCTGGACGAGCTGCGCCGGTTTTCGCCGTTGATCGAGCTCGACATATTCACGGTCCTGACGCTTGACGGGTCGGTGAGCGCGCGCGACCATATCGGTGGCACTGCACCCCGGCAGGTTCGGGCCGCGATTGCCCGGGTGCGTGCGCAACTGGGCTGAACGCCGCACTGTCTTAACCAATAGTACTGGTTGAAAGCACGGCAGAATCTCTTGACGATTTGACATGGCTATGTGCGCTGACGCACCCGGTGAACGCGGTCGCGCGGCTAACCTTGAAAATGGTTCCGTATGAAACGGATCTTTTTCGTAAAACCTGAATCCGGTTGTATCCGCCGGACGTAAGTGTTTGGTAGCCGAAGTCCATCCATGTCGAGTTGTCTATAAAAGGAGATTGCAATGCCGTCCTTCATTTTCAAGCAGACCTGCTGCGCCGCACTGATCGCCAGTGCATTCGCGGGTCTGGTAGCCGCACCTGCCGTCGCATCCAGCCATCGCGAAGCACCATTCATCACGCGTCATCCGAAGGTCGATGCCACTGACCTCTACATGTTCAAGAGTTACGAAGCGGGCCGCTCCGGTTTCGTCACGCTCGTTGCCAACTACCAGCCGCTGCAGGACGCCTACGGTGGACCGAACTATTTCTCGATGGACCCGGACGCGCTGTATGAGATCCACATCGACAACAATGGCGATGCGAAGGAAGACCTGACATTCCAGTTCCGCTTCACCAACACCAACAAGGATGCGCAATTCACTGTCGGTGGCAAGAAAGTCTCGATCCCACTGGTCATCAATGGCGGTGGCGATATCGCAACCGTCAATTCCCCGAATTCGAATCTGCGCGAGACCTACCAGGTTACCGTCGTCCGTGGTGACCGCCGTACCGGTACCCGCACCGCCGTGACCAACGCCGTCGGTGGCTCGTCGACATTCGACAAGCCGGTCGACAATATCGGCAACAAGTCGATTTCCGACTATGCCGGCTACGCCGCCAAGCACGTCTACAGCATCAATATTCCAGGCTGCGCAACGGCAGGCAAGATGTTTGTCGGCCAGCGCAAGGACCCATTCGTCGTCAACCTCGGCGAAACGTTCGACCTGATCAACATCAAAGCGCCGGCAACTGCATTCGACCCGAACGCCGAAAGGGCCGCGACGGACTCCCTCAAGGATGCCAACGTTACTTCACTCGAACTCGAATTGCCGATTTCGTGCGTGACCGCCGGCACGGAGCCGGTCATCGGCGCCTGGACCACGGCCAGCCTGCGTCAGGGCCGCCTGATCAATCCGAACCCGAAGGGCGGCGCAGCCTCGAAAGAAGGCGGCGCATGGACCCAGGTTTCCCGTCTGGGCATGCCTCTGGTCAATGAAGTCGTGATCGGCCTGAAGGACAAGGATCAGTTCAACAGCAGCAAGCCGAGCGGCGACGGTCAGTTCATCGACTACGTCACCAATCCGACCCTGCCGGCCCTGATCGAAGTCCTGTTTGGCAGCGCCGGCGCCAAGGCGCCGACCAACTTCCCGCGTAATGACCTGGTCGCGACCTTCCTGACCGGTATTTACGGCCTGAATCAGCCAGCCAACGTCGTCGGATCCGAGATGCTGCGCCTGAACACCTCGACTGCACCGGCAACGACGCAAAGCCGCCTCGGCGTGATCGGTGGCGACGCTGCCGGTTTCCCGAACGGTCGCCGTCCTGGTGACGACGTGGTCGATATCGAGTTGCGCGTCGCAATGGGCAAGCTGTGTACGCTTGGCGTGATGGCAGACAAGACGACGACGCTGTGCAAGCCGGCGGATGCTCCTGCCGGCGCGCTCGACTTCACCGACGGCGCCTACGTCGACAGCACATTCACCGATGGCGCATTCCCGTACCTGAGGACGCCGATCGCCGGCTCGCTCAAGCACTGATCGTCGGGATAACCGTTTAACCTTCTGAGGAACAGATGATGAAAAAATACCTTTTACCCGCGTTGCTCGCAGCCCTGCTGTCAGCCTGCGGCGGTGGCGGAGGCGGCAGCAACAACAACACCGCAACCGCCCAGCCCGATGCCTTTACGTCACTCCTGCGGACATTGGTTGCCGGAATGTCGGAGACGGATGACCCGATCCCAACGGACATGGCGGTGGCGACCATGCCGGAAGATACGGAGCCAGTCGCGCTCTGATTGAATTGAGATCGACCGCACGACCCAAAAGCCGGTTCTCGCAAGAGCGCCGGCTTTTTTTCGTCCGCGGGACCGCAATACGGCGACGAAAGGTTCAGTCGCCCTAGGCCAGCAGACCGGCATCCCTTAGGATTTGCAAGACGTCCGGGCCACCATCCCGCATCGCCAGGTTGCGCATCACTTGCGGATGGTCCTGCTGATACTCCCTGATCGCATCGACGTGGCTTTCATCGAGGACCGCGGGAATTTCACCGAACAGCTCGCGCAGATAAGGCATGTTCGTCACACCGCTCGTCATCATTGCGAAACCCCGCAACGAATCAGGTAGCAACGGACAGGCGCTCAATGGATTCCAGCGCAAATCCATGTCATTTAAATCTGGGGGCAACACGACTGGTTGATCGGTTGGTCCCGGCAGATGCGTCAGTTGATTCCTTGCGACGTCCAGCAACTGCAGTTTTTGCGGCAAGGGCGGCAGTTCGGTGAGTTGGTTGAGGCATACCTCCAGGTTCCTCAG
>JACMOV010000125.1 GCA_014377845.1 Herminiimonas sp.
CGCCCAGATTGCGGCAGTCGTGATTTCTTCGGCCGTGCGCGGTGCGACATACGCAGCTGCATGGGCCGCCATGTCCGGCGCCGGCAGCGCCTTGCGGTCAACCTTGCCATTGGCATTCAGAGGAAACGCATCCATCCGTACGAATTGCGAAGGCACCATGTAGTCCGGCAGGCTTTGCAGCAGAGCGCTGCGCAGCGCGGCCGTATCCATGTCGCCGGTCAGGTACGCCACCAGGCGCTTGTCGCCTGCTGCGTCTTGCTGCGCGAGCACCAACGCCTGGCGCACCCCATCGATGGCAGCCAGCGCAGCCTCGATCTCGCCCAGCTCGATCCGGAAACCGCGGATCTTCACCTGGCTGTCGATCCGGCCCAGGTACTCGATGCTGCCATCGGCCAGATAACGCGCCAGGTCGCCCGATTTGTACATGCGCGCCCCAGGCACCCCGAACGGATTGGCCAGGAAGCGTTCAGCCGTCATGTCCGGACGGTGCAGGTACGAGCGTGCCAGGCCGTCGCCGGCGATGTGCAGCTCGCCCACCACGCCAATTGGCACGGGATTGAGCGCCGCATCCAGCAGATACAGCTGCGTATTGCCGATCGGCCGGCCAGCCAGCGCACGGGTCGATGGCAGGTGCGGTCCGTATTCGGCGTGCGCGGCGTCCCACACTTCAGACAGGCCGTAGATGTTGAGCAGCGTCGCCTCGGGCATCGCGCGGCGGAACTGCGCCAGCAATTCGTCGCTGAGCGCTTCGCCACCCGGCGACCAGAATTGCAGCTGCGGCAGCCTGCTGCCCAGATCGGGCGCATGTTCGAGCAGCGCCTTGAGCAGCGACGGCACCAGCCAGAAGTGGGTCACGCGCTGCCGTTCCAGCAGGCCAATGAGTTCGTCGAAATCGACCAGCGTCTGGTTTGGAATCAGCACCGTGCGCACGCCCTTGAGCAGGTAGCCAAACACCTCCCACAGCGAATCGACGAAGTTGATCGACGTCTTCTGGCAGCCCACCGCGTCGTCCGCGAAGGGATAGCGCTGCCAGAACCACGCCAGGCGGTTCACCACCTGCAGGTGCGACACCGCCACCCCTTTCGGGCGGCCCGTCGAACCGGAGCTGTAGATCGCGTAAGCCAGATTGGCCGGGAGCGAAGGCGCGTCCGGATTGGTCGCGGCCGACATGGCGATCTGCTCCCAGTGCGCATCCACGCATACCGTAGCCAGGCCGTGCACTGGCAAGGAAGCGAGCAGGTTTTGTTCGCCCACCAGCAGTGCCGGTTTGGCATCGGCCAGCATGTAAGCCAGCCGTTCGGCCGGGTAGGATGGGTCGAGCGGCACGTAGGCGCCGCCGGCCTTCAGGATGCCGAGCATGCCCACGACCATGTCGAACGAGCGGCCAGTGCACAGCCCCACCAGCGAATCCGGGCCAACGCCCAGGCTGCGCAGGTGATGGGCCAGGCGGTTGGCGCGCTCATTGAGTTCGCCAAAGAGCATGCACTGCTCGCCCAGCACCAGCGCCTGCGCCTGTGGCGTACGCGCTGCCTGCTGCTCGAACAGCTGCACCACCGTCAGCGCGCGTGGAATTTCCAGCGCGCTGTCGTTCCACTGCACCAGCATGGTCTCGCGTTCGGCCTCGCCCAGCATGTCGAGCTGGCCGATGCGGCTTTCCGGGGCTGCCGCGATGGCAGCGAGCAGGCGCGTGAAATGCCCTGCCATGCGTTCCATCGTCGCCGCGTCGAACAAGTCGGTGTTGTACTCGAAACTGGCGCCCAGCTGGTCGCCCTGCTCACGCATGTACAGCGTCAGGTCGAACTTGGCGCTGATGCCGGTACCGGCAATCGGTTCCATGCGCAGGCCAGGCAGTTCCAGCGCGCCCGATGGCGCATTCTGCAGGATCAGCATGACCTGGAACAGCGGCGTGTGGCTCAGGTGACGTTCCAGCTTGAGCGACTCGACCAGCTGCTCGAACGGGAAATCCTGATGCGCGTAGGCCCCAATCGCGCTGCGGCGCGATGCCGCCAGCAGATCGGTGAAGCGCGCACGCTCGTCCACTTGCGAGCGCAGTACCAGCGTGTTCAGGAAAAACCCGATCAGCGCCTCGGTCTCGCCGCGATTGCGGTTGGCGATCGCGGTGCCGATGCAAATGTCATCCTGGCCGGAATAGCGCGACAGCAGAACGCTGAAGGCGGCGTTCAGCGTCATGAACAGCGTTGCCTGCGCCTTGCGGCTAATGGCATGCAAACTTGCCGTGGTCGACGCCGGGACCGTGAAGTCGAACGTGGCGCCACGGTAGCCCTGCACCGGCGGACGCGGACGGTCCGTCGGCAACGACAGCAGCGTTGGCGCACCGCGTACTTGCGACGTCCAGTAGTCGAGCTGGCGTGCGAGCTCGTCGCCGCTCAGCCACTGGCGCTGCCAGTGTGCGTAGTCCGCGTACTGGATGGCCAGCTCCGGCAAGGGCGACGGCAGGCCTTCGGCATAGGCGCCGTACAGCGCCGCCACCTCTTTTACCAGCACACCCATCGACCAGCCGTCGGAGACGATGTGGTGCATCGTCACCGCCAGCACATGCTCCTGCTCGCCCAGCTTTACCAGGGCGGCGCGCACCAGCGGTCCGCGCGCCAGATCGAACGGCGCGCTGCTTTCATCTTCCAGCAGCCATTGCACCTTCGCTTCGCGCTCGCCATGCGGCAGAGCGGTCAGGTCGGTCAGCGGCAACGGGAAATCGGCGGCGGCGTCAATCACCTGCACAGGCTCGCCGTCCACCGTCAGGAACGTCGTGCGCAGCGCTTCATGGCGGCGCACGATTTCACTGAAGGTGCGTTCCAGCGCAGGCACGTTCAGCTGGCCGGACAGGCGCAGGGCCACCGGCATGTTGAACGACGCATCGCCAGGCGTGATCTGATCGAAGAACCACAAGCGCTGCTGCGAGAACGACAGCGGCAAGCGGCCCGACCGAACGACAGGCAACATGGCCGGTGCCGCATTGGCCTTTTCTTCGCCAACGCGGCGAGCCAGCAGTTCCACAGTCGGTGCTTCAAACAGCGCGCGCAAAGGAATGTCGGTCCCGAATGCGGCGCGCAGGCGCGAGACGACCTGTGTGGCGAGCAGCGAATGGCCGCCCAGTTCAAAGAAGTTGTCATGCACGCCGACCTGCTCCAGCTGAAGCACATCCGCCCAGATTGCGGCAGTCGTGATTTCTTCGGCCGTGCGCGGTGCGACGTAGGCAGCTGCATTGGCCGCCATGTCCGGCGCCGGCAGTGCCTTGCGGTCTACCTTGCCGTTCGACGTGAGCGGGAAGGCATCGAGCTGCACGAAATGCGCAGGCACCATGTACTCCGGCAGGCTTTGCAGCAAAACGCCTCGCAGCTGCTCGGCATTGACAGCGCCAACCAGGTAGGCAACCAGGTGCTGCTGGCCAGGCACGTCTTCACGCGCCAGCACCAGCACGTCGCGGATGCCCTCTTGCGCGGCCAGCGCGCTTTCAATTTCGCCCAACTCAATGCGCAGCCCGCGTATCTTGACCTGGTTGTCGATCCGGCCCAGGTACTCGATGCTGCCATCGGCCAGATAGCGCGCCAGGTCGCCCGACTTGTACATGCGCGCACCAGGTACGCCGAATGGATTGGCGATGAACTTGTCGGCTGTCAGATCCGGACGGTTGATGTAGCCGCGCGCCAGGCCTACCCCGGCGATATGCAGCTCTCCGGCCGCTCCCATCGGCACAGGGTTCAGGTTTGCGTCGAGCAGGTAGATCTGGATGTTGGCGATCGGCTGGCCGATCGGCACGCAGTTGACGCCCTCTTCTTCCCTGCAATGACGGTAGGTGACATCGACCGATGCTTCGGTCGGGCCGTACAGGTTGTGCAATGCCACGCCCGGCAGCTGCGCCAGGAAGCGGCGCTGCAATTCCAGCGGCAGCGCCTGGCCGCTGCACATGACCTGGCGCAGCGGCGTGCAAGCTGGCGAGGTGGCCAGGAACACGTCCAGCATCGGCGGCACGAAGTGCAGCGTGGTGATGCCTTTTTCTTCAATCAGATCGGCCAGGTAGGCCGGGTCCTGATGGCCGCCGGGGCGCGCCATCACCAGCTGGGCGCCGGTAATCAAGGGCCAGAAGAACTCCCAGACCGAAACGTCGAAGCTGTAAGGCGTCTTTTGCAGCACGCGGTCGTTCGCGCCCAGCGCGTATTCCTGCTGCATCCATTGCAGGCGGTTGACGATGCCGGCGTGGTCCACGCCCACGCCCTTCGGCCGCCCGGTCGAGCCGGAGGTATAGATCACATAGGCCAGATTGGACGGACTGGTGGCGTGAACGGGATTGGCATCGCTGAAATCGGCGAACGCATCTTCCAGTGCGAGCGCAGGCTGGGCCAGCATGTCACGCTGCGCCACGCCCGCCAGCAGCACCGCAGGCGCGGAATCGGCCAGCATGAAGGCAAGGCGGTCGGCCGGATATGCCGGGTCCAGCGGTACGTAAGCACCGCCGGCCTTGACGATACCCAGCAGGCCCACAACCATTTCCAGCGACCGCTCGGCGCACACCGCCACCAATACGTCCGGACCCACACCCTGCTCGCGCAGCTTGTGCGCCAGGCGGTTGGCCCGTGCATTGAGCTGGGCATAGCTCAGTTGCTCATCTTCATACACCAGCGCCGGTGCATCCGGCGTGGCCGCCGCCTGCGCTTCGAACATCTGCGCCAGCGTCAAGCCTTGCGGATACGCTACTGCAGTGGCGTTGAAGTCATTCACGAGATGGCAAAGCTCGTCTGCGCCAAGCATCTCAAGGTCCATGACGCGGACGGCCGTATCGGCAACCATCGCACCCAAAATCCGGGTGAAATGTGCAGAAATGCGTTCGATCGTGCCAGCATCGAACAGGTCGGTGCTGTACTCGAACGCGCCGAACAGCTGGTCGCCGCCTTGGGTCAGCGTGAGCGTGATGTCGAACTTGGCGCTGGCCGTGTCGGCTGCCACCAGCTCCATCGTCAAACCTGGCAGGTCGACGCGGCCGGTCGGGGTATTTTGCAGGACCAGCGCAGCCTGGAACAGCGGTGCGTGGCCGGCATGGCGCTCCGGCTTGAGCACTTCCACCACGTGCTCAAACGGCAAATCCTGGTTGGCATAGGCGCCCAGCGCGTTGCCGCGTAGCTGCTCCAGCAAGGCAGCCACAGTGTCACTGCCATTGACGTGCGTGCGCAGCACCAGCGTATTGACAAAGAATCCAATCAGCGGTTCAACCGCTGACTGCGTGCGGTTGGCAATGAAGGTACCAATCGAAATGTCGTCCTGGTTTGCGTGGCGCGACAGCAGCACGGCAAAGGCAGCATTCAAGGCCATGAACAGCGTGCAGTGCGTTTGCTTGCACAACGCTTGCAAGGCACCGGTCATTTCAGCGGAAACGACAAACGGAATCGTGGCGCCACGGTAGCTTTGCTGCGGCGGACGCGGACGATCGGTCGGCAAGGTCAGCAAGGCTGGCGCACCGGCCAGACGCTCGCTCCAATAA
>JACMOV010000126.1 GCA_014377845.1 Herminiimonas sp.
CATCCCACGGCCGCCTTCTGGATGCAGAAGGAGCGCGCCGCCTGGGAAGAGGTCGGCGTGGAGTTCGCCGTCAAGGCGGCCTGAACAGGCTTTCGACGCGCTAGAGCGGGTTTGGCGTGACCCGCTTGCCGCGACGGGACGTTTTGCACGCAGTACAGCCCTGGGCCTCCTTGTCATGGCGCGCCATGTCGCGTCTGCACACCTCGTTCTGCGCTCAAATCATTTTTGCCGCAACCGATCCGTTCAGAATAAAGACGCTCAAGCGGCGCATGCAGCTTCCTGTTTTGCGCCGTTTCTGTAACCGACATTTCACGCAACGACCGGCCTGCCGGTGACCGGCGGTTAGCGCCGCGTCACATCGTGAAAAATCGGCATAAATTTTTTCGATGTGTTAGCTACCTGACAATCTCTTTGCGTTTGAATGGTCTACCATAGTGACACTGTTAGCAGTAATGCAACATGGCAATCCTGCCGCCAGAGGCCCGATGTAATTGATGCCGGCGCGGCGTGGCACCGTGTTGAACCGGGTAACCCCCGATCTGTTTTTCGATTGTCTGACCGGTCATTTCCAATGGAGGTCGCATGCACGCCTTGTACGAACAACGTCCCCTCAGCTTTCCGTCTGCCCCATCATTTTCACCTCCCCCCACTTTGTACGCCGATGCCAGCGACCGGCTGCGCCATGCGCACAATATCGAGCGCCTGGCGCAGGAGATCGATTATCCGGTGCAGGTGATCGAACCGATCTACGAAGAGACCCTGGCGCGCCTGAAAACCAATGCGAGGATCCACGACTACCTGCCGATCCTGGTCGCCAAAGGGGTCAGGCAGGCGCTGAAGGAAACCGGCAGACGTCATTGACCGGCGGTCTGCATTTGACAGACGCCACGCCGTGCCACGCTGCCGCCCGTCGGATTCAGGATAGTCCGGTGCCGGCGAACGAGGCCAGCCTGCCTGTCGCCCATCCCGTGACGGACAGTGGCGCTACATGACCGTATCGGCGAAGGAACAGCAGCAGGCAGCGCAACTGGTGCGCATGCGCCGGATCGCTACCGGTCTGCTGGTGTCGATGGCCGTCGTCTTCGTCGCCGCGCGTTTGCTGCAGCCGCGTTTTCCCTGGCTGGCCTATGTAGCCGCGTTCGCGGAAGCGGCGATGGTCGGTGCACTGGCCGACTGGTTCGCCGTGACGGCATTGTTTCGTGCGCCGATGGGGCTGCCCATTCCCCACACCGCCATCATCCCGCGCAACAAGGACCGGATCGGCGGCAGCGTCGCCAACTTCCTCGAGCATAATTTCCTGACGCCGGAAGTCATCGCCAGCGAACTTGACGCGATCGACTTCGCCGGCGTCGCGGCACATTGGCTCGCCGCGCCTGCCAACAGTCGAGCCGTGTCGGTGCAGATCGTGCGCCTCGTGCCGGCGCTGCTGCGCATGATCGAGGACGACGACGTCGGCCGCTTCCTGCAGAGCCGCGCTGCAGGCATGCTGGCCGGTATCCGCTTCGGACCGTTCGCGGCCGACGTTGTCTCGATCCTGATCGCCGAGCAGCACCACCAGCAATTGTTCGACCATCTGATCGGCCTGGCCGCCACCGCGCTAGACCAAAACCGGCCGCTAATCCGCCAGAAAATCCACGAACGCAGCCCGCGCTGGATTCCCAAGTCAATCGACGAGCGCTTCTTCAACAATTTCGTGGACGAACTCGACGCGTTTCTTGAAGAGATGCGGCAGCCCGAGAGCGCGGGAAGGGTGCGCTTCCGGCAGGCGATCGACGACCTGATCGAGAAGCTGCGCTCGTCGCCGGCATTCGAGGCGAAGATCGCCAGCTTCATTGCCCGCAGCGTGCAGCATCCGCTGTTCCGGTCTTACGGCGAAGAAGTCTGGCGCGACATCAAGCTGCGCCTGCTCACCGATGTGCGGGCCGAGGATTCGCAGGCGCTGGCGCGTATCGATCAGGGCCTGCAGGCGCTCGGACACGCGCTGGATGCGGACGCGGCGGTGCGGATCAAGCTCAACGCCTGGCTGTCGGGATTTGCAACCGAGGTTCTGGTAGCGCGACGGACCCTGATCGCCGACCTGGTACGCCGGGTGATCCAGACCTGGGATGCCGAGACCGTGTCACGCAAGTTCGAACTCTACCTCGGACGCGATCTGCAGTACATTCGGATCAACGGCACGATCGTCGGCGGGCTCGTCGGACTTGTCCTGTACGTGGTGTCCCTGGCGCTCTGAGCATGGTTTGACAGGCGATCGCCCAGCCCGCAGATGCGGCTGTCAAACATTGCGTCAGCCACCTCACGAAACAGGCTACCTATCCTCGGGCAGTGCGCCGCCTACCGTGGTCATCAAGAACTGCTGCGCGCTGAACGCTTTCTGGCTGCGGGTCGGACGCTTGCGGTGGTACAGACCTTGGGCGTCGAGCTCCCAGGCATTCTGGTTATCTTTCAGATAGGGCATCAGG
>JACMOV010000017.1 GCA_014377845.1 Herminiimonas sp.
GATCGCCAACGGCGACATCGTGCGCCTGTTCGATGTCCAGCTTGCCACGCCGCCGCATGCCTACTATGTCGTTTATGAAAAGCAGGTGAAGGAGCGGCCGGAAGTCGCGGTGTTCATCGACTGGCTGTTGCAGGCGTTTCGTACCCCCTGAACGGCATCGGCTGCGAGCGCGTCAATTCGTTCCTTGAATATGAGTGATCTTGCGTTCGTCTTTGGCGATCAGACAGTGTCATCTCCGGCTTCCGGACACTTGATGTACATCGCATTTCCTTTTAGTAGGGTGTCCATTATGGAAATGGTTAAGCAGAAATGGTCAGACACCCTTGTCGAACCAATCTCTATAGAAGCGATTCGCTCCTTATACAGCCCGCAAGAGGCATATAGATTGTCCGCACATACTTACGAATCAAGAATTTAGTGCCCTGAAGTAATAAACGTGCCTTTTGTCGTGTAGGTATCAGAAGGGAGCTGTAAATATCGATTCAATCATCAGGAAATAACACTTGCGCCGTCTGCGTTTTCGATTTTCGAGAAAGGTGAATATTGATTTGAAGTTAACGGCTTCGGCGGCGTACAGCTTGTAAAAATCTTTCATTTACCTTCGCGAACATATCAATCTGGGACAGTTGCTTTTTGAGCGGAATGTGGCGCCAGGCGCCACGCACAGCGATGCTTTGGCAACCTCACGCCCCCATCACCACCGGCCCCCCTTTTTCCACCGCCCGCTGATAACCCGGCCGCGCCACCATCTTCTTTTTATACGCAGCCAGCGCGTCATACTTCCCCGCATCCTCAGCACGCGCGAGCGCCGCTTCCACCGCAAAGCTCATCTGAAAATCCGCAATGCTCAGCTGCTCGCCGGCGAACCACGCGTGCGTGGCCAAATGCGTATCGATAAACGCCAGCGCGGTGGCGATGTTCGGGTCGATCAGCTTGGCCTGAACTTGCCCGCATAACCCGCGCGCCACCGGCCGCACGAAAAACGGCATAGGCTGCGTGGGAATCGTCATGAAAACCAGTTTCATCACCAGCCAGCTCATCAGCGAACCTTCGGCATAATGCATCCAGAATCGACACTGGCGATACGCCGGCGTGCCTTGCGGTGGCTGCAGGGAGGCGCATTCGCCCGTTGCCTGCGCGCCATAGCATTCGACCAGATATTCCAGAATCGCGCCCGACTCTGCCACGGTTACGCCACCGTCGGTGATGACCGGCGACTTGCCCAGCGGATGAATCGCCTTGAGTTCTGGCGGCGCCAGGCGGGTTTTCGGGTCGCGCTTGTAGCGCTTGATCTCATAGGGAACGCCGAGTTCTTCGAGCAGCCACAGCACGCGCTGCGAACGGGATGTTTCCAGATGATGAACGGTGATCATGGCTACCTTTGGGTGAAAGAGACGTGACAGTCAAGCTGCCGGGTGTTCCAGTTTATCGCTTGGCGCACGACTCGGGGGCCGTGTACTGCCAGGATGCACGGTTGCCAGTGGCGAGTGGCTGGCCAGGCACGCGCCGATTGAAAAGAATTCACCCTAGCCGAACAAGCTTTTCAGGCTCCCGAGAAACCAATTTGCGCCTGAGTGACGCCAGATTGGTTACACTTGCAGCGCCTACTCGCGCACGCAGCAAGCATTGCCGTCACTTCAGGATCGATATGAATACCACGACCGAACTGCCTTTTACCCAGTCGCGCCAGCGCGAAGTCGCCGATGCGTTGCGCGCGGTGCTGCCGTCGCGCAGCGTGTTGTTCAACGAGGAAGATACCCGACCCTACGAGTGCGATGGCCTGGCTGCCTTCCGCCAGTTGCCGATGGTGGTCGTGCTGCCGGAAGACGAAGCGCAGGTCATCGCGGTGCTGACGACCTGCCGCGACCTCAAGGTACAGCTCGTGCCGCGCGGCGCCGGCACCGGTTTGTCCGGCGGCGCCATGCCGATTGCCGACGGCGTGGTGCTGTCCACCGCCCGACTCAACAAGATCATCCGGATGGATGCTTACTCGCGCACCGCAGTGGTACAACCGGGCGTGCGCAACCTGGCGATCTCGGACGCCGCGGCGCGGCATGCGTTGTACTATGCGCCCGATCCGTCGTCGCAGATCGCCTGCACCATCGGTGGCAACGTTGCCGAAAATTCCGGCGGCGTGCATTGCCTCAAATACGGTTTGACGGTACACAACGTGCTGCGCGTTCGCATGATCACCATCGACGGCGAAGTGGTGGAACTCGGTAGCGGCGCGCTCGATTCGCCGGGGCTGGACCTGCTGGCGGTATTCGTCGGTTCCGAAGGCATGCTGGGCGTGGTGACCGAAGTGACGGTGCGGCTGATTCCGAAGCCGCAACTGGCGCGCGTCATCATGGCCTCGTTCGACGATGTGGTCAAAGGCGGCAATGCGGTGGCCAGCGTGATTGCCGCCGGCATCATTCCGGCGGGCCTGGAAATGATGGACAAGCGCTCGTCGCGCATGGTCGAGCCGTTCGTCAAGGCTGGCTACGATATCGATGCCGAAGCGATTCTGCTGTGCGAATCGGACGGCATGCCGGAAGAGGTCGAGGAAGAAATCGAACGCATGACGGCCGTGCTGAACCAGTCCGGCGCCACTGCGATTGCGGTGTCGACCAGCGAAGCCGAACGCCTGAAATTCTGGTCCGGCCGCAAGAACGCCTTTCCGGCCGCCGGCCGCATCTCGCCCGATTATTACTGCATGGATGGCACCATCCCGCGCAAGCGGCTGGCCGAGGTCCTGCTTGGCATCGAGCAGATGGAAATCAAATACGCGCTGCGCTGCGCCAACGTGTTTCATGCCGGCGACGGCAATCTCCATCCGCTGATCCTGTTCGATGCCAACCAGCCCGGTGAATTTCACCGCGCCGAAATGTTCGGCGCGGAGATCCTGGAGCTATGCGTGGCTGTCGGCGGCACCATTACCGGCGAACATGGCGTCGGCATCGAAAAGATCAATTCGATGTGCGTGCAGTTTTCACGCGCTGAACTCGATGCCTTCTTCGCCGTCAAGCGCGCCTTCGATACCGCATTTCTGCTCAATCCCGACAAGGCCATCCCGACACTGCACCGCTGCGCCGAATACGGCCGTATGCATGTCAAGCGCGGTGAAATGAAGTTCGCGGATCTGCCGCGCTTTTAATCGATTTTTTCAGGCACATGATGGAACAGGTATTGCAGCAATTCAGGGCGCGGATCGTCGAAGCTGGTGCGGCCAAGTCGCCGTTACGCATTCGCGGCGGGGGCAGCAAGGATTGGTATGGACAAGCGCCACGTGGCAACGTCCTCAATACCGGTTACTACACCGGTATCGTGGCCTATGATCCGACCGAACTGGTGATTACGGCCCGCTGCGGTACGCCGTTGGCGGAAATTGAATGGGCGCTGGCTGAACAGGGCCAGATGCTGGCGTTTGAGCCGCCCCATTTCGGTCGCAGTGCCACCATCGGCGGCGCGGTCGCCAGCGGGCTGTCGGGACCGCGCCGGCAGGCGGTCGGCGCGCTGCGCGACTTCGTGCTGGGAGCCGTGCTCATGGACGGTAAGGGCGAGGTTCTGCATTTTGGTGGACAAGTGATGAAGAACGTGGCCGGCTATGATGTCGCGCGTTTGTTGACCGGATCGCTCGGCACACTCGGCCTGCTGCTCGAAGTATCGGTGAAAGTGTTGCCCAAGCCGCTGGCCGAAGCCAGCGTCCGCTTTGCCATGCACCAGGAAGACGCTCTCCGCCATCTTAACAACTGGGGCGGACTGCCGCTACCGATCTCGGCCAGTGCCTGGGAAGACGGCGTGCTGACCGTGCGCCTGTCCGGCGCGCAGGCGGCGGTCAAGGCGGCGAAGCAGAAAATGGGTGGCGAGACGCTGCCAAGCGGCGACGCTTTCTGGTCGGCGTTACGAGAACAGGACAGCGGATTTTTTGTGTCGTCGATCCGCGGCGCGGCCGGCATGTGGCGACTGTCGGTACCGTCGGCGGCGCCGCCGTTGAGTCTGGCCGGCGAACAATTGATCGAGTGGGGCGGGGCGCAGCGCTGGCTGGCCTCGGACATGGATGCTGCGGTCGTGCGGGACACAGTCGCAGCGGTCGGTGGACACGCTACGCTTTTCAGAGGCGGCAACAAGCGCGTCGGCGTGTTTCATCCGCTCAGCGCTCCGGTAGCCGGCATTCATCATCGCCTCAAGCAATCTTTCGATCCATCCGGCATCTTCAATCCGGGCCGGATGTATCCCGACTTTTAAGCTCATTAGGTTCTCATGCAAACCCAGCTTGCCGATTTCATCAAGGACACACCGGAAGGTCAGGAAGCCGACGCCATCTTGCGCGCGTGCGTGCACTGTGGATTCTGTACCGCGACTTGCCCCACCTATCAGCTGCTCGGCGATGAGCTGGACGGTCCGCGCGGACGCATCTACCTGATCAAGCAGGTCCTGGAAGGCAAGAAAGCCACGGTCGCGACCCAGACCCACCTCGACCGCTGCCTGACCTGCCGCAATTGCGAAACCACCTGTCCGTCCGGCGTGCAGTACGGGCGTCTGGTCGACATCGGCCGCAAGGTGGTCGAGGACCAGGTGCCACGGCCGCTGCAGCAGCGCTTGGTGCGCGGCTTGCTCAAGGAAGCCTTGCCGCGCAAATGGCTATTTACGCCGGCCATGAAAGCCGGACAGCTGATGCGCCCGCTGTTGCCGAAAGCATTGCAGAACAAGGTGCCGGTGGCGCACGCCGCCGGTCGCTGGCCGACCCGCCAGCATGCGCGCAAGATGCTGTTGCTGGACGGTTGTGTGCAGCCGGCGATGGCACCCAACATCAATGCCGCCACTGCCCGCGTACTCGACGCCGTCGGCGTGCAACTGGTCGTCGCGCCCAAGGCCGGCTGTTGCGGTGCAATCCGCTATCACCTCAACGACCATGACGGCGGTCTTGACGACATGCGCCACAACATCCACGCCTGGTGGCCGCATGTCGAGGCCGGCGTCGAAGCGATCGTGATGACGGCATCCGGCTGCGGCGTGACGGTCAAGGAGTACGGCCATTTGCTCGCGCGCGACCCGGCCTACGCGGCCAAGGCCGCGCGCATTTCGGCCCTGACCCGCGACCTCAGCGAAATCATTCCCGATTTCGACGGCGAACTGCAGTCCCGGCTGCGCGGCAAGGTCGGCGGCCGTGTCGTCTATCATCCGCCTTGCACGCTGCAACATGGCCAGCAGATCCGCGGCAAGGTCGAGGCCGTGCTGCGCAACGCCGGCGTCGATGTCGAGTTGTGCAACGATAGCCACATGTGCTGCGGTTCGGCCGGTACCTATTCGGTCCTGCAGCCGGCGCTGTCGTACCAGCTGCGCGACAACAAGCTGGCCAACCTCGAAGCGACCAAGCCAGACACGATCGTCTCGGCCAATATCGGCTGCCTCACGCACCTGCAATCCGGCACGCAGACGCCGGTACGGCACTGGATCGAACTGCTCGACGACGCCCTCAAATGATGCGCGGCTGACCATGCTCAACACCCTCGCCACGCTACTGGTTTTCCAGACCGTCGGGGAGGGCTTGTCGTACGCGTTGGCGCTACCGATCCCGGGTCCGGTGATCGGCATGGTGCTGCTGTTCCTCTACCTCGTCGTCAAGCCCGACTCGCTGCAAACGCTGGCGCCGACGGCGCTGGAACTGGTCAAGCATCTGGCGCTGCTGTTCGTTCCTGCCGGCGTCGGCATCATGGTTCATGGCCAGCGGATATCGGACGAATGGCTGCCGATCACGGTTGCCCTGGTTGCCAGCACGATCGTCTCGATCGCCGTCACCGCCGCGGTCGTGCGCTGGCTGCAAAAATGACGCCCAGGCTCAGTGACATCTGGGTCTACCTTTCGGCGTCGCCGCTTCTTGGACTGACAGCAACGCTGCTGGCTTATCAGCTGGCATATGCGCTCTACGCCCGCACGCGCTTCAATCCACTGGCCAATCCGGTGGCGATATCGGTGGCGATTCTGGTCACCGTATTGACACTCACCGGCACCTCGTACCAGACCTATTTCGATGGTGCGCAGTTCGTGCATTTTCTGCTCGGCCCGGCCACGGTCGCGCTGGCCATTCCGTTGTATCAGCAGCTCGAAAAACTCAAGCGCGACTGGTTGGCGCTGCTGGCCGGCGTCCTGTTGGGCAGCACTGCCGCGATCGCGACGGCGATGGGCGTGGCATGGGCGATGGGCGCCTCGACGACTACCGTGATGTCACTGGCGCCGAAGTCGGTGACGACGCCGATCGCGATGGGCATCGCCGAAAAGATCGGTGGTTTGCCATCGTTGACCGCCGTGCTGGTGATTGCCACCGGTATCCTGGGTGCGACGATTGCGCGCACGATTCTCAATCTGATGAAGGTCGATGACGCCGGCGTGCGCGGCTTCGCGCTGGGGGTAACATCGCATGGTATCGGCACTGCGCGGGCGTTTCAGGTCAGCGACGAAATGGGCGC
>JACMOV010000127.1 GCA_014377845.1 Herminiimonas sp.
AAGCTGCGGCGCCGGGTTGTGGCAGGCGTGTCGCGACGCTCAGGCCGCCAGCGGCACGTCGCCAATGCCGGGCGAAACCACTTCCGGTATCCAGTCGGCCGGCAGATCCTGGCCCAGGAATTTTTTCGAGCGATGTACCAGGAAGTCGACCAGGTGATTGCGGATCCGGTAGAACTGCGGATCGTGATGCATGTCGGTGCGGGTGCGCTCGCGTGGCATGGTGTTCCTGACGATCTCGGCAATGCGGGCGCGCGGCCCGTTACTCATCAGGATGATCTTGTCGGCCAGCAGAATCGCCTCGTCGACATCGTGCGTGATCATGAACACGGTCTGGTGCGTCTCCTGGCAGATACGCAGTAGCTCGTCCTGGATCACGCCGCGTGTCAAGGCATCGAGCGCGCCGAATGGCTCGTCGAGCAGCAGCATCTTGGGCTCGATCGCGAAGGCGCGGGCGATGCCGACCCGTTGCTTCATGCCGCCCGAGAGTTGCGACGGTTTCTTGTCTGCGAATGCCTTCAGCCCGACCATGTCGATGTAGCGCATCGCATGCGCGTCGATCTTTACTCGCGGCCACTGCGGCCAGCGTGACTTCACGGCGAAGGTTACATTCTGCAGCACCGACAGCCACGGCATGAGCGCATGACCCTGAAATACCACGCCACGCTCCAGGCTTGGTCCGGCGACTTCGCGCTCGTCCATGAACACATTGCCGCCCGAAGCAACATCGAGTCCGGCCAGGATGTTGAGAATGGTGGTCTTGCCACAGCCAGAATGGCCGATCACGCAGGCGAATTCACCGCGCTCGATGCCGAAGTGAACATGCTCGAACACCGGCACACCACCGTATTCCTTGGCCAGGTCCTCGATCTGCAGGAACGGTTTGCTGGTCGATGCGTGCATCTTGTTTTACTCCGCGTAGGTAACGGCTTTTTGCAGCCGTGCGAATGCCATGTCGAGAATCATCCCGACCACCCCGATCATGAGGATCGCAAAAATGACGCTGGTCAGCGACAGGTTGTTCCACTCGTTCCAGACGAAGTAGCCGATGCCGGTGCCGCCCACCAGCATCTCGGCGGCGACGATCACCAGCCACGCGATGCCCATCGAGATCCGCATGCCGGTCAGGATGGTCGGCGCGGCTGCCGGCAGGATCACCAGAAAGGCGCGGCGCAGCGGCGCCACTTCCAGCGTGCGGGCAACATTGAGCCATTCGCGCCGCACGCCCGATACCCCGAAGGCGGTGTTGATCAGCATCGGCCAGACCGAGCAGATGAAGATCACGAAGATGCCGGAGATCGAGGAATCCTTGATCGTATAAAGTGCGATCGGCATCCAGGCCAGCGGCGAGATCGGCTTCAACACCTGGATGAACGGATCGAAGGCCTTGTAGAGCAGCGGCGACATGCCGATCGCGAATCCCAGCGGGATCGCCACCAGTGCCGCACACAGGAAGCCGAGTCCAACCCGCGCCAGCGAATAGCCGATCTGGATACCGATGCCCTTGTCGTTGGGCCCCTTGTCGTAGAAGGGGTCGGACAGGCTTTTCAAGGCCGTCTCGCCCATCTGCGCCGGCGTCGGAAAATCGCTCGCCTTCGTGGTGCCTGAGGCGCCCTTGCCCATCATCTTGGCGTACTCTGTTTCGGCCGCCGTCATCTTCGGCGCCGCGACCGTGCGCGGCAGCGTCGCCGAATGCCAGATCGCGATCAACACTACCAGGATCAGTACCGAGAGCATGCCGGCTTTCATGCCGAGCGTGAGGCCGGAAGGTTTTTTCATGGCGGTGTCCTAAGCCCGCTTGATGGCGAAGCTGTTGGCATAGGCTTCGGCCTTCGACGCATCGAACTCCTTGCCCATGATCATGTACTTCTTGTAGGCGCCTTCGGGTGTCTTCTGTCCGAGCTCCTTCATGCGGGCCTTGGCGTCGGTCAGGAGGAACACCTTTTCAGCGATGTCCTTGTAGTTGACGTCGCCCTTGATGTAGCCCCAGCGCTTCATCTGCGTGAGCATCCAGACCGCCATCGAGTCCCAGGGCACCGGATCGAAATCGGCGCGGTCCGGCACGGTGCGGATGTTGCCGAGCCCATCGGCGAACTTGCCGGTCAGGACCTGGGTCAGCACGGCTTCCGGCTGGTTGAGGTAATTCTGCGGTGCGATCACCTTGGCGATCAATTCGCGGTTCTTGGATTCGCGCGCCATGGCGGCCGCGGTCAGCACCGCGCGGTACAGCGCGATGAAGGTGTTCGGATTCTGCTTGATGAAGTCCGACGAGACGCCGAAGGCGCAGCACGGATGACCATCCCAGATTTCCTTCGACAGGATGTGGATGAAGCCGACATCGTCGTACACCGCGCGCTGGTTGAAGGGATCCGGTCCGAGGAAACCGTCGATGTTCCCGGCGCGCAGGTTGGCGACCATTTCGGGTGGCGGCGTCACGCGGATCTGCACATCCTTGTCCGGGTCGAGACCATGCTCGGCCAGGTAGTAGCGCAGCAGAAAATTGTGCATCGAGTAGTCGAACGGCACGGCGAACCTGAAGCCCTTCCACTGCTTCGGATCGCGCTTGTCCTTGTGCTTGTTGGCCAGCGTGATCGCCTGGCCGTTGATGTTCTGGATGGTCGCCACATTCATCGGCTGGGCAACCGAGCCCAGGCCCATCGAGATCGCCAGCGGCATCGGCGACAGGAAGTGCGAAGCGTCATGTTCCTTGTTGAGCATCTTGTCGCGGATCAGCGCCCAGCCGGCGGTCTTGTTGAGCTGGACAGTCAAGCCTTCTTTTTTGTAGAAGCCGAGCGGGTCGGCCATGATCAACGGCGTGGCGCAGGTGATGGCGATGAAGCCGATCTTCAGGTCTTTCTTTTCGAGCGCGCGCTTGTCCTGCGCCATGGCCTGCATCGCGCCGATCGGCAGGACGCTGGCAATCGCCGCCCGCGCGGTGTTGGTGCCGACCGCCTGCAGGAAGCGCCGCCGCATGCCGTCGTGCGGGAACAGCGCCTTGACCAGCGCCGCCTCGATGAAGTCGTCTGAAAGCGTATCGGGATTGGCGCCCCGCGCCCGCAGCGCTGCCTGCTCCTCGGCGTCGTGCACCCCTTGGCTGGCATGTGCGCCGCACGTGCAACCGCCGAGTTTCTGGTCTGCTTCATAAGGCCGGTACAGGTTCGTCATGGGCGCGCGCTTTCAAGTGGAGACGTGAGAAGATGGATTGCTAGGTAGCAAATGCCGTGCCCAAGAAATTGCGCCGGATTCGGGCGCGCCGGCGGGTGGGCGCACCAATCCGGACACGCATCCTGCGGTATTTGCACCAGATCAGATCTGTACCCGCAATCCGTCGCCGATTTTTTAAACGGATCCTTTCAGTCGATTCATCCTTGATTTTTTCTGGCCAATGAAAATCCTCAGCATCAACGTCGCCACCGTCGGCGACCTGTTCATCACCCAGTCCGGTGAAAAGCATCGCATTCGCACCGGCATCCACAAGCAGCCGGTAGCTGGCCCGGTTCAGGTGCGCCGCCTCGGCCTGGAAGGCGACGAGCAGGCCGACCAGAGCGTGCATGGCGGCCTCGACAAGGCGGTCTATGCCTATCCGTCCGAGCATTACGATTTCTGGCTGGCGCAGCGTGCCGCGTATCTCAAGCGTCCGGCCGCGGAGTTGACGCTGGCGCCCGGTGCACTCGGCGAAAACCTGACCATTGAAGGGATACTGGAAACGGAAATCTGGATCGGCGACCGGCTGCAGATCGGCAGCACGCTATTGCAGGTGACCGAGCCGCGCCATCCCTGCTTCAAGCTCAACGGCAAGCTCGGCTTCTCGCATGCGTCGAGGGTGATGATCCAGAGCGGCTTCTCGGGGTTTTACCTGCGGGTGGTGGAGACCGGTGTGATCGAGGCCGGCGATGCGATCACGCTGATGCCGGGACCGCGCGAGGTGTCGCTGGCCTGGCTCAACGAGCGGCGGCGCAAGGCGCGTCAGGAAGACTTGTTCTGAGCAGTGGGAATGCCCGGACTCAATCGTTCTTGAACGCCGCTGAAAGCGTCGGCGGCTTCGCTGCCAGGGCGTTGCGGATCGCCGGCGAAGTGCGGCTCCACAGCCGGGTCCAGCCTGGTGGCCAGCCCAGTGCCGGTCCGCTGTAGTCGGGCACGTTGCGCTTGACCGGAATGACCGGCACGCCGTCCGGTGTCGGTCCGGTACGCTGGTCCCAGTTCAGGCTGTAGGCGTAGTTCGGCAGCAGCAGGTCGCAGGCATTCGCAAACCATGCC
>JACMOV010000128.1 GCA_014377845.1 Herminiimonas sp.
CGACAGCACGAACATCAAGTCCGACAGCCGGTTCACATACTGGCGCGGATGCTCGTTGATGGCCTCGTCGCGCCCCAGCGTCACGATGCTGCGCTCGGCGCGCCGGCACACAGTGCGGCACACGTGCGCGATCGACGCCGCCCGCGAGCCCGCCTGCAGGATGAATTCCTTCAGCACCGGCAGATCGGCGTTGTACTTCTCCAGCAAATCGTCCAGCCGCCCCACATGCACGTCGGTGATCATCTGGTAGCCGGGAATGCACAGCTCCCCGCCCAGGTCGAAGAGGTCGTGCTGGATGGAGATGACCCCCTCGCGCAGGCCGGCCGGCACCTCCTCGCACAGCAGCAGGCCGACGAAGCTGTTCAGTTCATCGACGTCGCCGAGCGAGGCGATGCGGGCGCTGTCCTTGTCGGTGCGGCTGCCGTCGCCCAGGCCCGTGGTACCGTTGTCGCCGGTCCGCGTGGCGATTTTTGAAAGCCGGTTGCCCATAGTTTGTCCTTGATATCAAATAAGAAGAGGATACGGTAAAAGCGCCGATCCGGTACAATCGTGTTATGTCTCAATCAATTCCAATCGATCCCGTCCGCCGGCAGCAGGTTGCCAGTGCCTTGCGCGCCGTGCTGCCCGAACGCTGCGTGCTGTCCGACCCGGAAGACACCCGTCCCTACGAGTGCGACGGCCTGGCCGCCTACCGCCAGTTGCCGATGGTCGTCACCTTGCCCGACAGCGAGGAGCAACTGCTGGCGATCCTCAACATCTGCCGCGAGCTGAAGGTGCCGATCGTGCCGCGCGGCGCCGGCACCGGCCTGTCCGGCGGCGCCATGCCGATCGCCGATGGCGTGGTGCTGTCGACCGCCAAGCTCTCGCGCATCGTCGCCATCGATGCGCATGCCCGCACCGCCGTGGTTCAGCCCGGTGTGCGCAACCTGGCCATTTCCGAAGCCGCCGCGCCGCACGGCCTGTACTACGCGCCGGACCCATCGTCGCAGATCGCCTGCACCATCGGCGGCAATGTCGCGGAAAACTCCGGCGGCGTGCACTGCCTCAAATACGGCCTGACGGTGCACAACGTGCTGCGGGTACGGATGATCACGATCGATGGCGAGGTGGTGGAACTCGGCGGCGGCGCGCTCGATGCGCCCGGACTGGACCTGCTGGCGGTCTTCATCGGCTCCGAAGGCATGCTTGGCGTGGTCACCGAAGTGACGGTACGGCTGATTCCGAAACCGCCGCTGGCGCGCGTGATCATGGCGTCCTTCGACGACGTGGTCAAAGGCGGCAATGCGGTGGCCAGCGTGATCGCCGCCGGCATCATCCCGGCCGGACTGGAGATGATGGACCGGACCTCGTCGCGCATGGTCGAGCCATTCGTCAAGGCCGGCTACGACATCGACGCCGCGGCCATCCTGCTGTGCGAATCCGACGGCATGGCCGAAGAGGTCGAGGAAGAAATCGGCCGCATGACGGCGGTCCTGGAAGCCTCCGGCGCGACTGCGATCGCGGTATCGCAGAATGAAGCCGAGCGCCTGAAATTCTGGTCGGGCCGCAAGAATGCGTTTCCTGCAGCCGGCCGGATCTCGCCGGATTACTACTGCATGGACGGCACGATCCCGCGCAAGAACCTGGCGCAGGTGCTGCTCGGGATCGAGGCGATGGAAAAAAAATACGGCCTGCGCTGCGCCAACGTGTTCCATGCCGGCGACGGCAATCTGCATCCGCTGATCATGTTCGATGCCAACCTGCCGGGCGAATTCCACCGGGCCGAACTGTTCGGCGCCGAGATCCTGGAATTGTGCGTCGAAGTCGGCGGCACCATCACCGGCGAACACGGGGTCGGCATCGAGAAGATCAACTCCATGTGCGTGCAGTTTTCGCCGGCCGAGCGGGAGGCTTTCTTTTCGGTCAAGCGTGCGTTCGACACCGCATTTCTGCTCAACCCGGACAAGGCGATTCCAACGCTTCAACGGTGCGCCGAATACGGGAAGATGCATGTCAAGCGCGGGCAGATGAAGTTTCCCGACCTGCCGCGTTTTTAAGGATCGATTCGGAATGGAACAGCAGCTTTCAGTTTTCAAGGACCGCATCGCAGCAGCAAGCGCGGCCGGCGCGGCACTGCGCGTCCGCGGCGGCGGCAGCAAGGACTGGTACGGCGAGACGCCGCGCGGTGAGGTCCTCGATACCCGCGCCCATGCCGGGATCATCGACTACGAGCCAACCGAACTGGTGATCACCGCGCGCTGCGGTACGCCACTGGCCGAAATCGAGGCGGCGCTCGCTTCGCAGAACCAGATGCTGGCATTCGAGCCGCCGCATTTCGGCAGCGGCGCAACCGTCGGCGGCATGGTCGCAGCCGGTCTGTCGGGACCGGCGCGCGCCAGCGTCGGATCGCTGCGCGATTTCGTGCTGGGCGCGGTGCTGATGGACGGGCAGGGGCAGGTGCTGCACTTCGGCGGCCAGGTCATGAAGAACGTCGCCGGCTACGATGTCTCGCGCCTGCTGACCGGTTCGCTCGGTACGCTGGGCCTCCTGCTCGAAGTCTCGATCAAGGTGCTGCCAGTGCCGTTTGCGCAGGCAACCGTGCAGCTGCCGATGGTGCATGCAGAGGCGATCGAACGGCTCAACACCTGGGGCGGCCAGCCGCTGCCGATTTCGGCCAGCCTCTGGCAGGACGGTCAGCTGACGGTGCGGCTGGCGGGTGCGCAGGCTGCCGTGACGGCGGCGCGGCGCGTGATCGGCGGCGACGAGGTCGATGGCGCGCCGTTCTGGCGCGCCGCGCGTGAGCAGACTCTGCCGTACTTCGACGGCGCCGATGCCGGCAATCCGCTCTGGCGGCTGTCGGTGCCGGCGACCGCCGCGCCGTTGGACCTGGCGGGCCCGCAGTTGATTGAATGGGGCGGCGCCCAGCGCTGGCTGCACACGACGGCGCCGGCGGCCAAGGTGCGGGCGATTGCCGCCGCAGCCGGCGGACACGCGACGCTGTTTCGCGGCGGTGACAAGACCATCGGCGTGTTCCAGCCGCTGGCGCCGGCGGTCAGTGCCATCCATCGCAACCTCAAGACCGCCTTCGACCCGGCTGGCGTTTTCAATCCGGGCCGGATGTATCCGGACCTCTGACATTACCTGAGCACGCATGCAAACCAATCTCGCCGATTTCATCAAAGACACGCATGAGGGCCAGGAAGCCGATGCCATCCTGCGCAAGTGCGTGCATTGCGGGTTTTGCACCGCAACGTGCCCGACCTATCAGTTGCTGGGCGATGAACTCGACGGCCCGCGCGGGCGCATCTACCTGATCAAGCAGGTCCTCGAAGGCAAGCCGGCGACGCGCCAGACGCAGCTGCATCTGGATCGTTGCCTGACCTGCCGCAGTTGCGAGACGACCTGTCCGTCCGGCGTGCAGTACGGCCGGCTGGTCGACATCGGCCGCAAGGTGGTCGATGACCAGGTGCCACGTCCGTTGATGGAGCGCATCGTTCGCACCGCGCTGAAAGAGTCGATGCCGCGCAAGTGGTTGTTCACACCGGCGATGAAAGTCGGGCAGATGATGCGCCCGTTGCTGCCCGCCGCGCTGCGCGAGAAGGTGCCGCCGCGCCAGGACGCCGGCGCCTGGCCCACCACGGCGCACGCACGCAAGATGCTGCTGCTGGATGGGTGCGTGCAGCCATCCATGGCGCCCAACATCAATGCCGCCACCGCGCGCGTGTTCGACACACTCGGCGTGCAACTGGTGGTGATGTCGAAGGCCGGCTGCTGCGGCGCGATCCGCCATCACCTCAATGACCACGACGCGGCGAAGGGCGACATGCGGCGCAACATCGACGCTTGGTGGCCGGCCGTGGGAGCCGGTGCGGAAGCGATCGTCATGACCGCTTCCGGCTGCGGCTCCATGGTCAAGGATTACGGCCACCTGCTGGCGCACGATCCCGCGTATGCGGACAAGGCGGCGCGTATTTCGGCGCTGACCCGGGACCTGAGTGAGATCCTGCCGGACTTCGCAGGCCCGCTGCAGGCGCGCCTGCGCGGCAAGATCGTGCGCCGTGTGGCTTACCATCCGCCGTGCACACTGCAGCACGGGCAGCAGATCCGCGGCAAGGTCGAGGCCGTGTTGCGCGCCGTCGGTGTCGATGTCAGCCTGTGCGCCGACAGTCACATCTGCTGCGGCTCTGCCGGTACCTATTCTGTGCTGCAGCCGGAACTGTCGCACCAGCTGCGTGACAACAAGCTGGCCAACCTGCTGGCGACGAACCCGGATGAAATCGTCTCCGCCAACATCGGCTGCCTGACGCATCTGCAGGCAGGCACCGAGACGCCGGTGCGGCACTGGATCGAACTGATCGACAACGCGCTCGCAGCGGCCTGATCATGACGACGGCGGCTCGTCGCGACCCGGACGCGCCGTCATGATCAACACTTTCGCCGTGCTGCTGGTGTTCCAGACCATGGGCGAGGGACTGGCCTACGCCTTGTCGCTGCCGGTACCGGGACCGGTGATCGGCATGCTGCTGCTGTTCCTGTACCTGCTCCTCAACAGCGAGGCGGTGCACCGGCTTGCGCCCACCTCCCTCGAACTGCTGAAACACCTGTCGCTACTGTTCGTGCCGGCGGGGGTCGGCATCATGGTGCATGCGCAGCGCATCGCCGCCGAGTGGCTGCCGATCATGGTGGCGCTGGTGGCGAGCACGGCGGTGTCGATCGCGGTCACCGCAACGGTCGTGCGCTGGCTGCAGAAACCGGTGGCCGGTGACAGCACGGCATCGTCCGCCGCTGCGATCATGCCATCCGCCGCAACCGGCAGTGCGTCATCCGCCGCAGCCGGCAGTGCGCCGGACGACCGCATCGGCGGCGCGTCATGACGCCGAAACTCAACGCGATCTGGGTCTACCTGTCGGCGTCGCCCCTGCTGGGCCTGACCGCCACGCTGCTGGCCTATCAGCTCGCCTATGCCCTGTATGCGCGGGCGAAATTCAATCCGCTGGTTAATCCGGTCGCGATCTCGGTGGCGGTGCTGGTGCTGATCCTGACGGTGACGGGCACGCCGTACCAGACGTATTTCGACGGCGCCCAGTTCGTCCACTTCTTGCTCGGGCCCGCCACCGTCGCGCTGGCGATTCCGCTGTACCAGCAACTGGAAAAACTGCGGCGCAACTGGATCGCCTTCCTGGTCGGTTCGCTCGCCGGCAGCGCGGCTGCGGTAATCACCGCCATGGGCGTGGCGAAACTGCTGGGCGCATCACTGCCGACCATCCTGTCGCTGGCGCCGAAATCGGTGACGACGCCAATCGCCATGGGCATCTCGGAGAAGATCGGCGGCCTGCCGTCGCTGACCGCCGTGCTGGTGATCGCCACCGGCATCCTCGGCGCAGTCATGGCGCGCGGCATCCTCAACCTCATGCGCGTGACCGACCAGAGCACCCGCGGCTTCGCGCTGGGCGTCACCGCACACGGTATCGGCACAGCGCGGGCATTCCAGGTCAGCCAGGAGATGGGCGCCTTCGCCGGACTGGCGATGGGCATGTCAGGCGTGCTGACGGCGGTGTTGCTGCCGCTGGCATTGAAGCTGTTCGGGTTTTTTTAGGCCGCCAGCAGCGCCTCGATATCGGCAATCATCTCTTCCGGCTTGGTCGTGGGCGCGTAGCGCTTGTAGACGGTGCCGTCTTTCTTCACGAGGAACTTCGTGAAGTTCCACTTGATGCCTTCGCTGCCGAGAAGGCCGGGCGCGGCGTGCTTGAGATGGCGGAACAGCGGATCGGCGTTGGCGCCGTTGACGTCGACCTTCGCAAACAGCGGGAAGGTCACGCCATAGTTCTTCTCGCAGAAAGCGCCGATTGTCGGCGCGTCGCCGGGTTCCTGGTGGCCGAACTGGTTGCACGGAAAACCGAGCACTGCCACGCCACGGTCCTTTAGCTGTGCATAGACTGCTTCGAGCCCCTTGTACTGCGGCGTGAAGCCACACTTGCTCGCGGTATTGACGATCAACAGCACCTTGCCGCGATAGTCCGCCAGGTCGACCGGCTTGCCGTCGAGGGCGGTGCAATGAAAATCGAATACGCTAATGTCAGCCATAATGGCGCCCCGGTAGGTTGTTGCGGTTGGCGCGATGCTGGCCCGATGTTTTCCCAATCCCGGCGCAATTCAGACGATGCCGAGATGCTCGGTGCCCTTGTTGAGATCGCGGTTGCTGGCATCCTTGCTGCGCAACTTGATCGCCAGACGCAGGTCGTTGATCGAATCGGCATTGCGCAAGGCGTCCTCGTAGGAGATCTTATCCGCTTCGTACAGATCGAACAACGCC
>JACMOV010000129.1 GCA_014377845.1 Herminiimonas sp.
GCGGTCGACGCGGTGGTCGAAAACGGCGTCTGGGTGCGCCAGAATCCGGTGTTCGATTCGCCGATCAATCTCGGCGCGCATTGCGCCAAGGGCGCGGCCCTGCGCGAGCACGGCCACGGTGAGTACCGGCTGAAGTATCCGATGAAACTGGTCGACGGCAAGTACCGGCGCATCTCCTGGGATACCGCGCTGACCGAGATCTCGGCCCGGTTGCTGGATGTGCGCAAGACCAGCGGTCCGGATTCGGTCTTCTTCGTCGGCTCCTCCAAGCACAACAACGAGCAGTCGCAGCTGCTGCGCAAGTTCGTCTCGTTCTTCGGCACCAACAATTGCGATCACCAGGCGCGCATCTGCCACTCGACCACGGTCGCCGGCGTTGCCAACACCTGGGGCTACGGTGCGATGACCAACAGCTTCAACGACATGCAGAATTCAAAGGCGATCATGTACATCGGCTCGAATGCGGCCGAGGCGCATCCGGTGTCGATGCTGCACATGCTGCATGCGAAGGAAACGGGCGCCAAGATCATCGTGATCGATCCACGCTATACCCGCACCGCGGCCAAATCGGACCAGTACGTGCGGATTCGCTCGGGCTCTGACATCCCGTTCCTGTGGGGCATGCTGTATCACATCTTCAAGAACGGCTGGGAAGACAAGCAGTACATCAACGACCGCGTGTACGGCATGGACGACGTGCGCGCCGAAGTCGCCAAGTGGACACCGGACAAGGTCGAGGAAGCCTGCGGCGTGCCGGAAGCCGAGGTCTACCGGGTCGCCGAGACCATGGCCAAGAACAAGCCCTCCACGCTGGTCTGGTGCATGGGCCAGACCCAGCACACCATCGGCAATGCAATCGTGCGTGCCTCCTGCATCGTGCAGCTTGCGCTGGGTAACATCGGCATCTCGGGTGGCGGCACCAACATTTTCCGCGGCCATGACAATGTGCAGGGCGCAACCGATGTCGGCCCGAATCCGGATTCCCTGCCGGCGTATTACGGCCTGGCCGCCGGCGCCTGGAAGCACTGGTCGGCAGTCTGGGGAGTCGACTATGAATGGGTGAAGAAGCAGTTCGCCTCGCAAGCCATGATGGAGAAATCGGGCGCGACGGTCTCGCGCTGGATCGATGCGGTGCTCGAGAAAAACGAGCTGATCGACCAGGACAACAATGTCCGGGCGATGGTGTTCTGGGGCCATGCGCCGAACTCGCAGACGCGCGGTCTGGAGATGAAGAAGGCCTTCGACAAGCTCGATCTGCTGGTCGTGATCGACCCGTATCCGTCGGCCTCTGCGGCGATGGCGGCGATGAAGGTGGATGGCCAGGAATTGAATCCGAACCGGGCGGTGTACCTGCTGCCGGCGGCGACCCAGTTCGAGACCTCCGGATCTGTGACGGCATCGAACCGTTCGCTGCAATGGCGTGAAAAGGTCATCGAGCCGCTGTGGGAGTCGCGCACCGATCACATGATCATGTACCAGTTCGCCGAGAAGCTCGGTTTTGCCAAGGAACTGACCGCCAAGCTGCGGCTGGTGAAAGGCAAGGGCGGCATGCTGGAGCCGGAACCGGAATCGATACTGGAAGAGATCAATCGCGGCGCCTGGGCGATCGGTTACACCGGCCAGTCGCCGACACGCCTGAAGGCGCACATGCGCAACATGCACCTGTTCGACGTGCGCACGCTGCGCTGCAATGCAGGCAAGGACGCCGTCACCGGCTACGACATGAGCGGTGACTTTTTCGGCTTGCCGTGGCCCTGTTATGGCACGCCCGAGATGAAGCATCCGGGCACCGCCAACCTGTACGACAACTCGCTGCATGTGATGGAAGGCGGCGGCAATTTCCGCGCCAACTTCGGGGTCGAGCGCAACGGCGTCTCGCTGCTGGCCGAGGATGGTTCGCATTCGAAGGGGGCGGACCTGTCGACCGGCTATCCGGAATTCGATCACCTGCTGCTGAAAAAACTCGGCTGGTGGGACGACCTGACAGCGCCCGAGAAAGTCGCTGCCGAAGGCAAGAACTGGAAGACCGACCTGTCCGGCGGCATCCAGCGCGTGGTGATGAAAGTGCACGGCTGCTACCCGTTCGGCAACGCCAAGGCGCGCGCCGTGGTCTGGAACTTCCCCGACCCGGTACCGCTGCATCGCGAGCCGCTGTACGGCACCCGCCCTGACCTGGTGGCGAAGTACCCGACGCACGACGACAAGACGGCTTTCTGGCGCATGCCGACCTTGTACAAGTCGATCCAGGACAAGAATGTGGAGCAGAAGCTGTCAGAGAAATTCCCGCTGATCCTGACCTCCGGCCGGCTGGTCGAATACGAAGGCGGCGGCGAAGAGACGCGCTCCAATCCGTGGCTGGCAGAACTGCAGCAGGAGAACTTCGTCGAGCTCAACGCCACTGCCGCCACGGCGCGTGGCATCCGCGACGGTGAGTACGTGATCGTCTCGACGCCGACCGGGGCACGCATCAAGGTCAAGGCCATGGTGACGCCACGGGTGGCGCCCGATACCGTCTTCATCCCGTTCCACTTTTCAGGATGGTGGCAGGGCAAGGACATGCTGGAGTATTACCCGGAAGGCGCAGCGCCGATGGTGCGCGGCGAAGCAGTCAACACCGCGACCACCTATGGCTACGACTCGGTGACGATGATGCAGGAAACGAAGACCACGATCTGCAACATCGAGCGGATCGCATAAGGCGTTTCTTGAAGAATCGGCTTGAATGATCGGCTTGAACAATAGTGCGTTGGTCCCGCGAGGACTGGCGCAGTGAAGAACCAGACAAGTGGAAACATGCGGCAATTGCCGCACCAGAGGACACCATGGCACGAATGAAATTTATCTGCGACTCGGAGCGCTGCATCGAATGTAACGGCTGCGTCACCGCGTGCAAGAATGAAAACGAAGTACCGTGGGGCGTGAACCGGCGGCGCGTCGTCACCATCAACGACGGCGTGATCGGCCAGGAAAAATCGGTCTCGGTCGCCTGCATGCATTGCTCGGATGCGCCCTGCATGGCGGTCTGCCCGGTCGACTGCTTCTATCGCACCGACGAAGGCGTGGTCCTGCACGACAAGGACATCTGCATCGGCTGCGGCTACTGCTCGTATGCGTGCCCGTTTGGCGCGCCGCAGTTTCCGTCGAACGGCACCTTCGGCCTGCGCGGCAAGATGGACAAGTGCACCTTCTGCGCTGGTGGACCGGAGACCGACGGCTCCAAGGAAGAGTTCGACAAGTACGGCCGCAACCGCCTGGCCGAAGGCAAGCTGCCGCTCTGCGCCGAAATGTGCTCGACCAAGGCCTTGCTTGCGGGCGACGGCGACGTCATCTCGGACATTTTCCGCAACCGCGTCATGCGGCGCGGCAAAGGCAGCGAAGTCTGGGGCTGGGGCACGGCATACGGCCGCGCACCGCATCCGCAGGAAAAACCGGTTGGAGAGAAATCATGATGCGCCTTCGGATTGGCAGTGATTCAGGCTTGTGCCGTGGCGTGGCTGCCATGACCGTGATTGTCGTCGCAGCCGGCCTGGCCGGTTGCGGCGAGCGCGACCAGTCGCAGAGCGCCAGCGCCGCCAAGCCGGATGGCCAGGGCTGGCAGGGCGCCCAGAACGGCTTCGTCGCCCCCGGCTATCAGCCAGGCGACAAGACGCGCTGGCAGACGCAGCTGCGCCAGCGTGCCCAGACCCAGAACGAGTACGTCAAAACGAACTGACGATGTGCTGTCCCCGTCACAGGAGCTGATGTGAAAAACTCGCTAGCCTTAGTACCTATTTCGATAGGCAAGATCGCCGCAGCAGGGCGCTTTGTACGTATCTCTGCGTTGCGGCTCCTTGCCATGGCACGCCATGTCGCGTCGCCACGCCTTGGTCTCCGCACAAATCACTCCTGCCACGACGATCCTGCCTATCGGAACAGGTACTTATTTGCCCTGCTGGCCGGCCTTGCGCTGGCCGGTGCAGCCGGTGCGCAATCGCCAGGCCAGAATCCGGAAGCCGGCAAGGTCGGCGCCGCGCCCCCGGCCGTCGTGCCACCGGCCACGGTGCGTGCGCCGGCGCTGGTGCCCAACGTCGAATCGGTCGACATCCTGAAGCAGAACCAGGCCGAGCGCACCCGCGACCAGCCGGGCAA
>JACMOV010000130.1 GCA_014377845.1 Herminiimonas sp.
ACCTCGACCGTCTGGGGCGACGGTCTGATCGACAATCCTGCCGGCCAGACCATCGCGCCGGGTGACACGGTGCAGTTCCTGCCATTTTCAGCGTTGCTTGGCTGAAGTAAAATTCTTACATGAACATTCAACTCCGTTTTTTTGCCAGCGTGCGCGAAGCCCTGGGCACCGCGCAGGAATCGCTGGCCGTCCCCGACGACGTCACCACGGTCGGACAGCTTCGCACCTACCTGCTGCAGCGCGGCAGTCCTTGGGCCGAGGTGCTGGCTGAACACCGCGTACTGCGCATGGCGTTCAACCAGCAGATGAGCAGCGCCGACATGGCGCTGGCGGAAGGCTGCGAAGTCGCGTTCTTTCCGCCGGTGACCGGTGGTTGAAACCCTGTCGGAAGGCCGGCAGAATCCAAAGTGGAATCACCGCTGAAACCCCGCCTAAACGAGCAAACATGACGATCCGGATCTGCGAACAGGATTTCGACCTCACCACGGAAGTGGCGCAACTGCGCGCCGGGCAGCCGCAGGTCGGCGCGGTGGTGGCCTTCGTCGGTACGGTGCGCGACATGAACGACGGCGCGACGGTGGCTGAAATGGCGCTCGAGCATTATCCCGGCATGACCGAAAAGTCGATCCAGGCGATCGTCGACCAGGCACATGCCCGCTGGACGCTGTTCGACACCCTCGTGATCCACCGTATCGGCCCCTTGCTGCCGCTCGACCAGATCGTACTGGTGGCGGTCACCTCCGCCCATCGCGGCGAAGCCTTTGCTGCCTGCGAATTCATCATGGATTACTTGAAGACCGAAGCGCCGTTCTGGAAAAAAGAGCAGACCCCGGAAGGGGCGCGCTGGGTCGATGCCCGGGCGACCGATGATGCGGCGCTGACGAAGTGGCAAGTGTCCGCTGGTGATGGCGTCGTTCAAGGCGCTGGCCGATGAACTGGCTGGCGGTGGGTGCCGGTGCGACACTGGGCGCATGGTTGCGCTGGGGCCTTGGCCTGTGGCTCAATACGATCCATGCGCAGATTGCGTTCGGCACGCTGCTGGCCAACCTGGGCGGCGGCTTCATCATCGGCATTGCGGTGGCCTTCTTTTCCACGCATCCGGGGCTTTCGCCGGCCTGGCGGCTGTTTGCGGTCACCGGTTTTCTCGGTGGATTGACCACCTTCTCCAGCTTCTCGGCCGAGTCGATGATGCTGCTCCAGCGCGGTGAAATCGCCTGGGCGCTCGGGCATTCGCTGCTGCACCTGGTGGGCTCGATCGTTTGCTGCTTCGCGGGATTCGCGGTGTACCGGGCGCTCAACGCCTGAGACCCGGCGCCGCAGAGGTTGCTCCAACCTGCAATCCACTTGTTCGCCCCTACTTGAAATAAGGGTAATGCCCCCCAGTTAGTTTTTTATTGGGCATCGCCCGAATTTCTACGCGGAGAAGACCATGCGGCTGGACAAATTCACCACAAAACTGCAGGAAGCGATTTCCGATGCGCAGAGTCTTGCGGTCGGCAACGACAATCAGTACATCGACCCGCTACACCTGCTGCAGGCATTGCTCAACCAGGAAGACAGCAGCACCGGATCGCTGCTGCAGCGCGCCGGCGCCAACTTGGGCGGGCTGACGGCCGGCGTCAAGACGGCGCTACTGCACCTGCCGAAGGTCACCGGCACGGGCGGTGAAGTGCAGGTCGGGCGCGAGCTCAATTCGCTGCTCAATCTCGCCGACAAGGAAGCCCAGAAGCGCGGCGACCAGTTCCTGTCGAGCGAAATGGTGCTGCTCGCGCTGACCGAAGACAAGTCGCAGGCCGGCCGCCTGGCACGTGAGAACGGCGTCACCCGCAAGGCCCTGGAAGCGGCAATCACTGCAGTACGCGGTGGCGGCAGCGTCGATTCGTCGGAAGCCGAGGGCCAGCGCGAATCGCTCAAAAAATACACGATCGACCTGACTGAGCGTGCCCGCATGGGCAAGCTCGACCCGGTGATCGGGCGCGACGATGAAATCCGCCGCGCCATCCAGGTGCTGCAGCGGCGCACCAAGAACAATCCGGTGCTGATCGGCGAGCCGGGTGTCGGCAAGACCGCGATCGTCGAGGGCCTGGCGCAACGCATCGTCAACGGCGAGGTCCCGGACAGCCTGAAGTCCAAGCGCGTGCTGTCGCTCGACATGGCAGCGCTCCTGGCAGGTGCGAAGTACCGCGGCGAATTCGAGGAGCGCCTGAAGTCAGTGCTGAAAGAGCTGGCGATGGATGCCGGCCAGAGCATCGTTTTCATCGACGAGATGCACACCATGGTCGGCGCCGGCAAGGCCGAAGGCGCCATGGACGCCGGCAACATGCTGAAGCCGGCGCTGGCCCGCGGCGAGCTGCATTGCGTGGGCGCCACCACGCTCGACGAATATCGCAAGTACATCGAGAAGGATGCCGCGCTCGAACGCCGCTTCCAGAAGATCATCGTCGACGAACCGAGCGTGGAGGCGACGATCGCGATTCTGCGCGGGCTGCAGGAAAAGTACGAAGTGCATCATGGCGTCGACATCACCGACCCGGCCATCGTGGCCGCGGCCGAACTGTCGCACCGCTACATCACCGACCGCTTCCTGCCCGACAAGGCGATCGACCTGATCGATGAAGCGGCGTCGAAGATCAAGATCGAGATCGATTCCAAGCCCGAGGTCATGGACAAGCTGGAACGCCGCCTGATCCAGCTGAAGATCGAGCGCGAGGCAATCAAGCGCGAGAAGGATGAGGCGTCGCAAAAACGGCTCGGCCTGATCGAGGAAGAGATCTCCCGCCTGTCGCTGGAATACGCCGACCTCGAAGAGATCTGGAAAAGCGAGAAGGCCGCCGTCCAGGGCAGCCAGCACATCAAGGAAGAAATCGAACAGGTCCGGCTGCAGATGGACGAGGCGACCCGCCAGAGCAATTGGCAGCGGGTCTCCGAGCTGCAGTACGGCCGCCTGCCCGAACTGGAGGCGCAACTGAAGACTGCCGACAGCAGCGAAGCGGCGTCCACCAAGCCGCGCCTCGTGCGCACCCAGGTCGGCGTCGAGGAGATCGCCGAAGTCGTCTCGCGCGCCACCGGCATTCCGGTGTCGAAGATGCTGCAGGGCGAGCGCGACAAGCTGGTCCACATGGAGGACGCGTTGCATGAGCGCGTGATCGGCCAGCATGAAGCGATCGTCGCGGTGTCCGACGCGATCCGGCGTTCGCGCGCCGGGCTGGGCGATCCGAACCGGCCATACGGTTCCTTCATGTTCCTGGGGCCGACCGGCGTCGGCAAGACCGAGCTGTGCAAGGCGCTGGCGTCGTTCCTCTTCGATACCGAGGACATGATGATCCGCATCGACATGAGCGAATTCATGGAGAAGCATTCGGTCGCCCGCCTGATCGGTGCGCCGCCCGGTTACGTTGGCTACGAGGAGGGCGGTTATCTGACCGAAGCGGTGCGCCGCAAGCCCTACAGCGTGATCCTGCTCGACGAGATCGAAAAGGCGCATCCGGATGTCTTCAACGTGCTGCTGCAGGTGCTTGACGACGGCCGCATGACGGACGGGCAGGGACGCACGGTCGACTTCAAGAACACCGTTATCGTGATGACATCCAATCTCGGTTCACACAAGATCCAGGCGATGGAAAACAGCGATCCATCGGTGGTCAAGCTGGCGGTGATGGGCGAGGTGCGCGCGCATTTCCGGCCCGAGTTCATCAACCGGATCGACGAGATCGTGGTGTTCCATGCCCTCGACGAAAAGAACATCGGCGCGATCGCCAAGATCCAGCTGGCGGTGCTGCAGCAGCGCCTGGCGAAGATGGACATGGGCCTGGTGGTCACCGATGCCGCACTGGTGAAGATCGCGGAAGCCGGTTTCGATCCGGTGTACGGTGCGCGGCCGCTCAAGCGTGCCATTCAGCAGCAGATCGAGAATCCGTTGTCGAAACTGCTGCTGCAGGGCCGCTTCGGGCCGAAGGAAACGATCGTGGTCGATGTCGATCACGGCGCGCTGAACTTTCGATCCGAGACCGTTCACGCATCCTAAAATGGGACGACCGCGCACGCTTTCGGTTGCGCGCATTTTTCGGGAGGCCTCATGACGTCGTTTTCTACCTGTGACCTGTGTGATGCACATGCCGAGCGGCTGGCTGCCGGCACGCTGGCGGCGCTGCCGCCGGTATTCGTCGCCTTCGGCCAGCGGCTGTCGTTCTCTGGCCCAGCCTTCACGCTGAAGGTGTTCGAAGACAATGCCCTGGTGCGCACCACGCTCGAAGGCACGGGTGAGGGGCGGGTACTGGTGATCGACGGCGGCGGTAGCGTGCGCAACGCGCTGGTCGGCGGCAACCTGGCGGTGCTGGCGGAAAAAAACGGCTGGGCCGGCATCGTCGTCTTCGGCGCCGTGCGCGACGTGGCGGAGCTGAACCAGTGCGACACCGGCATCCGGGCGCTGGCGCTGCATCCGCAACGCAGCGCCCGCAAAGGCATCGGCGACCTCAACGTACGGGTCAGCATCGCCGGCGTGCCGGTCACGCCCGGTGACTGGATCTATGCCGACGCCGATGGCGTGCTGGTGTCACGCGAGGCGCTTTGATCTAGGCTAAGGTAGCGGAAAGACCAGGCAGGTCGTGGTCGCGTGCGCATACAGCTTGCCGTCGACATCGACCAGCCGGCCCTCGGCGATGCCGACGCTGCGGCCGACCTGGATCACCTTGCCTTCGGCGCGCACCGGTCCGGTCTTGTCATTCAAGGCACGGATCAGGTTGACCTTCAGCTCC
>JACMOV010000131.1 GCA_014377845.1 Herminiimonas sp.
ACTCCATCACCGCGATCGCGCTGTTGATGGCGTTGAGCGGATTGCGCAGCTCATGGCCAAGCATCGCCAGGAAGTCATCCTTCGCCTTGTTTTCGCGGACCGCCTGGCGCCGCTCCTTGATCTCGATGCTCAGGCGCGAATGGGTTGCAATCAGTTCGTCGGTGCGCTGGTTGAGCTTGATGGCCTGCTGTACCAGTTCCAGATTCTTCTTTGCGAGTCCGACGAACACATTGACCTTGGCGCGCAGCACCTGCGGGATGATCGGCGTGAACAGATAGTCGGCCGCGCCCTTCTGATATCCCTTGAGCCGAGTCAATTCATCCGCGTGGTAGGCGGTGATGAAGATGATCGGGATCGCCGCCGAGCGCGGCCGCGCATGAATCGCCTCGGCCGTCTCGAATCCATCCATGCCCGGCATGTTCACATCGAGCAGCACCATCGCGAAATCGTTTTGCAAAACATGGCGCAGCGCTTCCTCGCCGGAGCGCGCGGTCATGATCTCATACGGGTTGTCCGACACCCACTGCGACAGCAAGCTGGTCAGGGCCAGCAGGCTGGCGTGGTCGTCGTTGACCACTAGAATCTTCGGATCTTGCGGGGTGGTCACGGGCTGCTGTCGTCGAATTTGGTGGAAAAAAAGTGGCTTTTGTGCAACTAAAAATGTCGTACGCGTGCGATGCATACAGCTTGCAATATAGGATCCGTGATCGTCGGCAACCATCGCGTTGCGGGAAATAATTCAATGCAGAAATAGTTTCCCAGGATTCAGCACCGGTGGTGGAAAGGGCGACCGTTTGCGACTCTTTATTTCCGTCTTGTTGACAGCCAGAGCTTGCACGGGCGTTGAGCACGTATGAGAATGTCAAAAAAATTTATCAGAAAAAAACTGCATGAACTCCATCGCCGATCTGCCGGAAACGCTCGATGCAAAATTGTTGCTGGCCGCGCTGACGGCGCTCAAAAAAGGCGATTTCTCAGTGCGCATGCCGTCCGACCTGACTGGACTGAACGGCAAGATTGCCGACACGCTAAACCGAAATACAAGTCGGAATTCCTCGCCAACATGTCGCATGAATTGCGCACGCCGCTGAACAGCCTCCTGATCCTGGCCCAGCAGTTGAGCGACAACCCGATCGGCAACCTGTCGTCGAACCAGGTCGAGTATGCCAAGACGATCCATGGGTCCGGCAGTGACTTGCTGACCCTGATCAACGACATCCTCGACCTGTCCAAGATCGAATCCGGCACGGTGACGCTGGAGCTCTCCGAATCGCGCTTCGCAATCCTCGCCAACTATGTCGAACGCACGTTCCGCCACATGGCCGAGGCCAAGCAGATCAGCTTCGCCATCACGCTGGAGCCGAACTTGCCGGTATCGATGGTCACCGACACCACGCGCTTGCAGCAGATCCTGAAAAACCTGCTCTCGAACGCCTTCAAGTTCACCGCGCACGGTCAGGTCCACCTGAAGATCGGCATGGCCGACCATGGTTGGAGCGCCGACCACCCGCACCTGCAACTGGCCAACGGCGTGCTGGCGTTTTCGGTCACCGATACCGGCGTCGGCATTGCCGGCGACAAGCTGCAACTGATCTTCGAAGCCTTCCAGCAAGCTGACGGCAGCACGGCGCGGCGCTATGGCGGCACCGGCCTGGGCCTGTCAATCAGCCGTGAACTGGCGCGCCTGCTGGGCGGCGAAATCCGCGTCAGCAGCGTGGTCGGCATCGGCAGCACCTTCACGTTGTTCCTGCCGCATAACCGCGCGAGCATCATGCAGCCGACGCCGTTGCTGCAGGTCGGCGCGCTGGATTCGCCACGGCTGGCGACTTTTCATCCCGCCACGCCAAGGAGCGACAGTACCGATGACGTGGTGTTGCGTCCTGCCAGCGGCGACGCCGACATTCTGCCTTTCGTGCAGGCGGAGGCGGCCTTCGACGACCGCAACATGGTCGCGCCCGGCGACGCCTCCCTGCTGATCGTGGAGGACGATCCGCGTTTCGCCAACGTGCTGCTGGAACGGGCACGGGAAAAAGGCTTCAAGTGCGTGGTCACGTTCAGCGGCGATGCCGCGCTGACACTGGCGCGCCACTATCTGCCGACGGCGATCCTGCTCGATATCGATTTGCCGGATGCGGACGGCTTCACGGTGCTGGACCGCTTGAAGCGCGATCCCACCACGCGGCATATTCCGGTGCACATCCTCTCCAATTTGCGCGAGCGCGAGCGAGGCCTGCGCAAGGGCGCGATCTCGTATCTGGTCAAGCCGGTGTCGCTGGAACGGCTGGATGAAGAATTCTCGCGGATTCAGCAATTCCTGAGCCGCACCAAGCGCAGCCTGCTGGTGGTAGAGGACGACGACGTGCAGCGCAACCGTATCGTCGAACTGATCGGCGACGCCGATCTGCTGATCACCGCAGTCGATACCGGCCAAAAGGCGCTCGATGCGCTCAAGGCCGGCCGCTTCGACTGCATGGTGCTGGACCTGACGCTGCCGGACATCGACGGCTTCCAGCTGCTCGACCTCATCAGCAAGAAGCCGGCGCAACATGATCTGCCGATCGTGATCTATACGGCCAAGGAGCTCGACCGCAAGGAAGTCGCCCGGCTGAGCCGGGTCGCCAAGACCATCGTCGTCAAGGATGCGCGTTCACCGGAGCGGTTGCTGAATGAGACGGCGCTGTTCCTGCATCGCTCGCCGGCGAGCCTGCCGGAGCGGCAGCGCCGCATGCTCGAGGAAATCCACGTCAGCGAAGGCGACCTGATCGGCCGCAAGGTGCTGATCGTCGACGACGACCTGCGCAATATTTTTGCGCTCACCACGGTGCTTGAACGACAGCAGATGGTGGTCTCGTTCGCCGAAAACGGCCGCGACGGCATCGAGTTGTTGGAAAAAGATCCGTCGATCGAGATCGTCCTGATGGACATCATGATGCCGGAGATGGACGGCTACGACACCATGCGCGCGATCCGCAACATCAGCCAGTTCAAGTCGCTGCCGATCATCACCCTGACCGCCAAGGCGATGAAAGGCGATCGCGACAAGTGTTTCGCGGCCGGCGCCTCCGACTACATCACCAAGCCGGTCGATGTCGCGCAACTGCTGTCGCTGATGCGGGTATGGCTCTCGGAGTGACGTACCCATCGAACCGGATCAGGCCGTCGGCCGGCGTGGTGACGGCGATCGACAGCGCCGCCATCGAAGCGATCGAGATCGACCTGTTTCTGGAAGCGCTCTACCAGGTGCGCGGCGCCGACTTTCGCGGCTACGACCGCGCGGGTCTGGCGTACAGATTGCACGGGGCGATGCGGGAGTGTGGCGTCGCGAGCATTTCCGGTTTGCAGGACCGCATCCTGCGCTCGCGGCCCGCAGCCGAAGCGCTGATACGGACCCTGAGCCTGCGGTCCGCCGGCCTGTTCGACGATTGCGCCGGGGTGCCCAGCCTGCGCGCCGCGCTCGTGCCCTACCTGCGCTCCTGTCCCCTGCCAAAAATCTGGATCGCCGAATCGACCAGTGCAGAAGACTGTTTGCGCTGGTAATCCTGCTGATCGAAGAAGGCCTGTATGACAAGACGTTGATATTCGTGACCGCCGCCAACGACGCCTTGCTGGCGGAAACCCGGCTCGGCGCCTTCCCCGCCGAACGGCTGACGCAATACGAGTCCAGCTACCGCGCCAGTGGCGGGGCCAAGGCACTGGCCGACTACTGCGTTGCGCGCGATGCGCAGATAGTGTTCTCCCCTGCCCTGCGCGGCAACCTGATCTGGGCCCAGTACGATTTGGCGGCCGACCGTTCCTTCAACGAATTCCAGTTCATCCTGTGCCGCCGCGTCCTGCCCGAGTTCGGCACGACCTTGCGCCGCCGCGCGCTGCAGCTGTTCGCGGACAGTCTTTCGCCGTTCGGCATCCTCAGCGTGGATGCGCCCGATGACCTGCAGTCGGCGCCGATGTCGCTGCAATTCCAGGCGGTGTCGCAGGAGCACGGTCTGTATCGCCGGATCGTCTGATCGCCGCATCGGCCAATCGTCCGATCGTCCGATCGCTCATGTGCGCGATTGCGGAGAGACGCGGCGCTATCCCGAACTCTGCGACAATGCCGTTTCCCTCGCCGCATCGCGCCCTGCGCCTACGTCATCCATGCAGCCTGCCACGCCGTCACCGCAGTTTCACATTGCGTTCTACAAATTCGCCACTGTCGCCGCGCCGGACGACCTGGCAGCCAGCCTGCGCCAGCTCACCGCTGGTCTCCTCGGCAGCATCCTGGTCGCCGAAGAAGGCATCAACGGCGTGCTGGCGGGATCCGCCGAAGCGCTCGATGCATTCGAAGCCGCGGTGACCGCAGCGGGGTACGTCGGCGGTATTTTCACCGGCATGCAGTTCAAGCGCAGCGGCTGCAAGACGGCGCCCTTCGGCCGCATGAAGGTGCATCGCAAGGATGAAATCGTGGCCCTCGGCGTGATCGGCGTAACGGGTGTTGATACGGCCCGACGCGGTGGCATCGATGTCACGCCGGAGCAATGGCGCGCGCTCCTGGCCGACGACAGCGTGGTGGTCATCGACAACCGCAACAGTTTCGAATTCCGGCTGGGGCGTTTCAAGTCCGCGATCGATCCGCAGGTCGATAATTTCCGCGATTTTTCCGCCTACATTGCCGCCAATGCGCCCGCATGGCAGGCGGCCGGCAAGCGCGTGGCCATGTACTGCACCGGCGGCATCCGCTGCGAAAAAACCAGCGCCTGGATGCAGGATGCCGGCATCGATGTCTATCAACTCGAAGGCGGCATCCTGAATTATTTTCAGAGCATGCCGGATGCGGCGCATGACTGGGAAGGCGAGTGCTTCGTCTTCGATAACCGGATCGCCCTCGATACCAGGCTGGAGGAAACCGGCACCACCGCGGAACAGGTCTACGACGATCCGGCGGACGCCTGGCGCCTGGCGCGGGCGCGCCGGCTCGACGGCGCCGGTGATGCCTGAACGGGTTCCCATGTTGCGCAGTAGCCGCGTCGCGATGTGCCACGGCTGCATGCGATGAGTCGCCATCCGGGCGTGGCAGACCTGCCCTCGCGCGACGGCGTCGGCGCGAGTTGTGTGGCAGCGCCGGCTGCCGGCTGGTCGACTGTCCTGGCATTTCTATGCGACCGGTTTCCCATGATTGCGCCGCACGAGTGGGTAGACCGCATGACACGCGGCGACGTGGTGGACGACTGCGGCATGTCGCTCGGGCCGCAGGCGCCGTTTCGGCCCCACGCGAAAATTTTCTATTACCGCAGCCTGCCAAAAGAAGTGCCGATTCCCTTCGAGGCGCCGGTGCTGTTTCGCGACGACCTGCTGGTGGCGGTCGACAAGCCGCACTTCCTGCCGGTCACGCCGGGCGGCGCCTACCTGCAGCAGACGCTTTTGGTGCGTCTGAAACGCAGTCTGGGCATCGAGACCCTGACGCCGATGCACAGACTCGACCGGGATACGGCAGGCGTGATGCTGTTTTCGATCCAGCCGGCGACGCGCAACCGGTATCACGCGCTGTTTCGGGATCGCGCCGTCGAAAAAACCTATGAGGCGATCGCGCCGTGGCGTGCCGACATCGACTTCCCACGCGTCATGCGCAGCCGGCTGGTGGAAAGCGCGGCCTTCATGCAGATGGAAACCGTGGAAGGGATGCCCAATGCGGAGACGCGGATCGCGGTGATGCAGGTGCAGGGCGCTTACGCACGCTACTGCCTGCAGCCGGCGACCGGCCAGAAGCATCAGTTGCGCGCCCATATGGCGGCGCTCGGGCTGCCGATCGTCGACGACCGCATCTATCCCGTACTGCAGCCACCGGCCGACCCGTCAGCCCCACCTGATTTCAGCAGGCCCTTGCAGCTGCTGGCGCGCAGTCTCGCCTTCACCGATCCGGTGACCGGCCAGGCGCGGCATTTCGAAAGCCCGCGCGCGCTACAGTTTCCATGAGCGGCTCCTGTGTCGGGCCTTGAGCCGCGCGCATAACGCATATCACGAGAGGGAATAAGCTATTCCCTGGGAGCACAAGTATATTGCTATGCAACATCATGCATTTCTTCATTTTCCTCGGTAAGTAGTTATCCAACGCGCCGCAAGCACTCCGCTGCTCTAGCGCGCCCGGCCCATGAAGACATGCCGAATAGAGATCCGGATAGAGCACGGCCATGGTTGCGGCCATTGCACCACCGGCAGAAAAACCGACGATGAACACCTGCTCGGCGGCGATGGCGTAACGGGTCACGAGGTGTCGCGTCAGGTCGGCGATGATCGCCGGCTCGCCCAGCTCACGCTGCTGATGCGCGGCATCCCACCAGTTCCAGCATTTCGCCCCATTGGCCTGCAGCGCCTGCGCCGGATACGCGACGTAGCACGGGTGACCGGCCGCATGGTCCTGCATGCGCGTCGCCCGCGCAAAATCCGCGGCCGCCTGATGACATCCGTGCAGCATGATGATCAAGGACCCTCCCGCATGCGGCTCGGCCGGTGGCGCATACAGGAGATAGTCGCGGTTGCCGACTGGCCCGGCATGGTGGCCGCGGACTGGCGATGTGAAAGCGCGTGATGTGGCGGCCGGATATTGCCCGGGTCGGCTATCAAAACCCTTGTGCTGCTTGTCTGTTTGGCTCATGGGAATAAAAAATGCCGCGATCCTGATGGTTCCACTGCGCACAGCGAAACCAGAAAGCGGCATTGCAAGAGACGGCAACGGGGCTACCCGGGCGACGTGCAGTCGGGGCAGTCCGGACGGGTAATTACGCGGGCTTGGAAGCGAGCGGCTGCTTGGCGCCTTGTGGCGGCGGCGGTTGCATGCTGCCGTTCTGATGCGGTGTTTCACGGGCTTCGTTGATCGGCTTTGTCAGCTTGTCGAAAGCCGCTTTCTGGCGCTGTGTCACCTTGTCGGTTTCTTCTGCGCCGCGACGCACGACTTCTTCTGCAACTGCTGCCGCGGTACGGGTTGTTTCAGGTACGTGTTCTTCGGCGGTCTTGGACAGTTCGACCTGAACACTGGCGGCGATATTGCTCAGATGCTGCTGATACGCGCGCATCTTCTCGGCGACCGGCTGTACCTGGGATGCAGCAACCGAAATGTACTCGGTCGGCGTGTTCGATTCGATCATTTGATGCGTGCTGTTGATTGCTTCTTCCATTACGGTCTGTGCGACCTGGACATTGAGCTGGCCGATGCGCTGTACGCCATCGAACATTTTTCGCGACAGGTCGGCCAGAAACGAAAACTGCGCTTCCAGATGGGATTTCAGTGCGGGCGGTACTTCTTGTCGTGAGAACGTTAGCATGGTGAAGCCTTTATATAAATGGTGCCGTTAAAAGTATGCGAAGACGCATTGGAAGACACAGTCCCGGTGCGGGATGGAAAACTGCACCTGCGATGTCAACCGTCCGGTGGCTTGTATCTTGTCTTGCATCGTTCTGACCCATGCAAATAAGTCAAGTTCCGAAAAATATGCCGGTTTTACTGCATTGCACCATTAAG
>JACMOV010000132.1 GCA_014377845.1 Herminiimonas sp.
ATTCACGGGAGGGGTTGGGGCAAATCGAGTTTGTCGGTTTGGTCAAGCGGCTACAGGCAAATCTCGCAATTCGACGCCAGACAGCGGCAAAATAGTCGATCCCCGCTTTTGAAACTGCCACGGTTTGGTTATTCGCCGCCCCGCATCACCGCCTCGATCGCCGCCACGGTCTTGGGCGCACTGACGCTCAGCACCTCGCGCCCGTCGGCGGTCACCGCCACATCGTCCTCGATGCGGATGCCGATGTTCCAGTATTCTTCCGGCACACCTTCTGCGGGACGTACGTAGATGCCGGGTTCGACGGTCAGCACCATGCCCGGCCGGAGGATGCGCCATGGCTTCGCATCGCGCGTTTCCGTGGCCGTACCAGCGTTGGCAACGCCAGCAGCAGCCTCGCGATACTCCCCGACGTCATGCACATCCATCCCGAGCCAGTGCCCGGTGCGGTGCATATAGAACTGCCGGTAGTCGCCCTTGGCGATCACATCTTCGACCGAGCCGACCTTCGCGCCATCGAGCAGGCCGGTATCGAGCATGCCCTGCGCCAGGATCCGCACCGCCGCATCATGACCCTCCATGAAGGTCGCGCCCGGCCGCACGGCGTCAATTGCCGCCTGCTGCGCTGCCAGCACGATCTCGTAGAGCCGCTTCTGCGCTGGCGAAAATCTGCCATTGGCCGGATAGGTGCGGGTGATGTCGGATGCATAGCCGCCGTATTCGCAGCCGGCGTCGATCAACACCAGGTCGCCGTCCTGCAGGACCGCGGCGCCGGCGCGGTAGTGCAGCACGCAGGCGTTTGCCCCGGTCGCCACGATCGACGTGTAGGCGGGGAAATCCGAGCCGGCATAGCGGAACGCATGCAGCAGTTCTGCCTCGATCTGGTATTCGGTCTTGCCGGGCGCCGACATCCGCATCGCCCGTGCATGCGCCGCGCCGGAGATGCCGGCGGCGTGCCGCATGATGGCGATTTCGTCGGCGTCCTTGAAGAGTCGCATGTCGTCGAGCAGCGGCCGGATGTCGTGCATGACGGCAGGTGCGGCGACGCCGGCGCGTGCCTGGCCCCGCACGCTCGTCATCCAGCCGCGCACCTGGGCGTCCAGCGTTGCGTCGCGGCCGACTGCGTAGAACAGCGCCGGCATGTCGGCCATCAGTTTGGGCAGCTCGATGTCGAGCGCGGCATGATCGAACGCTTCGTCGAACTGGAAATTGTCGCGCGCCGCCACCGGACCATACCGAAAGCCATCCCAGATTTCGCGCTCCGGGTTCTTCTCGCGGCAGAACAGTATCGAGCGGCCCGGGCTGCCATCGGGGGGCGCGACCACTACCACCACGGCTTCCGGCTCCATGAAGCCGGAGAGGTAGTAGAAATAACTGTCGTGCCGGTACGGATAGTCGGCGTCGCTGTTGCGCATGACTTCGGGCGCGGTCGGGATGATGGCGACACCGCCACCGGCCTGCTGCATGCGGGTGATCAGGCGTGCGCGACGGGCGGCATGGTTGGCGATCACGGTGGAACCCTCACGGAGTGGCATTTTTTCGGGCGGAATGCAGCGGCGCGTTGAGCGCATCGAGCTGGGCGACGGTGCCGACATTGACCCACATGCCCTCGTAGATCTCGCCGCCGATGCGGCCGGCGGCGGCGTGCTCGCGCAGGATCGGGGCCAGTTTTGCGCGGCTGCCCGGTTCGATCCCGGCGAACATCTCGGGTCGGTAGACGCCGATGTTGCCGAAGGTGTGCAGCGGGCTGCCGACACTGGCTTCGTTGGCGATGGTGAAGCTCTTCAGCGCGAAATCGCCCTGCAGGTGGTGCTCCGGATTGGGCACCAGGTAGAGCCAGGCGATATCGCGTTCATGCGGTGCGTACGGCGTGCCGCGGTGATCGGCCTCGACCAGTACGTCCCTGACCTGTTCGTAATCGAAATGCGGGCAGAAGATGTCGCCGGAGACCGTCACGAAGGGTGCATCGCCCAGCAGCGGCAGGGCCTTGGCGATGCCGCCGGCCGTCTCCAGCGCCGTGCCTTCTGCGGAATACCGGATCTGCGCCCCGAACTGCGCGCCGTTGCCGAGCGTGTCCTCGATCATCTGCCCGAGATGGGCGTGGTTGATCACGATCTCGGTGATCCCGGCGCGCACCAGCGACAGGATCTGCCAGACGATCAACGGCCGGCCGCGCACCTTGAGCAGCGGCTTGGGGCAGGTGTCGGTAAGGGGGCGCATCCGCTCGCCGCGGCCGGCGGCCAGGATCATGGCTTTCATCGCGTCACCATCAGAACGTGTAGCCAACCTGCGGCGCGCTGTCTTGCAGCATGTCCAGCAGATCCACCAGCGGTTTGAGCGCCTTGTAGCGGCCGGCCGCCTTGCGCGTGTAACGCATCACCATCGGCAGGTCCTTCAGATACGCGTCCTTGCCGTCGCGGTGATACAGCCGGGCGAAGATGCCGAGCACCTTCAGATGCCGCTGCAATCCCATGAATTCGAAGTCGCGGTAGAACGTGTCGATGTCGGGCGCCACCGGCAGGCCGGCCTTGCGGGCCCGCTCCCAGTAGCGGATCGCCCAGTCGAGCACCATTTCTTCATCCCACTCGATGTAGGCATCGCGCAGCAACGACACCAGGTCGTAGGTGATCGGGCCGTACACCGCATCCTGGAAATCGAGGATGCCGGGGTTGCCATGCCCGACCACCATCAGGTTGCGTGAATGGTAATCGCGGTGCACGTAGACCTGCGCCTGCGCCAGGTTGTTGGCCAGCAGCGTGTCGAACACCTGGTGCAGGGATTTTTCCTGGGCCGGCGTCAATGTCGCGCCGATGTGCTTGCCGACATACCACTCGGGGAACAGCATCAGCTCGCGCAGCAGCAGCGCGCGGTCGTATTCGGGCAGCACGTCCGGCTTGCTGTGCACCTGGATCGTCACCAGCGCCTCGATGGCATCCATGTAGAGCGCGTGGGCGGTATCGGCCGTCAGCTGATGCAGGTATGTCGTGTTGCCGAGATCGGAGAGCAGCAGGAAGCCGCGTTCGGCATCCTGCGCGATCACCGTGGGCACGGAAACACCGGTCTTGCCGAACAGCGCGGCGACGTGGATGAAGGGCCGCACGTCTTCCTGCGGCGGCGGTGCATCCATGACGATCAGGCTGCCGCCATCCGGGGTATCGACCCGGAAGTAGCGGCGAAAACTGGCGTCGGCGGAGGCCGCCCGCAGGCTCGCGGGCAGCACCTGTGTCGCGGTCAGGCTGGCAAGCCAGGATTGGAGGGCGGACAAACGGGGATCAGACGAAAACTGTAAAGACATGAAGCGACCTGGAAAAGCGGTTGGGAAGGCGAGTTCCCCTATAATAAGGGATTCGATTGCAAAAATCGCCTGCCGTGATCGCCCGCTGCGACAGCGCTGCGTCAGGCCCACCGCCCGATCCCACCTTTACATCGTATTTCATGGCCTCATGACCTGGTTTTTCGCGTCTTCCAAACCACCTTACAGCCTGCTTCTGGTAAATCCGCCGAACCGGCGGCTGACCGCACGCCGCGCCGCGCGCGCCATCCTGCTCGGCGCCACCCACGCCGCCACCGCTGCCGTGGTGGTCGCGGTTCTGCCGGGGCTGGCGCTGGCGCAGGCCAAGGTCAAGCCGGTGCGCATCGACGACCCGAATGCGCCGGCCAACCTCGAAGCCGAGCAGATGACCGGCCGTCCCGACCGCGAGATCATCATGGACCGCGATGTCGAGATCACCCGTGGCGCCACCAAGGTCAATGCCGACCACGCCACCTATCACGTGGTCGAGGACGAGATCGAGGCAAACGGCAACATCCGCATGCAGCGCTTCGGTGACCGCTACACCGGCGAGGACATGAAGCTGAAGATGGACTCCGGCGAAGGCTACATCTCCAAGCCGACCTACAAGCTCGAAGCCAACCGGGCGCAGGGCAAGGCGCAGCGCATCGATTTCGAGACGCCGGAACAGGCGCTGGTCACCGAAGGCACCTACAGCACCTGCGAGGGGCCCGACCCGGCCTGGTATCTCAAGGCCGACACGCTGAGCCTCGACACCGGCCGCGAAGTGGGCGTCGCCCGCAAGACCATCGTCTATTTCAAGGGCGTGCCGATCCTGGGCGCGCCGGCGATGTCGTTTCCGCTCTCGGATGCGCGCAAGAGCGGCGTATTGCCGCCAACCATCGGCACGACGAGTACCGGCGGTTTCGAAGTGCTGGTGCCGTACTACTTCAACATCGCGCCGAATCGCGACCTGACGCTCTACCCGAAGATCATCACCAAGCGCGGCCTGCAGCTGGGTGCGGATTTCCGCTATCTCGGCTCGACCTATTTCGGCGAGACCCGCGTCGAAGGTCTGGCCAACGACCAGCAGACCAAGACCAACCGCTTCTCGGTCACCTCCAAGCACAACCAGACGCTGGGTTCCGGCTTCTCGTATGCGTGGGATATCAATGCGGCGTCCGACAATAATTACCCGAGCGATTTTTCGCATTCGATCACGGCGAGTGCGCAGCGCCTGCTGCTGCGCGACATCAGCCTGAACTACGGCGGGGCCTTCTGGAACGCAGCGATCCGCACGTCGAATTACCAGGTGCTGCAGGACCCGGCCGCGCCAATCGGACGTCCCTACGACCGCCTGCCGCAGGTGACGCTCAATGCCGCCCGCCAGGACGTGGCCGGATTCGACTGGGCCGTCGATTCCGAGCTCACCCGCTTCTATCATCCGGACCTGCAAAACGGCACCCGCGCCGTGCTCTTTCCGAGGGTGAGTTATCCGATCCTCGGGGCCAGCTATTTCGTCACGCCGCGGCTGGCGCTGCATGCGACCCAATATGCTCTCGATGCATTGCAGGCGACCACACCCGGCACGACCGCGTTGCCGAGTGCGAGCCTGTCGCGCGTGCTGCCGACGTTCTCGCTCGACAGTGGGCTGATCTTCGAACGCGACAGCAGCCTGTTCGGCAAAGGCATGACGCAGACGCTGGAGCCGCGCCTGTTCTACGTGCGCACGCCGTACAAGAACCAGAGCATGTTCCCGAACTTCGATTCGGGCGAAGCCGATCTGAGCTTCGCCCAGCTGTTTTCCGAGAACCGCTTCATCGGCAATGACCGCATCAGCGACGCCAACCAGATCACGACGGCGGTGACCTCGCGCTTCATCGAGTCGACCGGCGCCGAGCGCCTGCGGGTGGCGCTTGGCCAGCGCTTCTATTTTTCCCAACCGAAGGTGACCCTCGGCGCATTGACCAGCACCAGCCGCTCGGACCTGCTGGCTTCGCTGTCGGGCAAGATCACGACCACGGTCGGCATGGATGCCAACGTGCAGTACAGCGAGACACTGCGCCAGGTCGTGCGCGCCAATTTCGGTACCCGCTGGCAGCCGGCGCCGAAGCGGGTGCTGAACCTGGAGTATCGCCGTGACGTGCCCAACAAACTGCAGCAGGCGGAGTTCTCCACCCAATGGCCGTTCGCGCAGCGCTGGTATGGCGTGGCGCGGGTCAATTACTCCCTGCTCGATCACAAGATCGCCGAGGGTCTGGGCGGGGTCGAATACAAGGCGGATTGCTGGGTGTTCCGCATCGTCGGACAGCGTACGCCGACGGCGACCAACCAGACCTCGTCCTCACTTTTTTTCCAGCTTGAACTGAATGGTCTGACGCGCCTGGGCTCCAACCCGATCGATGCGCTCAGGACCAGCATCCCGGGGTACCAGAACATCAACCAGCCAGGCAGTTTCTGAACCGCTGCCGCCGCCATCCTGCCTGCGTGCAGTCTTCTGGTGCAGTATCATCAGCGCTGGGAAAAACCGGCGCTTGCCCCGGCTCGCAATACCGAATCGTTTTCTGACCGTCACTTATGGATTTTCTGCACAATATGCGTACTCCGTTTCTTGCATCATCGCGCCTGCGGCTCTCTGTCCTGCTGCTGTGCGTTTCGTCGATGTTGGCACTGCCGGCTTGCGCGCAGTTCAAGCCGGGCCTGAAGCCCGATACCACGCTGGCAGCACCGGTCAAACCGGCGCCGTCGGGTGTGCGTGCCGTCGATTCGATCGCGGCAGTCGTCAATACCGATGTCATCACCCGCAACGATCTGGCCCAGCGCGTGCGGATCGTCGAGCGCCGCATGCGCGCCCAGAAGATTGCGATGCCGCCGCAGGCGCAGCTGGAAAGCCAGCTGCTCGAACGTATGATTTCCGATAAGGCGCAGGTGCAGGTCGCCAATGAAATGGGCATCAAGATCGAGGACCCGATGCTCGATCGCGCAGTCGCCCGCATCGCCGAGCAGAACAAGATGTCGGTCACCGACTTCCGTAACGAGATCGAGCGCGACGGCACGCCGTTTTCACTTTTTCGCGAGGAGATCCGCGAAGAGATCACGATCCAGCGTCTGCGCGAGCAGGAAGTCGACAAGAAGATCCAGATCACCGATTCCGAAATCGATGCCTACCTGAGCAGCGCCACCGGCGCCGATGCGCAGGAAGAAATCAACCTCGGCCAGATCCTGGTGCGGATACCGGAAAACGCCTCCGCAGAACAGATCGCGGCCCGCCGCGACCGCGCCGAAGACGTGCTGCGGCAGCTGCGCACCGGTGCCGATTTCGGCAAGACCGCGGCAACCTACTCGGACGCTGGCGACGCCCTCGAAGGCGGCGATCTCGGTTGGCGCAACGCCGATCGACTGCCGCAACTGTTCGTGGACGCGACCGCGGGGCTGAAGCAGGGCGAGACCTCGAAGGTCGTCAAGAGCGCGAACGGATTCCATATTCTGCGGGTCCTCGGCCGGCGTTCGGTCGGTGCCGGCAAGACCGCCGGCGCCGCCAACAGCATCCAGCAGACCCACGTACGGCATATCCTGATCAAGGTGAACCAGATCGTCACCGCCACCGATGCAAAGCGCAAGCTGACCGAAATCCGCGAGCGGCTCGACAACAGGGCTGCAAAATTCGAGGATCTCGCAAAGCTGTACTCCAACGACCTGTCGGCCTCCAAGGGTGGTGATCTGGGCTGGATCTATCCAGGCGACACGGTGCCGGAATTCGAGCGCGCGATGGACGCCCTGAAGCCCGGCGAAGTCAGTGTGCCGATCGAGACGCCGTTCGGCTATCACCTGATCGAAGTCCTCGAACGCAAGGCCGACGACGTGTCGAAGGAACGGCAGCGCCTGGTCGCCCGGCAGGCGATCCGCGAGCGCAAGCTGGAAGAAGCGACCCAGGACTGGGTGCGCCAGATTCGGGATCGCGCCTATGTCGAAATCCGGCCCGATGACAAATCGTGATCGTGCCTGTGCTGCGGCCATGCTGACGCCGGCCTGCAGCCCAGGCGATTGCGGGTGCTAGCCGTGGCGACCCGTCCCGTCGTCGCCGTCACCTGCGGCGAGCCGGCCGGCATCGGTCCGGAAATCGCGATCCGCGCAGCCTGGCAATTGCGCGCCACGGTCAACTGCGTGTTGATCGGCGACGCCGCCTTCCTGGCGATGACGGCAGCCGCCATCGACGACGACATCCGACTGGTGGCGGTATCGATCGAGGCGGTGCGCAACGACGGTTTGCCGGATTTCGGCGAAGGCCGCATCGTGGTGGTGGACTGCCCGCTGCATGCGCATGTCGTGCCGGGTGTGCTCGACGTCCTCAACGCCCGCTACGTGCTGGAATGCCTCGATATCGCCATCGAGTCGGCGTTGCAGCGCTGGACGGAAGCGATCGTCACCGCACCGCTCCAGAAAAGCATCATCAACGACGCCGGCGTGCCGTTCACCGGCCATACCGAATACCTGGCCGAGAAGACCGGCACGCCGCTGGTGGTCATGATGCTGGCCGCCGGGGCCGGGCCGGACGAGGATGCCGTTCCGGCCGCTGGCGGGCTGCGGGCGGCGCCGTCGTCGCTCGCAGCGGAACAACCGCTAGCGCCGCTACCACCGCTTCGTGTTGCGCTTGCCACGACCCACCTGCCGCTCAAGGATGTTGCGGCTGCGCTGACCGCCGAGCGCCTCTCGCACGTGCTCGAAATCGTCCACTACGACTTGCAACGCAAGTTCGGCATCGCCCAGCCGCGCATCCTGGTCACCGGTCTCAATCCGCATGCCGGCGAGAACGGTTATCTGGGCCGCGAGGAAATCGAGGTCATCGCACCGGTGATCGCCGCGCATCGGGCGCAGGGCGTCGATGTGCGCGGACCGTATCCGGCCGACACGCTGTTCCAGCCTAAATATCTGCGCGATGCCGACTGCGTGCTGGCGATGTATCACGACCAGGGCCTGCCGGTGCTGAAGTACTCCAGCTTTGGACGCGGCGTCAACGTCACGCTCGGCCTGCCGATCATCCGCACCTCGGTCGATCACGGCACCGCGCTCGACCTGGCCGCGCAAGGCGTCGGTCATGCCGACCATGGCAGCATGCTCGAAGCGGTGCGGCTGGCGGCCCGGATGGCACGCGCCAGCATGGCCACCGCCGACACGCCGCCGATCTGATGAAGCATATTGCGAAGAAGCGGTTCGGCCAGAACTTCCTGACCGATCACACCGTCCTGTACGACATCATGCGGGTGGTCGCGCCGCAACCGGGTGACGCCATGGTCGAGATCGGACCGGGCCTGGGCGCGATGACGCGGATGCTGCTCGAATCGGTGACGCAACTGCACGTGGTCGAGCTCGACCGCGACCTGGTCAAGCGGCTGCATGCGGGTTTCGATCCGGCGCGGCTGGTGGTGCATTCGGCCGATGCCCTGCAGTTCGATTTCACGGCGATTCCGGTGCCTGACGGTCAGAAGCTGCGCGTGGTCGGCAACCTGCCGTACAACATTTCGAGTCCCTTGCTGTTCCACCTTGCCGCGATCGCGCCGTTGGTGCAGGACCAGCACTTCATGCTGCAGAAGGAAGTGGTCGAGCGCATGGTCGCGCCGCCCGGCAGCAAGACCTACGGCAGGCTGTCGGTCATGCTGCAGTGGCGCTACACCATGCAACTGATGTTCATCGTGCCGCCGACCGCGTTCGATCCGCCGCCGCGGGTGGAGTCGGCAATCGTGCGCATGGTGCCGATCGCCCAGCCGCTGGCATGCAACCAGCAGGCGTTGGAGCAGGTGGTGCTGAAAGCCTTCTCGCAACGCCGCAAGGTGATTCGCAACTGTCTCGCCGGGATGTTCACCGAAGACGACCTGCGCGCCGTCGGCATCGACCCGCAACTGCGGCCGGAAGCGATTCCGCTGGCGCAGTTCGTGGCGCTGGCCAACCGGCTTCCCGATACTCAACCTCACTAACAGGAGAAATACCATGCGCCTGCTTCACACCATGCTCCGCGTCGGGAACCTGCAGCGTTCCATCGACTTCTACACCAACGTGCTTGGCATGACCCTGCTGCGCACTTCGGAAAACCCGGAGTACAAATACACCCTGGCGTTCGTTGGCTACGGCAAGAATCCGGACCATGCGGAACTGGAACTGACGTATAACCACGGCGTCGACAGCTACGAGATGGGTACCGCCTACGGCCACATCGCCATCGCCGTGCCCGATGCCGCCGAGGCTTGTGCCCGCGTCAAGGCGCAGGGCGGTAACGTCACGCGCGAAGCCGGCCCGGTCAAGGGCGGCTCGACCGTAATCGCCTTCGTGACCGATCCGGACGGCTACAAGATCGAGCTGATCGAGCGCAAGGATTCGATGGCGGGCACCGGGATTTAACGACGCCTGAAAACGGGTGGTGAGCAATCGCTCGGCGTGGCGGTTGTCAAGTCGCCTGTGGGAGCATTGTCAAAAAGCGGGCAGTGTCTCCGGCGCATGATCCCGGAGCGCTTTTTTCGCGGCCACGAATTCCGGAAAGACCGACTGCACCGTGGCCCAGAAGCGTGGTCCGTGGTTCATTTCCCGCAGGTGGGACAGTTCGTGTGCGATCACGTAATCGATCAGTGGCGGCGCGAAATGCATCAGCCGCCAGTTGAGCCGGATCTTGCCGTCGGCCGTACAGGAACCCCATTGCGTGGTGGCAGACGACAGCGCGAATGCGCGGTATTGCACGTCAAGTTTTTCGGCGTAGATCGGCAGACGCGCGGCGAACAGCGTTTTGGCCTCCCGCTGCAGCCAGGCCTGTACCCGATCCTTCAACTGCTGCTCCGATGCCTCCGCCGGCAGGCACACCGTCAGCGTGTGCGACTCCGGATCGTGGACCATGGCGTCGACGGCTGCAGCCACCACCCGCAACGTCACGTCGGTGCCGAGGTAGGGCAGTACGCCGCCGTCGCGCCATTGCATCTGCGGGCGCAGGCGGCGCGTGGCACGTTCCCGCTGTTCATGCAGCTTGGCGAGAATCCAGCGCTGCTTTTCCCGGATTGCGTTTTCGATCTCGCCGACACCGACCCACTTGGGCGCGGTGATGCGCAAGCCGTCGTCGTCGATCATGAAGCCGATGGTACGCCGCTTCGAGCGCCGCAGCTGATACGACAGGGCATGCTGGCCAAGCAGGATGCGGCGCGATCCAGGAAGTGGCGCGTCGTGCTGCAAATGTAATGGCGGGATGATCGATGGCGTCGGGCTGGTCGCGGCGCCGTTCGGCGTTGTGCCGGGTGCCTGTGGATCGGCATCGGTACGCTGCGTTGCATTATCCGGAGAAAAAAGGTCCAGCTGCAGCGCAAGCTGTTGCGGGTCGGGCGGGCGGTTGCGCAGCAGTTTCAACGGTCGGTCGGTGCTCTTGAGCGTGTTTTTGCGTGCGACGGTCATCGCGTTGGTCATGGCGCCGGTAATCCTGCCGACGATCCTGCCGGCCAGCGCGTCGATCCGGTCGATCAAGCGTTCAGGCACGATCCGTCTCGTGATGCGGTACGTCGTTCAGATCGAATCGGCCGCCGTATCCGGTCCCGCATCGGTGCCCGGATTGGCCGCCGCCTTTCGCGCCGGCCGGCCGGCGTATACAGCCGGCGAGATCACGCGCATCTCTGCTTCGATCCAGTCCTCGACCTTTTGCATCAATTCGGCCGGGCTCATGCCATCCGGTGCAATCGGCTTGCCGATCGAGACGGTAATCATACCTGGCTTCTTGATGAAGGAATTCTTCGGCCAGCACTCACCGGCATTGACCGCGATCGGCACGGCAGGCGTGTTGGTTTCGACCGCCAGGCGCGCGCCGCCGCCCTTGTAGCGGCCGGTCTCGCCGACCGCGATGCGGGTGCCTTCCGGGAACATGATGACCCACTGCCCATCCGCCAGCCGCCGCCGGCCCTGGGTCACGACCTGGGCAAAGGCATCCTTGCCCTTCTTGCGGTCGATCGGGATCATGCGCAATAGCGCGATGCCCCAGCCGAAGAAGGGAATCCAGGTCAGCTCCTTCTTGAAGACGTAGACCAGCGGGCGCGGCATGTAGTACAGGTAGAAGATCGTCTCCCATGCCGACTGGTGCTTCGAGAGCAGGATCACCGGCGCATCGGGGAGGTTCTCGACGCCCTTGATCTGGTAATGGATGCCGCAGATGACCTTGGCGGTCCAGACCACGAACAGGTTCCAGCGCGAGGTCCAGTAGTAGCGCCTGTTGTACGGCAGCGGTGCGCAGAGCATGCAGACAAAGGCCCAGATCACGGTCGCAACCGTCATCAGCAGCACGAACAGGAGCGAACGCAGGAACAGGGTGAAACGGACCATCGGAACTCCAGAATGAAAAGCGTGCGGTATTGTGC
>JACMOV010000018.1 GCA_014377845.1 Herminiimonas sp.
CGCTGCTGCAACTGGCGGCAGGGCAGCGGCCATCGAATTTCGGTGCCAGCCCGTACAGTGATTTTTCGACAGATGGGGAATGGGGTAGCGAGATCATGGCGCAGCTACCGCAGACCGGGCCTGTCACGCCAGCCGATCTCAAGGCGGCATTCGAAAATTGGCCAAATCGCGCGTCGCCTTCGGTAGACCAGCTCGCATCGGTCATGGGTTCCCGACCATCATCAAGAAACACGGTCGGTGAACTGATCTCTAATGGTGTGTTGTACCAGGCGCCCGATGGTGCGATTCGAATCGACACCACGGCGGCGCTTGTACAACAAGGGCCGGATGCCATTTCAGCGCTGCTGGTCAGCACCCCGGAAGAAGCGAACAGAAAGATGTTGTTCCAGTCAAGCATGCAGACCCTGGCCGAACCCGACGCCATCAGGGCAATGGATAACCTCGAGGTACTGGATCAAAATGCCATTGCTGACAACGGACAATTCGGAACGACAGGAATGCAACATCTGGCGGGGATGCGTGCTGACGATGATGCGACGTGGGACACCGCCGCTCCGGGTGTTTCACGCGAAGACCGTCAGCGTTATATCGATGCTGCAAAAACAGCCTGCGCGCCGGAAAACCGCGCGCTCCTCGAAGACTACTCAGGCGGGGATTTGATTTTCGACCAAGGCGAATTTCAACGCGCGGTTTTTGCAAACCAACTGCCGTTCTACGAGTCTGCCTTGAAAATTTCGACGACCCCCGCAGTCACGGCAATGGAAAATCTGGAGGCAGCGCGGGGCATCGGTGTAAAAAATGATGGTCGTTTCGGCATGCAGGGATTGATGGCGCTGGCAGCAAGTGCAGTCGATGACCCGTTTTGGAATAACATCCACCCGCCCTTGACGATCGCGCAACGGCAGAGTCTTATCGATGCCGCGAAAAGGATGCTGCTGCCAGAGAACATGGCATGGCTGAATCAATTGTTAGGCAGCGACGGACTATTTGATCAAGATGCAATACAGGCGGCAATGCAGGCCCTGGAAAACAAGGCAAGAGCCGATGTTTCGCGGCCGGGCTCGCGCAATGGAGCGCCGTCCCCATCACCTGCCGCGCCAGCCACGTCCACTGGCGCATCGCATCCATCGGCCGGAGCGTCCGGCTTCCCTTCGACGGCGCAAGGGCCATCGTACAGATCCGATCTTCGCAGTCCGACGCCATCGCCTCATCGAGCCGACGATCAATATGGCAACGGCAACGGCAACGCAAGGCCAGCCAGCAGCGAGCGCGCGGGTCCTGTTGCTCAAACGGACCGGTCCGGTGCGGTTTCCTCTCCGATTGATCGCCTTGGCGGGGGCGACATGACAGATCGCGTGTATGGCATCCTGGCGCAGCAGCCGCATCTCAAGTCAACCGTAGAAAACACACCTGACGGCATTCGGATCACGCATAAAAAAGGTAGCCATCTCGGCAATGACGGATTCAAGCCGCAAATCCCGGTCACACCTTCAAAGAAGGCAACGCTGCAGTACGATGTCTCGTTCGACGAGGGCTTCGATTTCAACAAGGGCGGGAAGATGCCGGGTCTCGGCGGCGGTACTGCCAACCGCGGCGGTACCACGCCCGACGGTCACGGCTTTTCGGCGCGCTTCATGTTTCGCTCCGGCGGACACCTGACCGCTTACGTCTACGACATGGACAAGGCGCAGCATTACGGTACCAATATCGACACGGGAATCACCTTCATCCCGGGGCATAAATACACCATCGAACAACACATCGAATTAAATTCCGGCTTGAATCACGATGGCGTGCTTCAAGTATATGTAACTGATCGATCCGTACCGAATTCAAAACCGAAATTATGCATCGACCGGCATGACATGAAATTCGTGAATGGCGACGATCCCAAGAATAATGTCGATGTGCTGATGTTCCATTCTTATTACGGGGGCAGCCCGGCTGATCAAGCCGCACGGAACGACTCGACAACCGTTTTCAATCACATTCAGTATCAGCCTGAGTAAGAACCTGTCAAAACAGATTTTTAATCCTGTTCATGCAAGCCGATCCAGCGCCGCCGCGAAGCTCGCTACCGAGCGCTCGATGTTGTGCAGCTTGTCCAGTCCGAACAGGCCGACCCGGAACGATTTGAAATCGGCGGGTTCGTCGCATTGCAGCGGCACGCCGGCGCCGACCTGGACACCGACTGCCGTGAACTTGGCGGTGGATTTCATCGCATCGTCATCGGTGTAGCTGACCACCACGCCAGGCGACTGGAAGCCCTCGGCGGCGACGCTCTTGAAGCCGCGCGACACCAGCAGCGCCCGGATCCGGTCGCCCAGTTCTTGTTGTTCGGCACGGACCTTCTCGAAACCGTAGGCTGCCGTCTCGGCCATCACGTCGCGCAGGACCGACAGCGCGTCGGTGGGCAGGGTGGCATGGTAGGCGAAGGTGCCGCTTTCATAGGCTTCCATGACCTGCAGCCACTTGCGCAGGTCGCAGGAAAAACTGGTGCTGGTGGCGCTGTCGATGCGCTCTCGTGCCAGGTCACTCAGCATCACCAGGGCGCAGCATGGCGAGCCGCTCCAGCCCTTCTGCGGTGCGCTGATCAGGACGTCGACGCCGTTGGCCTGCATGTCGACCCAGATCGTGCCGGAGGCGATGCAGTCGAGCACGAACAGGCCGCCGACGGCATGCGCCGCAGCCGAGACCTTGCGCAGGTAAGCATCGGGCAGGATGATCCCCGACGAGGTTTCGACATGCGGCGCAAACACCACCGCCGGCTTGTGTTCCAGGATCGCCGCGACCACTTCCTCGACCGGCGCCGGGGCGAATGGCGCCTGCCGTTCATCCGAAATGCGGCGCGCCTTGATCACCACGCAAGCCGACGGAATGTCGCCCATCTCGAAGATCTGGGTCCAGCGATAACTGAACCAGCCGTTGCGAATCACCAGGCATTTTTGCTTCGTCGCAAACTGCCGCGCCACCGCTTCCATGCCGAAGGTGCCGCTGCCCGGCACCACGATGGCCGAACGCGCGTTGTAGACGTCTTTCAGGGTCGCCGAAATATCCCGCATCACGCCCTGGAACGACTGTGACATGTGATTGACCGCGCGGTCGGTGTAGACCACCGAATATTCGAGGAGGCCGTCTGGATCGACGTTGGGCAAGAGGGCTGGCATGATCATTCTCCGTAAGGAATGCGGAATCGGCAGCGCCGTTCCATTCTTCTCGTTATAAAAATCCACACTGCGGGCAGATGCCGGAAATTGATGCAGCGGAACCCAACGATACCTGAAGTTGGTCGCCGGGGTCGGATCAGCTGGCCGCGGCCTGCCGCTCACCGAGGGCGATGTCGACCATCATCTCGCTGGCCAGCGCACCCAGCTCGGCCCGCAGGTCATCGACCGATACCTTGGCCGGCACCAGCAGGTGGGCGCCCACCTTGAAGGTCTGGGTGCCGGAGACGCCGCTGCGAATGACTTCTGTATGGATGCTCTCGATGCTGATGCCGCGTTCGGTCAGGATGCGGGTCAGGCTGCTGACGATGCCGAGCCGGTCTTCGCCGACCAGTTCCAGCTCGACGCTGCGCATCGATGTCGGGACGGTCGCACCATCGCTGCGGGCGATCACGACCTGCAGGCCGCTCGCCTCCATCTGCCGCAAGGCCGCTACCAGGGCATCGGCGTTCTCGCGCGGCACCTCCAGATGCACCGTGCCGGCGAATTCGCTGGCCAGTCGCGTCATGCGGCTTGCTGCCCAGTTCGCGCCGAAGCGCTGTGCCCGTTCCGCCAGGAGCGCCACGATGCCGTGCCGGTCGGGTCCGACGATCGACACGATCAGGGACGTGGTAGTGGCGGAGATTTCTTCGGTCAGCACCACCGACTTGCGAATCATCGGCGACTTGGTGGCGAAGCGCGGGTCCTGTGCAAACGCCGGCAGCGTGCCTTCCAGCCGGGCGTGGTGCACCACCTTCGCCAGCAGCGCCAATCCCATCGGCGCCAGCGCCCGCTCCCAGAGTTCGCGGGCGGTCTCGCCCTTGGCGACGAAGCACCAGTCCTGCGCCGCAATCGCGCCGGCATCCCAGCCATCGGCCAGGTGATAGACGGAGCCGCTGGCAATCGGGTCGCCCTCCAGGATCGTCCATTCGACCGCGGCGATGCCCCGGTGGCGTGGCAGCAGCGAAGGGTGATAGCCGACGCCGCCCAGGCGCGAGCGTGCCAGCGCCTCGTCGCTGACCCGGGCGTGGGTATGCGCGGCGATGATCAGCTCGGTGCCGTCGGCAATGGCGTGGCCGGGGACGATCTTCGGATTTTCCAGCACATGGACGGTCAGGCCGGCGGCGCGGGCCGCCACGGCCAGCCGGTCATCGGCCGCCGGTACAACGACGCTCGTGAACTCGATGCCGTCTTCCTTGCGCAGCGCTTCAAAAACCGAGGCACCGAAGTAACGGGATCCAACCAGTGCGCATTTCATGCGATCGCCTCCTTTTATCTGTGAGGGGAAACCGGCTAACAAGGAAGCGGGAGCGCGGCAATGGCGCGCCGTTGGTACGCAGGCTTTTATCGTTGTGCCGATTCGGGGAGTCGGTGTTGCCAGACATTGAAGAATATCAGGAAGTCATGCAGCGGGGCAAAGTGCCGGTCGATCGCGCCAAATCAGACACCCTGTGCGGCGTCAAACTAAAAACCTGAACTCTTCATCCTCGCTTTTCTCTCACAGGTTCGATTTCCCTGAAGCGGAACCGGGCTCATGACGATCATCACTGGAATTGCAGGCAGCCTCCGTGTTGGCTCGCTCAATGCCGCGCTGCTGTGATCTCGGACGAAGGTGGAAAGAATTACTTCGGCTTCACAAACTTCAGCGTCATCCGATCGCTTTCGCCAATCGCAGCATAGCGGCTGCGGTCGGTCTCGCCGTTGGCATAGGTCGGCGGCAGGGTCCAGACGCCTTTCGGATGCTCTGCCTTGTCCTTCAGGTTGGCGTTGATTTCCGATTGCGCGGCCAGCTTGAAGCCAGCGGCTTCCGCGAGCTTGATGACAAACGACGGATGCACATAGCCCGAGCTTGCCTTGGCATCCTGGGTCATGGTTTCTGGCAGACGGTGTTCGACGACGCCGAACACGCCACCCGGCTTCAGGCTCGTGTAAATCGCTGCAAACGTCTGCTTCAGACCGGGTTCATCCAGCTCGGCAATCCAGTTGTGGATGTTGCGAAAGGTCAGCACCATGTCGACGCTGCCCGCCGGCGCGAAGGACAGCTTCGATGGCGGGTCGAACAC
>JACMOV010000019.1 GCA_014377845.1 Herminiimonas sp.
CACACTGACATGCTGCTCTGGTTAGCACAATATTTTCAGCAGGACGTCGGCGCGCTTCGCGTCGTCAACTTCATCACGTTCCGCGCCATCGCCGCGACCATGACGGCGCTGGCGATCGGCCTGATCGCCGGTCCCGGCGTCATTCGCATGCTGGCCCGGCTGAAGGTCGGCCAGGCGGTGCGTACCGACGGTCCGCAGACGCACCTGGTCAAGAGCGGCACGCCGACCATGGGTGGGGTGCTGGTGCTGATCGCCATCGGCGTCTCGACCCTGCTGTGGGTCGATCTGTCGAACCGCTTCATCTGGGTGCTGCTGGTGGTGACACTCGGCTTCGGCGCGATCGGCTGGGTCGATGATTACCGCAAGGTGGTCTACAAGAACCCGGAAGGCATGCCCTCGCGGGAAAAATATTTCTGGCAATCGCTGATCGGCATCCTGGCCGCGCTCTACCTGGCGTTTTCGGTTTCCGCACCGACCAATACCAAGGTGATGGAACTGTTCATGGCATGGGTGCAGTCGGGCCTGAACATGAACCTGCCGCCGAAGGCCGACCTGATCGTGCCGTTCTTCAAGACCATCAGCTATCCGCTCGGCGTCTGGGGTTTCATTGCCCTCACATACTTCGTCATCGTCGGCACCAGCAACGCCGTCAATCTGACCGACGGCCTGGATGGCCTGGCGATCATGCCGACCGTCATGGTCGGCTCGGCGCTCGGCGTGTTCGCCTATCTGACCGGCAGCGCGACGTATTCGAAATACCTGTTCATTCCGCATATTCCAGGCGCCGGCGAACTGATCATCTTCTGCGGTGCGATGGCCGGCGCCGGGCTGGCGTTTCTCTGGTTCAACGCCCATCCGGCGCAGGTCTTCATGGGCGATGTCGGCGCGCTGGCGCTCGGTGGCGCGCTCGGTACCGTCGCCGTGATCGTGCGCCAGGAAATCGTGCTCTTCATGATGGGTGGCATCTTCGTCGTCGAAACCCTGTCGGTGATGCTGCAGGTGATGTATTTCAAGTACACGAAAAGGCGCTTCGGCACCGGCAGGCGGATTCTGCTCATGGCGCCGCTGCATCATCATTTCGAACAAAAAGGCTGGAAGGAAACCCAGGTCGTGGTGCGCTTCTGGATCGTGACCATGATGCTGGTGCTGTTCGGCCTGTCCACCCTGAAACTGCGTTGAATCCGGATTAACACTGCGTTGAAAGCGATCGTTCCTCAATCCATGCAATACGACGGTAAACACGTGTTGGTAGCAGGCCTCGGCGAATCCGGGCTGGCAATGGCGCTCTGGCTGGTGCGCTGCGGCGCCCGCGTGCGCGTGGCCGACACCCGCGCCGCGCCCGAGCGCCTGCCGCAATTGCAGGCGGGGGCGCCCGATGCCGCCTTCATCGGCGGCGAATTCACCGTGGCGCTGCTGGATGGCATCGACCTGGTGGCGGTCAGCCCCGGCCTGTCGCCATTGCGCGACCTGGCTGCCATCACGGCAGCCGCACAGCAGGACGGCATCGCCGTCGTCGGCGAAATCGAACTGTTCGCCCAGGCCCTGACAGACCTGCGCACCAGCCGCGGCTACGCACCGAAAGTCATCGCGATCACCGGCACCAACGGCAAGACCACGGTGACCCGGCTGACCGGCCTGCTGTGCGAAAAGACCGGCTTGCGCACGCAGGTCGCCGGCAACATCAGCCCGGCTGCGCTCGACATGCTGCGCGCGGCGCTCGACGCATCGGCTGC
>JACMOV010000133.1 GCA_014377845.1 Herminiimonas sp.
CCTCCACGCAGGGCGCGCACCACGGTGCCCAGAAATTGAGCAAGACCGGTTGACCCTTGAGAGTCGCAAGAGCCTGTACTGTTCCTTTTGCATCCGGTAACGATTGCTGATAAAGGGCAGTTACGGCCTGCGACGACGCAGTTGCAGGATTGGATCTGCCATTGGCGACATAAATGCCGATCAGCGCCGACAACACGCCGATTGCGCCGAACAGGATGAAATTACGTTTCATTGGTATCGTTTCCAGTAACAAGTGCACGCACGCCGGCAAGTCCGGCGCGTTCGATGCGGCGCCCGCCGCCACGCAGGTCATCCAGTTCGTACAGTACGAGGTGGACGCCTTCCCCTTTCCACATGAAGCTGACTGTTTCGACGGCGGGGCTGCGGCCGTTGAAATGCGGGGTCTCGGATACCTCGAAGTCGATATTCCGGTTCAGCAAATAGATTTCGACGTCCTTGGGACTTTCAGCGAACAGGTGCAGATAGATATCGGAATGCGCGCTGGCCGTGCCATTGAGGACGGCGCCCGTCAGGTAGGGCGTAAACCGCTCCAGCTCCGTCATCAGGCCCAGCGCGATCGATCGCAGATCGGCTAAGTGGGCCGGCTGACTATCGCCGAAGAACAATTCGTTGTACAAACGCACTTCATCTTCGACTTGGGCGTTGTCGGGCATGACGTCGCCGCGCACCTTGGTGTCGCCCAGTACCTGCTTTGCCGCCTTGCGCTTGGCAGTGCCGTAATCGGCGCCGTCTTCGGCGATCATGCGGGCCGCAACTGCAGCAATTTCGGAACGCAGCAGTTCGGCGTCGGAGGGATAACTGATCATGATAGATTCCACGACAATCCAGACAATGAATTGTGATCTTTTTAACAGGTGAGTCGTGCGTAGAGCATCATACTCTGACTGCTTCAAGACTGTGGGTCAGGTAAAATCGCGCTATTCCAATCCGAAATTCTACAATGCATATCCACATTCTCGGCATTTGCGGCACCTTTATGGGCGGCCTCGCCGTGCTGGCCAAGGAAGCCGGCCATAAGGTAACCGGTTGCGACGCCAATGTCTATCCGCCAATGAGTACGCAGTTGCAGGCTCAGGGCATCGAACTGATCGAAGGTTTCGGACCTGATCAGATTACACTGGCGCCCGATCTGTACGTGATCGGTAATGTCGTTTCGCGCGGCAACCCGCTGATGGAAGAAATTCTCAATCGCGGCTTGCCCTATATGTCAGGACCCCAATGGATCGGTGAAAATATCCTGCATGACCGCTGGGTGCTAGCGGTGGCGGGCACGCATGGCAAGACCACTACCTCGTCGATGCTGGCCTGGATTCTGGACGACGCCGGTTATGCGCCGGGTTTCCTGATCGGCGGTGTGCCGATGAATTTCGGCATTTCTGCACGCCTGTCGGGCAACGAGGCAGCGTCGAAATCGGCGTTTTTCGTGATCGAAGCCGATGAGTACGATACGGCTTTTTTCGACAAGCGCAGCAAGTTCGTGCATTACCGGACCCGCACTGCAATCCTGAATAACCTGGAATACGACCATGCCGATATCTTCCCGGACCTGGCGGCGATCGAGACCCAGTTCCATCATCTGGTGCGTACCGTGCCCGGCGTCGGCCGGCTGATCGTCAACGGCCGTGAACAGTCGTTGCGGCGCGTGCTCGAGCGCGGCTGCTGGAGCGAGTCGGAATGGTTCGGCGACGACGGCAATGCCGATTGGTCGATCGCCACGGATGACGCTGGCAATTTCGACGTGTTGTTCAAAAATGCACTGCTAGGCAAAGTAAGCTGGCAGCTGAGCGGCGAGCACAACCGCATGAACGCGCTGGCGGCAATTGCCGCAGCGCGGCACGTCGGTGTGCCGCCGGCGCAGGCAATCGAATCGCTGGGCCGCTTCGAGAATGTCAAACGGCGTATGGAATTGCGCGGCGTGGCCGGCGGTATTTACGTCTATGACGATTTTGCCCATCATCCGACTGCGATTGCGACTACTGTTGCCGGTTTGCGCAAGAAGATCGGCGCCGCCCGCATCCTGGCAGTTCTGGAGCCGCGCTCGTCGACCATGAAACTGGGGACCATGAAAGAGGCCTTGCCAGGCAGCCTCACCGACGCCGATCTGGTCTTCGGCTACGGCGCACCGAGCGGCAAGGATGCGCTGGGCTGGAGTCTGGGCGAAGCGCTGGCGCCGCTGGGCGAGCGCGCCGCTGCCTTCGACGACCTCGCCGAACTGGTGCGTGCGGTGCAGGCGGCGGCACGCGCCGGCGACCATGTGCTGGTGATGAGCAACGGCGGCTTCGGCGGCGTGCACCAAAAGATCATGGATGCCGTCGGTGGCCACTAAGGTAGCGCAGCCCACGCGCTGCTTCTCGACAGGTCGCCGATGATTCTCTACCTGCACGGATTTCGTTCGTCGCCGCAGTCGGCCAAGGCGCGCATGATCGGCGAGCGGCTCGTTGCGCTCGGACGCGGTGACCAATATCGCTGTCCGCAACTGCCGGCCTCGCCGAGTGCGGCAATCGCGCTGTCACAGCGGATCATGCAAGAGTGCGACGCCGCTGACCTGACGCTGATCGGCTCGTCGCTGGGCGGCTATTACGCCACCTGGCTGGCCGAGCACAGCGGCTGCCGGGCGGTGTTGCTCAACCCCGCCATCGAGCCGCCGCGCGAGCTCGAACGCTACGTCGGCGTCACCACGGCGTTTCATTCGGATGAGCCCTTCGAGTTCAAGCGCGCATACATCGCCGAGCTGGAGCAACTGGCGATCGCCCGCATCAGCCGGCCCGAGCGCTATTTCCTGATGGCGGCGACCGGTGATGAAGTGCTCGACTGGCGCGAAATGGTCGCACATTATCCCGGTAGCCGGCAGCACATCATCGACGGCAGCGACCACGGCATCAGTGAATTTTCGCAATACATGGACGAGGTGCTGGCATTTTGCGAGCCGTGATCCCGCCGATGCGCACCTGTCATGCAAGCCTGCACACATCAAGCAACACGCTCAAATAAAGTAATCAATGAACCTATTTTTCGAAGAATCCGGTGATTTCAAGGCAGGCGCAGTCCTGTCCCAGCAAGGCGAGGCGTATCAGGTCGAACTGCCGAGCGGCAAGCGCACCAAGGTGCGCGCCAAGGACGTGCTGCTGCAGTTCGAAGCCCCGAGCGCGGCCGAACTGGTGACCGGCGCGCAACGCGTATCCGACGACATCGACCTTGATTTTCTGTGGGAAGTCGCCGGCGCCGAGGAATTCGGCTTTGCCGAGCTGGGAACCGAATATTTCGGCCATGCGCCGCGTCCCGATGAAGCGGCGGGGCTGATCCTGCGCCTGCATTCGGCACCGTTCTATTTTTACCGGAAAGGCAAGGGCCGCTACAAAGGCGCGCCGGAAACGGCGTTGAAAGCGGCGCTGGCCGGCGTCGAAAAGAAAAAGCAACAGGCGGTAATTCAGGCGCAATACGTCGAAGAACTCAAGGCCAAGCGCTTGCCGGACGCGATGAAAGCGATCGCGTTGCAACTCTTGTTCAAGCCCGACAAGAACAGCATCGAATACAAAGCGTTCGACGCCGCCTGCAGCGAACTGAAAACCGCGCCGCACCGCCTGATGCTGGCCACCGGCGGCATCGCCTCGGCCAGAGACTTGCACTTTTCTAAATTCGCCTTCGAATTTTTTCCGAAAGGCACCGGCTTTCCGGCGCTCGCCGCGCCCGCCATGCCAGATCTGCCGGTAGCGGCCGTCGCTGCATTTTCGATCGACGACATGACCACTACCGAAATCGACGATGCCTTTTCGGTGGTGCGGCTTGACGATGGCATGGTCCGCATCGGTATCCATATCGCCGCGCCGACATTGGGCGTACGGCGTGGCGATGCCATCGACCTGATGGCGCGGCAGCGCATGTCGACTGTCTACATGCCGGGCGACAAGATAACGATGCTGCCCGATGCGCTAGTCGAGTCGTTTACCTTGGCTGAAGGCCGCACCTGTCCGGCGGTGTCGCTGTATGCCACGCTGGACCCGGCCGACTGGTCGGTGGTGTCGACGGAGACCCGCGCCGAAGCGGTGCCGATCGCCAGCAACCTGCGCCACAACGATCTCGATGCGCTGGTGACCGAAGAAAACCTGGCCATCCATGCAGGTGACTACCCGCACAAGGACGACATCGCCGTGTTGTGGCAGTGGGCACAGGTGCTGGAAAAGGGCCGCATGATTAAGCGCGAAGGATTCGGCTTGCGGCCGGAACAGAACAACCGCGTCGATTTCAATTTCTATGTCGATGACGACGTCGTCACGATCGCCAAGCGCAAACGTGGCGCGCCGCTCGACAAGATTGTTGCCGAGCTGATGATCTTCGCCAACAGCAGCTGGGGCAAGCTGATGCACGAGCATGGCGTGCCGGGCATTTACCGTGCGCAAGGTGGTGGCTCCGGCAATGGCTGGGCCGCCAAGATGCAGGTGCGCATGGTCACCCATGCCGCGCCGCACCAGGGGCTCGGCGTCGATCAATATGCCTGGAGCACCTCGCCGTTGCGGCGCTATACCGACCTCGTCAATCAATGGCAGATCCTGGCCTGCGTCGAACATGGCGTGACTGCGCCGCTGGTCGCACCCTTCAAACCGCGTGATGCCGACCTGTTCGCGATCGTCTCGGCGTTCGATGCCGCGTATGCCGGGTATGCCGATTTCCAGAGCACCATGGAGCGCTACTGGTGCCTGCGCTGGTTGGCGCAGGAAGACGCCAGACAGGTCGACGCCGTGGTACTCAAGGATGAAGTGCTGCGGCTGGCCGACCTGCCGCTGGTGATCCGCCTGCCCGGCATGCAGCCGCTGGCGCGCGGCACGCAAGTCAGGCTCGATTTGCTGCGCTGGGACGAGGTCGATCTGACCGTCGAGGCGCGCCTGCTCGAAGTGGCCTCTGCGCCGGACCAGCAGGCTGGCGATGCGTTGGAAGACGAGCTGCCGGAAGACGATGTGACTGCTGCCGAAGTGGCAACAGATACCGAGGAAGCGGTGGCCGAAGGGGCCGGCGATGTGGCGGATATTGAACGAACGAGCGACCTCGAGCCCGCGCCCGAGCCATGAATATGGAAAACTTCGGTATGGGTAGCCGGCAGTATCGTAGAATTCAGTTCTTCTGCATCAACTCATTACCCGCGTGAAGTTTCAGTTCAAGAATCCGACGCTTGCCGTCGCCATCGGCTTTTCCGTGCTGGTCCATGCGGGGCTGCTGGCTGTCCGCTTCACGACACCGGACGCATTTCGCTTCCAGCCCACCGATCCCGGACTCGAAGTCATTCTGGTCAATGCCAAGCAGGATAAAAAGCCGCTGAAAGCCGATGCGCTGGCGCAGGCTAACCTTGACGGCGGTGGCAACGCCGCCACCGGGCGCGCCAAGTCGCCGTTGCCCGACATGCGCAAGTCGGTCGATGGCGAAAGCGTCAAGTCGGCCAGAAAGCGTGTCACCGATCTGGAAGAACAACAGCGCAAGCTGATGGCGCAGCTCACTAACCAGACCTCGCGTTTTTCGACGCCGCGCACCGAGCTCGACAAGCCGCGCGACCTGCCACAGCAACCCGACAATCAGGATGCGATCGACAGTGCGGCCGCGATTGCCCGCCGCGAAGCCGAGATCGCCAGAAGTATCGAGGACTACAACAAGCGGCCCAAGAAAACCCAGATCACGCCGAGCACCACGGCGGTCGGCTATGCCATGTATTACAAGGCGCTGCAAGACAAGATCGAAAAGGTCGGGACCCTGAATTTCCCTCAGCAGGACGGCAAGAAAATGTACGGCGAACTGGTGGTCTACATCCCGATCTACCAGGATGGCACGATATACGAAAAGGATGGCGGGCCGCGCGTCGAGCGCAGTTCGGGCAACAAGTTGCTGGACGCCGCCGCCGTCAGAATCGCCCGTCGCGCCGGACCGTTCGGACGCTTTCCGAATAACATGCGCTCGACCGACAAGGATGACGTCTGGGAAATCCTGACCCGCTTCAAATTTACCCGCGACGATGCGTTGCAGACCGAATTGCGCGGGAAAGCCAACTGATGGCGGCCAATTTGCCTGAACGCTATGTCGTCATCGGTAATCCGATCGCGCATAGCCGGTCGCCCGACATCCATGCCCAGTTCGCGCGTCAATGCAGCCAGCCTATCGACTATCAGCGCCTGCTGGCGCCGCTCGACGGGTTTGCGGCGGCAGTCGCGGAATTTATCGGGCAGGGCGGCCGCGGCGCCAACGTGACGGTGCCATTCAAGCTGGAAGCGCATGCACTGGCGACGCGCCTGACGCCGCGTGCGCAAGCGGCCGGCGCAGTCAACACGCTGCGTTTCGACCAAACTGAAATCCTCGGCGACAATACCGACGGTGCGGGACTGGTGGCCGACATCGAACGCAATGCTGGCGTCGCGATTGCCGACAAGACGGTGCTGCTGCTGGGTGCGGGCGGCGCGGCGCGCGGCGTCGTGCTGCCGTTGCTCGCGTGCGGTCCGGCACAACTGGTGATCGCCAACCGCACCCGCTCGAAGGCAGCGGAGATCGCTACCCATTTTGGCGCCGACGGACCAGTTACGGCATCGGAGTTTGCCCACTTGGCGCAGCGCTTCGATATCGTCATCAACGCGACCTCGGCCAGCCTGGCATCGCAATTGCCGCCGATCCCGGCGTCCGTGTTCGACCATGCCACGCTGGCCTACGACATGATGTACGGCGCGCAACCGACGGTTTTCATGCAGTTCGCCACCGCGCAGGGCGCGACCGCGCGCGATGGCCTGGGCATGCTGGTCGAGCAAGCGGCGGAATCGTTCTTCCTGTGGCGCGGCGTGCGGCCCGACACCGGCGCCGTGCTCGCGGACTTGCGCCGCGCGCTGTAACAGTTTTACCGAATCCCAACCGAAAGCACGAATGAAAATAATGGGAAAGCTATTCCTGTGGCTGGTGGTTGTCCCGATTACCGTCATCACGGCGTTGCAGTTGTATTTTTTTGCCCAGATATGGTGGTGGGTCGACCATAATCCCGGCACCACCAGTTTCATGCGCCAGCAGGAATCGGCGCTGCGCGACAGAGATCCGAGTGCCGCGATCCGATTCACCTGGGTGCCCTACGCGCGCATTTCGCCCAATCTGAAACGGGCGATCATCGCTGCCGAAGATTCGCATTTTTCCGAACACGAGGGAGTCGACTGGCAATCGCTGGAAAAAGCCTATGCCAAGAATGCCAAAAAAGGCAAAGTCGTCGCCGGCGGCTCGACCATCACCCAACAACTGGCCAAGAACCTTTTTTTGTCGGGCGACCGCAGCTATGTCCGCAAAGCGCAGGAATTCGTGATTGCCTACATGCTTGAATTCTGGATGGACAAAGAGCGCATCTTCGAAATCTATCTC
>JACMOV010000134.1 GCA_014377845.1 Herminiimonas sp.
CCGTTTTCGAGCGATTCGATGGCGACCGAGATGAAGTCGCCGACGTTGACTTCGAGTTCGCCATTGTCGTTCTTGAATTCTTCGATGGGAATGAAGGCTTCGGACTTCAGGCCGGCGTTCACGATCACGAAATTGTGGTCGAGACGGACGACTTCTGCCGAGATCACTTCGCCCATGCGCATGTCCTGACGTGACAGCGATTCTTCAAAAAGCGCGGCAAAACTTTCCATACCAACGGGTGTTTCTGGGGAGGTAGCTACAGTAGACATAGGTTTAAAGGATTTACTGGGTTGGCCAATACCGATCATGCGAACCACACAGCACGCGACCGACAGAGGGTAAGGTTATCAACATCCGCCGGACAGGGCGCCCGGACGGACAACTGGGACTGATTGAAAGCACTTGCTGCCTGTTGCTGCCGCCAAGCCAACGCTCAATGCGCCTTCCTGACCGCCGCGTACCACCCGAGCACCGCCTGCACGGCCTCGTCGGCCGTCATGTCGGAAGTATCCAGATAATGCGCGTCTTCGGCAGGCCTGAGCGGTGCGATTGCGCGGTTCGCGTCACGCGCGTCCCGCTCGCTCAAATCTTTTCGAAGGTCTTGTATGTTAGCAGAAAAACCCTTGCCAATCAATTGCTTATGCCGCCGCTGGGCACGCGCCTCGACGCTTGCCGTGAGAAACACTTTCAGCGGCGCATGCGGAAACAGGACCGTTCCCATATCGCGTCCGTCGGCCACCAGGCCAGGGCCGGTGCGAAAGCGCAGCTGCAAGCCGTACAACGCCTGGCGCACGGCCGGGAGCGCGGCGATCCTCGAGGCGGCGTTGCCGACCGCCTCTGCCCGGATCGCGTCAGAGACATCTTCGTGGGCCAGCAGGACATGTTCACCGCTGAAACTGCATGGCAGATCGGCCGCCAGCTTTGCCAGCGCATGCTCGTCGGCGAGGTCGACATGCCTGCGGTGCGCCGACAGCGCCGTCAGGCGGTACAGCGCGCCCGAGTCGAGGTAGTGATAGCCGAGCGTGCGCGCCACCTTCTGGGCCACCGTGCCCTTGCCGGAGGCGGTCGGGCCGTCGATGGTTAGCACGGGAATGTCATCGTGGTCCATCGTCGGTACCGGTGATCGCCGCAAAGGATTCGAAATAGTCCGGGAAGGTCTTGGCCACGCATTTCGGATCGTTGATCCGCACTCGTGCGCCGGGCCGCGCCGCGCCGTCGAGCGAGGCCAGCGAAAAACACATCGCCATGCGGTGGTCGTCGTAGGTGTCGATGGTGGCGGGTGTGAGCATCAGCGGCGGTGTCACGCTGAGATAGTCGTCACCCTCCTCCACGGCGGCGCCGAGCTTGCGCAATTCCGTCGCCATGGCGGCGAGGCGGTCGGTTTCCTTGACGCGCCAGCTACCGATATTGCGCAGCACGCTGGTACCATCAGCGTACAGGGCGGCCACCGCGATCGTCATGGCAGCGTCCGGTATGTGGTTGAAATCGGCATCGATCGCGCGCAGCACGCCGTTGCCGCGGCACGCGATCCAGTTGTCGCCCATCGTGATCGTGGCGCCCATCTGGCGTAATGCATCGACAAAACGCACATCGCCCTGGATGCTGCCCTGGCCGACGCCCTGCACCCGGACCGGTCCGCCGGCAATCGCACCGGCGGCAAGGAAGTACGATGCCGACGAGGCGTCGCCTTCGACATGGATGCGGCCCGGGCTCTGGTACTGCTGACCCGGCAGGATGGTGAAGGATTGCCAGTCATGCCGCTCAACCACCACGCCGAAACGCTGCATCAGGTTGAGCGTGATTTCGATATACGGCCGGGAGATCAGTTCGCCGACCACCTCGATCAGCACCGGCGCGTCGCGCGCCATCAGCGGCGCCGCCATCAGGAGCGCCGTCAGGAACTGGCTCGAGACGTTGCCACGCACCTGCAGGTGGCGCGCCGTGATCTGGCCGCGCTGGATATGCAGGGGCGGGAATCCCTGCGTGCCGGTGTAGTCGATGCGCGCCCCGACCGCATTGAGCGCATCGACCAGGTCGCCGATCGGCCGCTCGTGCATGCGCGCCACGCCATGCAGGGTGTAGTCGCCACCGACGGCCGCCAGCACGGCAGTCAGCGGCCGGATCGCGGTACCGGCATTGCCCATGAACAGATCAGCATGGTGCACCGGGAAGCGGCCCTGCACGCCGTGCACCGTGTAGTCCTGGCCGGGCACGTCACCGACATGGTGCTGCGTCCAGTCGACGCCAAGCTTCTGCAGTGCCGCGAGCATGACGTGGGTATCTTCGGAAGCCAGCAGTTCGATGATCTCGGTACTGCCGCATGCCAGCGCCGCCAGCAGCAGCGTGCGGTTCGAGATGCTCTTGGAACCAGGCAGCCGGACGGTGCCTTCCGCGCGTGCCGCCGGCGCCAGGTCGATGCTATGAGGATAACGTTTCAATTCAGTCGCCGCCTGTTCTGGTTTGCCGCTCGGCGGCCTCGATGGTCGACAGCCATGCGTGCCGTGCCCGTTGTGCATTCGTAAAAAGCGCCTGCAATCCGGCGCCGTCGGCTTCCATCAGCAATCCCTTCAGTCGTGCGACCTGGGCGGCATAGGCGTCGATTTCCGACAGTAGCGCAGAACGGTTGGCCAGCGCGATATCGCGCCACATTTCGGGCGATGAGCCGGCGATACGCGTGAAATCCCGAAACCCGCTTGCCGCATACTGAAACAGCAGGTCCGCATCCGGCGTGCGATCGACCTGGTCAACCAGCGCATAGGCTAGCAGATGCGGCAGGTGACTGACCGCTGCAAAAATCCGGTCGTGCTGCTGCGCTGACAGACGATGGACGATGGCGCCGCATTGCTGCCAGGCCGACGCGACACGACTGATGCTGGCGGCCGGATTTTCCGGTAGCGGCGTCAGCACCACTTTTTTGCCGACATAGAGATCGGCGAGCGCGGCGTCGGGGCCGTTGGCTTCGCGCCCGGCAATCGGATGGCCGGGGACGAACTGCCCGATCCGGTCGCCCAACGCAATGCGCGCGGCTACCACCACGTCGCTCTTGGTGCTGCCGGCATCGGTCACCACTGTCTGTGCCTGCAGCAGCGGCGCGATTGCAGCGAGGATCGCGCCGGTCTGCGCCACCGGGGTCGCGATCAGGATCAGGTCGGCACCATCGACCGCCTGCGCAACCGACGTCGTGGCCTGATCGACGATGCCGAGCTGCAGCGCCCGCTCCAGTACCGCGGGTGTGCGGCCGACGCCGACCACATGGCGCACGGCCCCCGCCTGTTTCAGCGCCAGGGCGAACGAGCCGCCGATCAGACCGACGCCGAAGATCGCGATTTTTTCAAGCACGGCGTTGCATCCTTCAGGCCAGCGCACGCCGCAGAGCGGCGATGAAAGCGGCATTTTCTTCTGGTAGCCCGATCGAAATCCGCAGCCATTGCGGCAGGCCGTAATTACCGACCGGTCGTACGATCACGCCCTGCTGCAGCAACGCCAGATTGACCCGCGCACCGGCGCCGTCGTCGCTGCCGACCCGCACCAGCACGAAGTTGCCGTACGAAGGCACGTATTCGAGCGCCAGCGCATCGAATTCCGTCGTCAGCTGCGCGTAACCGGCAGCATTCAACGCCGCACTTTTGTGCAGGAATTCGGTGTCGTTCAATGCGGCGATGGCTGCCGCCTGCGCCATCGAATTGACATTGAATGGCTGCCGGATCCGGTTGAGCAGATCGGTGATGCCGGGTTGTGCGATGCCGAAACCGACCCGCAATCCGGCCAGCCCGTAAGCCTTCGACAAGGTGCGCGACACCAGCAGGTTCGGAAAGCGCTGCACCCAGCCGATCGATTCGTACTGCACTTCGGCCGGCAGGTACTCGTTGTAGGCTTCATCGAGGACCACCACCACCTGCGGCGGTATCTTGCCGAGGAACGCTTCAATCGCCGCCGCAGTGACGAAGGTACCGGTCGGATTGTTCGGATTGGCGACGTAGATCAGTTTCGTGTCACCGGTGACCGCAGCGGCCATCGCATCCAGGTCATGCCCGTAGGCGACGGTGGGGGCCACCAGCGAGCGGGCGCCGACTGCCTGCGCCGCCAGGGCGTAGACCGCGAACGAATATTGGGAATAGATGATCGACTGACCCGGCTGCACGAACGCACGCGCGGCCAGTTCGAGGATGTCGTTGCTGCCATTGCCCAGCGTGATCCAGTCCTGCGGCACGCCGTATTTCGCGGTGATCGCCGCCTTCAGATCGAAACCATTGGCATCCGGATAACGGCCGATATCGGCCATCGCATCGAGCATGGCCTGGCGCGCCGACGCCGGCATGCCGAGCGGATTTTCATTCGAGGCCAGCTTGACGATCGTGGACACATCGAGACCGAATTCGCGGGCGACTTCGGCGATCGGCTTGCCGCCCTGGTAAGGGGCCAGGGCGCGGACATACTCGGGACCGAACTGTAAGGACATGGTGGATTCCAGATTGTGGACACTCGCTTCTGCGAAACGTCCGGAAGTTGATCAGACTGCGTGAATCAGACTGCGTGAATCAGACTTGGTGAATCAGACTGGTAACACGTCGCAAACCTTGGTGCCTGCCTCGCGCAGCCTGGAAATCCGATCGCGACACAAACTTGAGGCGACCGGGGCTGCGTGTTGCGTGGTACCTACCGGCTTACAGGGTAAGAACCGAGCACCTTGAAGAACGCCGCATTCTGCTGCAGCTCTACCAGCGCCTTGGCGACCCGCTCGTCGTTTGCATGGCCCTCGACATCGACGTAGAAATAATATTCCCAAGTTCCCATGCGCGCAGGCCGCGACTCGAAACGCGTCATCGACACGCCATTTGCCGCCAGTGGCGCGAGCAGGTTGTACACCGCACCCGCCCGGTTCGAGACCGACAGTACCAGCGAGGTGTGGTCGACGCCGCTCGGCGTGGTGCGCAGGCGACCGATCACGGCGAAGCGGGTACGGTTGTGCGGATCGTCCTGCACGTGCGCGTTGACCACCTGCAGATTGTAGCGTTGCCCGGCGAACTCGCCGGCAATCGCGGCAACCGTAGGATCTTCGCTGGCCATCAGGGCTGCCTCGCCGTTGGAGGCAACCGCCTGGCGCTCCAGCCCCGGGTAATTCTGCGTCAGCCAGACCTGGCACTGCGCCAGCGCCTGCGAATGCGCGATTACCCGTGTCACGCCATCCATGCTGCCGGTGCGAGTCATCAGGCTGTGGTGCACCTGGATCGAGACTTCGCCGCTGATCGACAGGGTGGTCTGCAACAACAGGTCGAGCGTGCGGTTGATCGCGCCTTCCGAGGAGTTCTCGACCGGGACCACGCCGAAATCGGCGGTACCGGCTTCGGCAGCACGAAACACTTCGTCGATCGACGCGCACGGCATTGCATGCACGCCCTGGCCGAACTGGCGGTAGACGGCCTGCTCGCTGAAGGTGCCGGCCGGCCCCAGGTAGGCGACCGTGACGCGTTTTTCGAGCGCCCGGCAAGCCGACATGATTTCGCGGAAGATGGTCTGCACGTCGCCGCCGTGCATCGGGCCCGGATTGCGCTCTGCGACGGCACGCAGCACCTGCGCCTCGCGTTCCGGGCGAAACACCGGCGCATTGGTTTCGGCCTTGACGTGGCCGACTTTTTCGGCGACGCGGGCGCGCTGATTCAGGAGCTCCAGGATCTGGGCATCGATCGCATCGATCTTCTCGCGCAAGGGCGTGAGTTTATTGTCGCTCATCCGCGAGTCCTTTCGAATTCGCGCATGTAATCGACCAGCGCGGCAACGCCGGCAAGCGGCATCGCGTTGTAGAGCGATGCGCGCATGCCGCCGACCGACTTGTGGCCTTTGAGCTGCAGGAGCCGGCGTTCTTTCGCGCCATTCAGAAAAGCGTCGTTCAAGGTTTCATCCGCCAGGAAAAACGGCACGTTCATGCGGGATCGGACTTTCGGATCGACCCGGCTTTCATAAAAATCGGTGGCATCGAGGTAATCGTAGAGCAGCGCCGCCTTGGCGATGTTGCGCTGCTCCATGGCAGCGACCCCGCCCTGGCGCTTGAGCCACTGGAACACCAGTCCGGCAATGTAAATCGCATAAGTCGGCGGCGTGTTGAACATCGAATCGTTGTCGGCGACGATCTTCCAGTTGAATGCGGATGGGCAAATCGGTAGCGCGTGACCAAGCAGGTCTTCGCGCACGATCACCATCGTCAGTCCGGCCGGCCCGATGTTCTTCTGCGCGCCGCCGAAGATCACGCCATACCGTGAGACGTCGATCGCACGCGACAGGATATGGGACGACATGTCGGCCACCAGCGGCGCCCCGCCCGTATCGGCGGCGACATCGGGCGCATCGCCGAATTCGATGCCATCGATGGTCTCGTTGGTGCAGACATGGACATACGCCGGATCGGCCGACAGCTTCCATGTCGAGCGCTCCGGGATGTGCGTGAACTTGCCGCCCGCAGCGCTTGCCGCGATGTGGACATTGGCATACTTCCTGGCCTCGGCGGAGGACTTCACCGACCAGGAACCGGTCTGGATGAAGTCGATCGTCGCCGGCTTGGATTTACGGCCGACCAGGTTCATCGGCACGATCGCGTTTTCACCAAGGCCGCCCCCCTGCAGGAACAGAATCTTGTACTCCGGCGGCACCGCCAGCAGGGCGCGCAGATCGGCGCGGGCGGTGTCGATGATCGACGTGAATTCACGCCCGCGATGACTCATCTCCATCACGGACATGCCGCTGCCGTGCCAGTCGAGCATCTCGGCGGCAGCCTGCTCCAACACTTCCTCGGGCATGACCGCCGGACCGGCGGAAAAGTTGTAGGCCCGGGTCATTCGTCCCCCGCGTCGCCCGTGTTTTCCGTGCCTTCCCCGGTATCCTCGGTGCCTTCGCTGGCGGCGGCATTGATGTCGCCGACGACTTCGGCATCGGCTGCCGCTTCGATTTCGGCTTCGACATCGGCTTCGACGATGCGCTGCAGACCCTTGAGCCGGGTGCCGTCCTCGACCGCGATCAGGGTCACGCCCTGGGTCGCCCGGCCCATCTCGCGGATCTCGGACACCCGGGTGCGGATCAGCACGCCGCCGGTCGTGATCAGCATGATCTCGTCGGTGGTTTCGACCAACGTGGCGGCGACGACCTTGCCGTTGCGCTCACTGGTCTGGATCGCGATCATGCCCTTGGTGCCGCGGCCATGGCGGGTGTACTCGGTAATCGGCGTGCGCTTGCCGTAGCCTTTTTCGGTCGCGGTCAGCACCGACTGGGTTTCATTTTCGGCGACCAGAAGGGCGATGACCTGCTGGCCCTCCTCCAGGTTCATGCCGCGCACGCCGCGGGCGGTGCGGCCCATCGGACGCACGTCGTTTTCATCGAAGCGCACTGCCTTGCCGGAGTCCGAGAACAGCATCACGTCATGCTTGCCGTCGGTCAGCGCGGCGCCGATCAGGAAATCGGTGTCGTCCAGGTCGACCGCGATGATGCCGGCCTTGCGTGGATTGCTGAAATCCGACAGCGGCGTCTTCTTGACCGTGCCGAGGCTGGTTGACATGAAGATGAAGCGGTCGTCCGGGAAGCTGCGGTTTTCACCCTGCACCGGCAGCACCACGGTAATCTTCTCGCCATCCTGCAGCGGGAACATGTTGACGATCGGCTTGCCGCGCGAATTGCGCGAACCCTGCGGTACTTCCCACACCTTGAGCCAGTACATCCGCCCGCGGTTCGAGAAACACAGGATGTAGTCATGCGTGTTGGCGATGAAGAGCTGGTCGATCCAGTCGTCTTCCTTGGTGGCCATGGCCTGCTTGCCGCGGCCGCCGCGTTTCTGCGCACGGTATTCCGAGACCGGCTGCGACTTCATGTAGCCGGTGTGCGACAGCGTCACGACCATGTCCTGCGGCGTGATCAGGTCCTCGGTGCCGAGATCGGTTGCGTTGAGTTCGATGTGCGAGCGGCGCACGTCCTTGGCGCCATCGCCGTACTCGTTCTTGATGGCGGCCATCTCGTCGGTGATGATGACGGTGACGCGCTCCGGCTTCGACAGGATGTCGAGCAGGTCGGCGATCTGCGCCATCACATCCTTGTACTCATTGACGATCTTGTCCTGCTCCAGACCGGTCAGGCGCTGCAGGCGCATCTGCAGGATTTCCTGGGCTTGGTCATCCGACAGCTTGTAGAGGCCATCCGGCTGGATGCCGTAGTGCTTCGGCAGGTTTTCCGGGCGGAAGGCAGCGATGCCGCCGGCGCTCTCGGTACCGGTGCGGGCCAGCATCTCACGCACCACCGACGAATCCCATGGCCGCGCCATCAGTTCCACCTTGGCCACCGGCGGCGTCGGCGCCGCCTTGATGATGGCGATGAAATCGTCGATGTTGGCCAGCGCCACTGCCAGGCCTTCCAGCACGTGGCCGCGTTCGCGCGCCTTGCGCAATTCGAACACGGTGCGCCGCGTGACGACCTCGCGCCGGTGCGACAGGAAGCACTCCAGCATCTGCTTCAGGTTCAGCAGCTTCGGCTGACCGTCCACCAGCGCCACCATGTTCATGCCGAAGGTGTCCTGCAGCGTGGTCTGCTTGTACAGATTGTTGAGCACCACTTCAGGCACTTCGTTGCGCTTGAGTTCGATCACCACGCGCATGCCCGACTTGTCGGACTCGTCGCGGATATCGGAGATGCCTTCGAGCTTCTTGTCGCGCACCAGCTCGGCGATCCGCTCGAGCAGCGACTTTTTGTTGACCTGGTACGGCAGCTCGTCGACGATGATCGCGGTGCGGCCTTCCTTGCCGAATTCCTCGAAATGGGTTTTTGCGCGCATGACGATGCGGCCGCGACCGGTACGATAACCGTCACGGACACCGGAGATCCCGTAGATGATGCCGGCGGTCGGGAAGTCGGGCGCCGGGATGATCTCGATCAGGTCGTCGATCGTGCATTGCGGGTTGCGCAAAACATGCAACGCGCCGTTGATCACTTCAGTGAGGTTGTGCGGCGGGATATTGGTCGCCATTCCGACGGCGATGCCGGACGAACCGTTGATCAGCAGGTTCGGAATTTTGGTCGGCAACACCGATGGCTCTTTCTCCTTGCCATCGTAATTGGGGACGAAATCGACCGTGTCCTTCTCGATGTCGGCGAGGATCTCGCCGGCGATCTTGTCGAGGCGGCACTCGGTGTAACGCATCGCGGCGGCATTGTCGCCGTCGACCGAGCCGAAGTTGCCCTGGCCATCGACCAGCGTGTAGCGCAACGAAAAGTCCTGCGCCATGCGCACCAGCGTGTCGTAGATCGACTGGTCGCCATGCGGATGGTATTTACCCATCACCTCGCCGACGACCCGGGCGCATTTGACGTAAGGACGATTCCAGACGTTGTTCATTTCATGCATCGCAAACAGCACGCGCCGGTGCACTGGCTTGAGCCCGTCGCGCACGTCCGGCAGTGCGCGACCGACGATGACGCTCATCGCATAGTCAAGGTAGCTTTTGCGCATCTCCTCTTCCAGGGAGATTGGAATTGTTTCTTTGGCAAATTGATCCATGTGCGAGAAGACCGATCCTGACGTAAGTTATCTTGACATTCAAGCAACGCAACGCGATGCGCTACAGCTACTTTTCAACCCGTGATTTTAGCATGCGAAACGCGCTTTTCCGGTGCTTTCGGTATGCCCACGGACAGCCGAAAGCTTATGTAAATAACAACGTCATGCCCTTGTTCGCCGTTACGCGAGACATCCTGGATCGGCACAGAATCGAACGGTGTGTTCGGGTGGGAGAGCGGCAGTTTGGAGACCATTTGTGCAGCTGCATGCCAAGTTCGAGGGATGACGACGCATTAGGCGCCTGCGGAATTCATGCCCCACAAACTGGCACGTAGCGATCATTGTCGCTTATCATTTTGATAATTTCTCGGCTGTTTTTTTAGCATTTTTGCCATAAAGATGGGCAAATTCAGCGTATTTGACTGACAAAACGATGTCAGTGTTTCGAAATCACAACTTTGGTGCAGTGCAAAAGACGGGGTTTGGACCGCCCGATTTGAGCTTGTAGCCTCCTTTCGTTGCGAAAAGCCTACAAAGAATCAAAATCGTCGATTGAGCCTTTTGACAACATTAGGCCAGCACCGGCGGCTGTGGCAAAATGGAGCTAAGTTAAACCATTGCATGGAGACAATATTGTTGCATGTGATGTTTCAACCACGTGGTACTATCTATCTTTGATGTCACTTATTTGTTGCGCAGTTCATCTGCGGATATCTCAACCGAGAGGAGAAACATGAATAAATTAGGAAAACTCGTCTTCGCTGCGACCGCAGTCGTTGCATTTTCAGCATCAGCGCAAGAAAACATCCAGGCCAAAACTCCGACCAGCGCGTATGTGCAAGACAGCCGTGGCGTGATCGTTCGCGATCCGTTTGGCCTCTGCTGGCGCACTGGTTACTGGACGCCTGCAGATGCGGTGCCAGGTTGCGATGGCGAAATCGCCAAGCCGGCCCCAGCTCCAGCGCCAGTCGTTGCTGCACCTGCACCAACCCCAGCGCCACCACCGCCACCACCACCTGCACCAGTTTCCGAGAAGGTAACGTTCGCGGCTGATGCGTTCTTCGACTTTGACAAATCCGTTCTGAAGCCTGAAGGCAAAGCAAAGCTCGACGACCTGGCATCGAAACTGCAAGGCATGAATCTGGAAGTCATTATCGCCGTCGGTCACACTGACTCGATCGGTACCGATGCATACAACCAGAAGCTGTCGGTACGCCGTGCTGAAGCGGTCAAGGGCTATCTGGTTTCCAAAGGTATCGAAGCCAACCGCGTCTACACCGAAGGCAAGGGCGAGAAGCAACCTGTCGCTGACAACAAGACCGCCGCTGGCCGCGCAAAGAACCGTCGCGTAGAAATCGAAGTCGTCGGAACCCGTACCAAGTAATCGGTTCCAGCACGATCCAACCCCGCTTCGGCGGGGTTTTTTTTCGTCTGCAGCATCGGTCCGGCAGAGAGGCGCAAACCTCGTTAAAATCGAGGCTTCACATCAGAATTGGTCTCCATGAACGCCGATCCGCAAGAGCTGCAAAAATTCAGCGACCTCGCCCACCGCTGGTGGGACCCGACCTCCGAATTCCGTCCGCTGCATGAAATCAATCCGCTGCGACTTGAATGGATCAACGCCCGTGTGCCGCTGGCCGGCAAGACCGTGATCGATATCGGGTGCGGTGGCGGCATCCTGACCGAAGCAATGGCGCGCAAGGGCGCGACCGTGACCGGCATCGACCTGTCGGACAAGGCGCTCAAGGTCGCCGATCTGCACAGTCTGGAATCGGGCGTGCAGGTCCGCTACGAAAAGATCGCGGCCGAAGACATGGCGCTGCGCGAGCCGGGCCGATTCGATGTCGTCACCTGCATGGAAATGCTCGAGCACGTACCCGATCCGGCCGCCATCGTTCGCGCCTGCGCGCAATTGGTCAAGCCAGGTGGCAAGGTGTTTTTTTCGACACTCAACCGCAATCCGAAGGCCTACCTGTTTGCGATCATCGGTGCCGAATACGTGCTGCGCCTGCTGCCGCGCGGCACGCATGATTTTGCCAAGTTCATCAAGCCGGGCGAGCTCGGCCAGTTCATCCGCAATGCCGGCCTGAACGTCGATGGCGTCAAGGGCATGACCTATAACCCGCTGACACGCATCTACTCGCTGAACCAGAACACCAGCGTCAACTACATGATCGGCGCCAGCCGTGGCGAGTGACGTGCTGCTGCGGCGGCCGGGTGCGATCCTGTTCGACCTCGACGGCACACTGGCCGATACGGCGCCGGACCTGGCGGCGGCCGTCAACCTGCTGCGCACCGACCGTGGCCTGGCGCCTGCGCCTTACGAAGCCCTCCGCCCGGTTGCCTCCGCCGGCGCCCGCGGGCTGATCGGCGCGGCGTTCGGCATCACGCCCCAAGATGAACGCTATCCGGAATTGCGTGACGCATTCATCGCGAACTATATTGCAGCGATTGCCATACATTCGACCTTGTTCGATGGCGTAAATGCCCTGTTGACCGAACTTGAGTGCAGAAGCATCGCATGGGGCATCGTGACCAACAAGGCCGGCTATCTGACCACGCTCCTGGTGCCGCAAATCGGGCTGGCGCATGCGGGCTGCGTCGTATCCGGCGATACGACGGCGCATTCGAAACCGCATCCTGCTCCGCTCGTCGAAGCAGCCCGACGCATTGCAATGTCGCCGGAAAACTGCTGGTACGTCGGTGATGACCTGCGCGATATCGACGCAGGCCGCGCCGCCGGGATGGCGACCGTCGCTGCCGGCTGGGGTTACTGCGGCATGACCGAACCGCGTTCGTGGCTGGCTGATGTCGTTCTGGACACACCACGCGGATTGATCGATCTATTGGATCTTTGCCGTACCTGACTTCGGAACCGCCACGCTGGTTGGCGGTGTGCGCAGCAGCGCAAGGTTCTTCGTGTTGTCGAGCGGTCCCGGTTTCAAGTTCGCTAGGATTCCCGGTTGGGTCAGGTCGACGCAACCAAAGGGAATCCGCATGTTCAATCGCATTTTTTCGCACGGAACAAGAACACCGACGCTGCCGTCACAAGCCGGTGGCGATGCAGCAATTGCACGAAAGGCCTCGGCGGTTGCAAAAAACAGAGCGATACGCCTGCAATCCTTGCCCGTGCATGTTCCGACAGGCAATCCAGCCAACCCGTCGCCGCGGTCGTTCCAGGCAAGCTTTCACGCAGCAGGGAATGGCAGGCCCGCGAGCCTTGGCCGCGAGCCATTGACAGACAGCCTCGCCGCCGACATACGGCGCCGTTTCCCGCTGTTCGAAGCTGCCCAGGCACAGCGATTTCGCCGGACTCTCGATCATGCTGTCGCCATGCGTAATCCCGAGTCACGGGCGGTGTTTGTCGGCCGGCTGCACACGCTGGTCGCCAGGGCGGAACGGGCGCAGGCAGCTCGTCAACGCCATCCGGCATCCGGGCAACCACACCCTGCAGCTGCACAATCGATCCTGCGCACACACTTCACACGCGAAGCAGCCAGAAGAAAGGAAAATCGCATCCTCAGCCTGGGCTTGAAGATCCTGCGAGCGCGGCCACAGCTGGCCAAGCGCTATCTCACGCTCGTTCGCACCGTCCTGCAACGCCAGAATCCTGCCACGCAGTCGCCGCGCCTGGCGCGAATGGCGCAACTGGTTCAGGCGCGCACCCGCCACGCTTGAACCGAGGGGCCGGATTGAAGCATCCTGTCGGCTGACTTGAAACGGAAGCGAAGGCCCACATCTATTGCGTTATAATAGTATTTCTGTTTGGGGGCGACCTGGTTTCGACAGGGGTTGCAAAGCAGCGCAGGGCATACCGAGGGCTGGCTACCTCGTAAATACAACCAGAAAAAACTTAACTGCAAACGATAACTCGTACGCACTAGCCGCTTAATAACCGGTTAGCTCTACACCAC
>JACMOV010000020.1 GCA_014377845.1 Herminiimonas sp.
AATCGAGGTCGTCACCGGCAGCCGGTTGGTGACCCGCATGGTCACGGTACTGCCCTCGCGCCAGCGCAGCAGCGGCGCCGGGACCATGCCATTGACGGCGGTGGCGATGCTGTCCTTGCCGGTGATGTTGACCGGCGTCGCGCCGATATCGAGATCGAAGGTGGACCCTGACAGCACGTCGCGGCCGGCCGGCGGACTTGCGGCAGTCGCAAGTGATGGCCACAGATTCAATCCGGCCAGTGCGCCGGCAGCAGCGAAGCCGGTCACGAACCGACGCCGCGATGGGGATACGGGAAGCACGCCGGCAACAGCCGGGCGCACCAAGTTGAAAGGAGATGACATGATGATTTCCTGATGATCCACGGCAGCACTGCTACGTTGCAGGATAAAGCCGTGAAAAGGGATTAAACGTCTGATCGACCTGATCGCAGGCCCATACCGATGCGGTACGGCCGGACCGATCCAGCGTGAAGGCTAGCTAAACGACAGACGAGGGGGCCGCTTGGGCCCTTCCAGGAAGACCGACGTCACACCGTCGACCTGCGGCGCGATGGCCATAACGAAACGCTCGCTTCCGGGACCATCGGGAAGGGCGTGGGAAAAAATGATGGGAGCGTCGCTGCAGCAGGGCAGCTTGTGCACATGGTGCGAAAGATGTGCATCAGGCGCACCCGCTGCGGCCAGCTGTCCGGTAACCGCATGATGGGGCATGCCTGCGTCATGCGAATGCCGCATCGACTGCGCAGGCACATTGCCGTTCCCGGTCGCATGATGTGCGCTGCTGCCAGAAGCGCCTGGCGCAATCAGGCCCGGCGCCTGACATTCAATCAAGCCGACCGCAGCAAAGCTCTGGAACGGCACCAGAACCAGCAGAATCAGGATGACGAAGCGAGAGAACATCGACAATTGTTTGCAGAGAAGTTAAGTGCTTGAAACCACATGGTAAAAATCCGGCCACGCAATGTCAAGCGAGGCGCGGCGAATCGACCGGTATAAGCGTGCGAGCACGCATTGCGCGTTTGCCGAACCGGCCGAGCGAACGTGCGCTGCAGGACGCCCACATTTTATTCCGGATATCCGTACGGCGTTGCTGCTCGCCTCAGCCGGGCGCGGGTTTGACCGCATCAGGCGTGCGGCGCAGACGTAACGCGTTGGTGATGACCGACACCGAACTCAGGCTCATCGCCAGCGCTGCCACCATCGGCGAGAGCAAATGTCCGGTGAACGGATACAGCACGCCCGCTGCCAGCGGAATGCCCAGTGCGTTGTACACCATGGCGAACCCCAGATTCTGATACATGTTGCGCACGGTTTCCACCGACAGATCACGGGCCCGCGCAATCGAGCGCAAGTCGCCTTTTATCAGGGTCAGGTGGGCGCTGTTGATCGCCACGTCCGTTCCAGTACCCATGGCGATGCCGACATCGGCCTTGGCAAGGGCCGGCGCGTCGTTGATGCCATCACCGGCCATCGCCACCACCTTGCCTGCTTTCTGCAGCCGCTCCACCAGTGCCAGCTTGTCCTGCGGCTTGACCTCGCCATAGATCTCGCTGATGCCCAATCGTGCGCCGACCGATTTCGCCGTCGTCAGGCCGTCGCCCGTGGCCATGATCACGTTGATGCCGGTTGCCTTGAGTTCGGTCAGTGCTTCTGCGGTCGAGGCCTTCACCGGATCGGATACCGCAATCAGTCCGGCCAGCTGACCATCCACGGCCAGGTACATCACGCTCGCACCTTCGGTGCGCAGCGTTTCTGCGTCGTCGGCGAGTCCGTGCCAGTCGACTTTTTCCGTATCCATCAAGGCGGTATTGCCAAGCGCGATGCTGCGGCCGTCGACCCGGCCCCGAACCCCGATCCCGCTGGCCGATTCGAAGCTTTCCGGCTTGCTCAGTTCGGCTTTCTGGCGCCGGGCTTCGTCGACGATGGCTTTGGCCAGGGGATGTTCGCTGCCCTGATCGATGCTGGCTGCAATCTGCAACACCTGGGCAGTGTCGAATCCGGCTGCCGGCACCACCCGGTCGAATGCAGGTTTGCCTTCGGTCAGCGTACCGGTCTTGTCGACGATCAGCGTATCGACCGAGCGCATCCGCTCGATCGCTGCCGCGTCGCGAAACAGCACTCCCTGCGTTGCCGCGCGACCGGTTGCGGCCATGATCGACATCGGCGTCGCCAGGCCGAGCGCGCACGGACAAGCAATGATCAGCACGGTGACCGCATTGACGAAACCGAATACCCAGCTCGGCTGCGGACCGAAGAAGCCCCAGACCAGCAAGGTGAGCAAGGCGATGCTGCCGACGATGACGACGAAGTACCTGGCGACCACGTCGGCGAGATGCTGCATCGGCGCCCTGGAACGCTGGGCCTGGGACACCATCTGCACGATCTGCGAGAGCATCGTTTGCGAACCGATTTTTTCGGCACGGATCACCAGGCTGCCGCTGGCGTTGACCGTAGCGCCGAAGACATGGTCCTGCGGGCGCTTCGTCACCGGCACCGGTTCGCCGGTCAGCATCGATTCATCGACTGCGCTTTCACCCTCGAGCACGATGCCGTCGACCGGCACTTTTTCGCCGGGACGCACCCGCAACTTGTCGCCGATATGCACGTTCGACAACGGCACGTCCTCTTCGCTGCCATCCGGCTGGATGCGCCGGGCCGTCTTGGGCGACAGGCCCAGCAGCGACTTGATGGCCGCCGATGTCTGCGACCTGGCACGCAGTTCCAGGATCTGGCCGAGCAGCGTGAGCGACACGATCACCGCCGCAGCCTCGAAATACACATTCACGTTGCCGTGCTCGGCAAAGGTCGGCGGGAAGATTCCCGGCGCCAGTGCCGCTACCACGCTGTAGCCGTATGCAGCGCCGACGCCACTGCCGATCAGCGTCCACATGTTCGGACTGCGATGCATCAGCGACTGCGCCCAGCGTACGAAAAATGGCCAGCCGGCCCACAGCACGACCGGCGTACTCAGGGCAAACTCGATCCAGGTCTGATACGGGATGCCGCCGTTGAACAAGGCATGGCGAAACATCGCCAGGACGAATACCGTGACGGAGAGCGGCAGCGTC
>JACMOV010000135.1 GCA_014377845.1 Herminiimonas sp.
CACGCTGGGAACGGTGCAGGTGAAAACGCCCGATCGCCGCTTCGACATCATGACCAATGGCTGGCTGGTGTATCAGACGCTGGCGTGCCGGCTGTGGGCGCGCAATGCCTTTTACCAGTCCAGCGGCGCCTTCGGCTTTCGCGATCAACTGCAGGACGTGATGGCGCTGGTGCATGCGGTGCCGGCGCTGGTGCGCGCGCATCTGCTGCGCTGCGCCGCACGTCAATTCCCCGAGGGCGACGTGCAGCACTGGTGGCATCCGCCGTCGGGCAGGGGCGTGCGCACGCTGTGTTCGGACGACTACCTGTGGCTGCCGCTGGCCTGTTGCCGCTACGTGCAGGCCAGCGGCGACGCCGCGGTGCTCGACGAGGTACTGCCCTTTATCGAGGGCAATCGCCCGCAGGACGGCAAGGATTGCTATGAACTGCCGACCCTCTCGGCGCAGACCGCGACGTTGTATAAGCATTGCGTGCGCGCCATCGAGCACGGGCTGCGTTTCGGCGCGCATGGCTTGCCACTGATGGGGTCGGGCGACTGGAACGACGGCATGAACCTGGTCGGCATCGGCGGCAAGGGCGAAAGCGTCTGGCTGGCTTTTTTTCTCTGCAAGGTGCTTGGCGAATTCGGCGCATTGGCCGAGCAGCGCGATGATCCGGCGTTCGCCGCCCGCTGCCGCGAGCAATGCAAGGCGCTGGCCGAGGCGATCGAGCGCAGCGCCTGGGACGGCAAGTGGTACTTGCGCGCGTGGTTCGACGACGGCAGCGTGCTCGGTTCGGCTGCCAACAGCGAATGCCGGATCGACGCGATCGCGCAAAGCTGGGCAGTACTGTCGGGCGTGGCCGATCCGCAGCGTGCCGGCCAGGCCATGGACGCGCTGGAGCAGCATCTGGTGCGCGCCGATGCAGCGCTGGTGCAGCTGCTGGCGCCGCCTTTCGACCATGCCGAGCCGAACCCCGGCTACATCAAGGGCTATCTGCCGGGCGTGCGCGAGAACGGCGGCCAGTACACCCATGCTGCGGTCTGGGCCGGCATGGCCTACGCGGCCCTGGGCGACGCGAACCGTGCCTGGCAGTTGTATCAGATGCTCATGCCGATCAACCATGCCGATTCGGCGGCAGCGGTCCTGCGCTACAAGACCGAACCTTACGTACTCGCCTCGGACGTCTATGCGTACCCGCCGCACACCGGACGCGGCGGCTGGACCTGGTACACCGGGTCGGCCGGCTGGATGTACCGCTATTGCCTCGAATCGTTGCTCGGCCTGCGGGTGCAGGGCGACCAGCTGTGCCTTGCGCCCTGCATTCCGCCCGACTGGGAAGGATTCGCGCTGCAGTACCGCTATCGCGAAACGCTCTACGCCATCAGCGTGCACATCACCACCGGCACGCCGCAGATCACGCTCGACGGTCAACCGCAGGACGGCCCGATGCTGACCCTGATCGACGATGGCCAGACCCACCAGGTCGAACTGCATGCTGCAGCCGCGCGATCCACACCGTACGAGGAAGCATCGCATGGAAAACTTTGAGCCCCTTGCCCGTTCCGACGCCCTGGTCGTGTTCGGCGTGACGGGCGACCTGGCCTATAAAAAAATCTTTCCGGCTTTGTATGCGCTGTCGCGACGCGGCAAGCTCGACATGCCCGTGATCGGTGTCGCCTCATCGGCATGGGACGACGCCAGATTGCGTCAGCGCGCCGGCGACAGCATCGCTGCCGCAGGACCGGTCGAGGACCGCGCCGCGCTCCAGCATCTGCTGGCGCAGCTGCACTACGTGAGCGGCAACTACAACGCTCCGGCGACCTTCACGGCGCTCAAGACAGCGCTTGGGGCGGCGGTGCGCCCGGCCCACTACCTGGCGATCCCGCCGTCGCTGTTCGAGACCGTCATCGGCGGACTGGCCAGCGCAGGACTCGCCGCGCAGGCCCGCGTGATCGTCGAAAAACCGTTCGGGCGCGACCTGGCGTCGGCGCGCCAGCTCAACGCCGCAGCGCGGGCCGTGTTTGCCGAAGATGCGATCTTCCGCATCGATCACTTCCTCGGCAAGGAAGCGATCATGAACATCCTCTATTTCCGCTTTGCGAACGCCTTCCTGGAACCGATCTGGAACCGTAACTATGTGGCCAGCGTGCAGGTGACGCTGGCCGAGACCTTCGGCGTGGCAGGGCGCGGCAATTTCTACGAGAGCGCCGGCTGCCTGCGCGACGTGGTGCAAAACCATCTCTTCCAGATCGTGGCGTTGCTGGCCATGGAGCCGCCAAGCTATCGTGGCTTCGGCGCCGTGCATGGCGAGACGGCCGACGTCTTGCGCGCCATGCGTGCGCTCACGCCACAGGACGTGGTCCGAGGCCAGTACGCCGGGTACCGCGACGAGCCGGGCGTGGCGTCGGCCTCCGATGTCGAAACCTTTTGCGCGATCCGCCTGCACATCGATTCGTGGCGCTGGGGCGGCGTGCCCTGGTATCTGCGCTCTGGCAAATGCCTGCCCGCAACGTTCGCCGAGATCGTGGTCTTGCTCAAGCCGCCGCCACAGGCGCTGTTCGCCGATGCGGTATCGGATGTGGCCACGCCCAACTATCTGCGCTTCCGGCTATCACCCAATTCGGCGGTGGCGCTGGCCGCGCGGGTCAAGCGCAGCGGCGAAGAATTCATCGGTGACCAGCGTGAACTGTATCTGGTCAACGACCATCCGCAACAGGAAACCCCCTACGAACGCTTGCTGGGCGACGCCATCGACGGCAACGGCGCCCTGTTCACGCGCGAGGACGCGGTCGAGGCGGCCTGGGCCGTGGTCGAGCCGGTGCTGAGCGAACACGGCCCGGCACTGTCTTATTCGCCCGGCAGCTGGGGCCCGGCGGCGGCCGATGCATTGATTGCTGCCGACGGCCCCTGGTTCAACCCGACACTGAAAGATCTGGTGTCCCCCGACAGGAGCGCACGTTCATGAACATCAACGAATTGACCCTGACCGCACAGGCGATGACCACAGCAGGCAAGGGCCTGCTGGCGATGGATGAAAGCAACCCGACCTGCAACAAGCGTTTCGCCGCGCACGGCATTGCGCAGACCGAGGCGATGCGGCGTGCCTATCGCGACCTGATCGTCGGCGCGCCGGGCCTGAACCGCAGCATTGCCGCCGCCATCCTGAGCGACGAAACGATTCGCCAGCAAACGCTGGCCGGCCTGCCCTTCGCGCAGGCGCTGGCCGACGAGGGCATCGTGGCCGGCATCAAGGTCGACGCTGGCGCCCAAGATCTGGCCGGACACCCCGGTGAAAAAGTCACCGAAGGGCTCGACGGATTGCGCCAGCGGCTGGCCGACTACCGGCAATTGGGCGCGCGTTTCGCCAAGTGGCGCGCGGTGATCGCGATCGGCGCGGGCTTGCCGGGCGTCGCCTGCATCGATGCCAATGCCCATGCCCTGGCGCGCTACGCGGCACTGTGTCAGGAGGCCGGGCTGGTGCCGATCGTGGAGCCGGAAGTGCTGATGGACGGCGACCACACCCTCGGCATGTGCGAGCGCGTGACCGAGCAGGTGCTGCATGTCGTGTTCGGGCAACTGCAGGCGCAGGGCGTGCTGCTCGAAGGCATGGTGCTCAAGCCAAACATGGTACTGCCGGGCCTGGCCGCCGCGCAGCAGGATGGCATCGACGCCATTGCCGATGCGACCCTGCGCTGCCTGTTGCGTACGGTGCCAGCCGCGGTGCCCGCGATTGCCTTCCTGTCGGGTGGACAGTCACCCGAGATGGCGTCGGCGCGTCTGAACGCCATGCATGCGCCGCGCCGGCTGCCGCTGCCGTGGGCGCTGACATTCTCGTTCGCACGCGCCATCCAGGAACCGGCGCTGGCGCTGTGGCGCGGCGAGGCAGGCAATGTAGCGGCGGCGCAGCGCGCGCTCGTGCATCGCGCCGATTGCAATGGCGCCGCGCGCCGCGGGCAGTACAGCGCGGCCATGGAAAGCGGCGCGTAAGCCATACGGTCACCTGTGATTGCACTGCCTGCCAATGACACTGAAACTGACTGGAGATTTCTAAATGAACCTGCCCGTACTTGCGTCCGATCTGCTTGCCAAGATGGACGCCTACTGGCGCGCCGCCAATTATCTCGCGGTGGGGCAGATCTATCTCTACGATAATCCGCTGCTGCGCCGTCCCTTGACACTGGCCGACATCAAGCACATGCTGCTCGGGCACTGGGGTACCACGCCGGGACAGAATTTCATTTACGTGCATCTCAATCGCATCATCAAGCAATACGACCTCGACATGATCTACGTGTCCGGCCCCGGCCACGGCGGCCCCGCCCTGGTCGGCAATACTTATCTGGAAGGGACGTACAGCGAAATCTATCCCGACATCAGCCAGGATGAGGCCGGTTTGCAAAAGCTGTTCCGCCAGTTCTCCTTCCCGGGCGGTATACCGAGTCATGTGTCGCCGGAATGTCCGGGTTCGATCCACGAAGGCGGCGAGCTCGGTTATTCGCTCAGCCATTCCTTCGGCGCCGTGTTCGACAATCCGGAGCTGATCGTCGCCTGCGTGATCGGCGACGGCGAGGCCGAGACCGGTCCGCTGGCCACCGCCTGGCACTCCAACAAATTCCTCGACCCGGTCGGCGACGGCGCAGTGCTGCCGATCCTGCATCTGAACGGTTACAAGATATCGAA
>JACMOV010000136.1 GCA_014377845.1 Herminiimonas sp.
AGTTATCAGTCCTCCGCGCGTGTTTACGTGGACACGCAGTCGATCCTGAAGCCGTTGCTTTCTGGCATGACCACCTTGCCCAACGTCGATCAGCAAGTGTCGATCATGAGCCGGACATTGATCAGCCGGCCAAACGTCGAGCGCGTGATCCGCATGGTGGATTTGGACCTAAAGACGACATCGACCAAGGAGCACGAGAAAATGGTTGACGAACTGATGTCACAAATCCGCATTTTCGGCACCAGCAACGACGACATCTATTCCATCAGCTACACCTACAAGGATCCGCAGACGGTCAAGAATGTAGTGCAATCGCTATTAACGATCTTCGTTGAAGGAAGCTACGGGGACAAGAAGCAGGATTCGGTCAAGGCCGTGCGCTTCATCGACGAACAGATCAAAGAATACGAACAACGCCTGGTCGTCGCGGAAAACGCCTTGAAGGACTTCAAGTTACGCAACAGCGAACTATTGGCCGCGCAAGGTGGCGATTTCGGTTCCAAGCTTGGGGAAACTATTGGCTTTTTGAACCAGGCAAGACTGGAGTTGACAGAGGCGGAACAGGCGCGCAATTCGATCAAGAAGGAAATTGCGGGCGAGGAACCGTCGTTCGGAACCGAGCAAGGTACTGCCGGTACCGGCGCCGTCGCCAATCCGGAAATCGATGCGCGGATCGAAAGCCTGAACAAGAGCATGGACGCGTTGCGATTGCAGTTTACCGAGCAGCATCCCGACATCGTCGCCGCCAAACGACTGATTGCGCAACTCGAGGCGCGCAAGGTCGAAGAGGCCAAGGTCAGGAAACCGACCGGCGAGATCGGCCGGAACTATACGCCAATGCTGCAGCAGCTGAAAGTTGCGTTGTCAGACGCGGAAGCGCGTGTTGCATCCATGCGGGCACGGGTGGAGGAGTATTCGGCCCGCATCGCGCGGATCAAATCGGCCAGCCGTATCGGGCCGGAAATCGAATCGCAATTTTCCCAGTTGAATCGGGATTACCAAGTGAACAAAGCGAATTACGAAAAACTAGTAGCGAGCCGCGAGGCGGCCAAGTTATCCGGAAACCTGAGCTCGACTACCGAGATGATGAGCTTTCGGATCGTCGATCCCCCGGTAGTGCCGTCGACGCCGATCGGTCCGAACCGCCCATTACTGGTATCGATTGCTTTCGCTGCGGCGCTGGTTGCCGGACTCGCGACAGCGCTGCTGATGAGCCAGATCCGGCCGACCTTCATGAGCCAGGCATCGCTGCGCGAAGTCACCGGACTGCCAGTGCTGGGTTCGGTTTCCATGAACTGGAGCGCGAAGCAACTGGCCGGCAAACGAACCAGCATGGTGGCCTTCAGCCTCGCATTCGGTTTCTTGGTGCTCGCTTATGGTGGTGCAATGGCGAAGTTGCTGCTCAAGCTATGACAAGGCATGGCCGGCGGTGAAAACCGCACAAGCCTGAACAAGCGGCATGGGCGAGGGTAGACGATGCCTGGAGCATGTCATCGGAAGCATTCAACGGAGGATACTTGTGAGTATTATCGAAAAGGCGATCAGCAAGCTCGACCAGAAGAAGGCGGATGCTGCCTCAAACGAGGCTCGGGTCGGAGGCGTCGCGCAGTTGCTGCCGGAACGGGTTGCAGCTGCAGCAGCGGAAGTGGCCGCAGCCAACGCAGAAGCCTCCCCGGCACTCGCAGCCAGTACAGCGCCGGACACCCCCGTGCTGCTGATTGCAACGATCGACAGTGCGACCACTCTCGCGACCGACAATGCGCCGATCACTCCAACGCCGGATGTAACGACACCGGCGAGCGCGGCACCTGTCGCTCCGAGCGATCAAAACACCGCACCGGCGCGTACTTCGGCCAAACGGATCGAGATCGACCTGGCACGGCTGGGCGTTTCCAGTACCGCGATGTCCGACGGCGGCCGCAATCCTGTGGCGGAAGAATTCCGCGCCATCAAACGGCCGCTGATCGACAATGCGTTTTCCAAGGATGGCCGTCCGGTCAATCGCAACAATCTGATCATGGTGACCAGTGCCTTGCCGGGCGAAGGCAAGACCTTCAGTGCCATCAATCTCGCCATCAGCATCGCCATGGAGCTCGATCACACCGTGTTGCTGGTCGACGCAGACGTGGCCCGCCCGTCTGTACTACGCACGCTTGGCCTGAAGGCCGAAGCCGGGTTGATGGACGTATTGCTCGACCCACGACTCGACGTCTCTGACGTCCTTTTGAAAACCAATATCGACACGCTGACGATTCTGCCAGCCGGGAAGAATCACCGACATGCGACCGAGCTTCTGGCCAGCCAGACCATGAGCAAGCTGCTCGACGAAATTGCATCCCGTTACCCGGACCGGCTAGTGATTTTCGACTCGCCGCCGCTGCTGCTGACGTCCGAGGCGCGTGTGCTGGCCAGTCAAATGGGCCAGATCGTGGTGGTTGTGGAAGCAGAGACCACGACCATGCACGCTGTTAAGAACGCGCTCAGTCAGCTAGAAGCCTGCAGCAACGTCAATCTGGTCTACAACAAAGCCAGAAGTTTCCCGGGACAAGAGAATTATGGTTATTACTACAACTGATATTCGACCAAGGCACGCCGGACTGCGCCGCTTGCGGCGGCGATCGATCGCGATCGCTGCGGCAGCAGCGACGACGGTTGCTTTCCCGACGGTTCACGCAGCCGAGTGGCGCTTCACGCCGACAGTTAGTGCGACCGAAACCTACACGGACAACGTTTCCCTCGCAACCCGCGGCATGGAACATAGCGATTTCGTCACTCAGGTCGCCCCAGGCTTCACCATCACATCCAACAGCCCACGCTTGAAACTGAGCGTCATTTATTCTTTGGAGGGAACGACTTACCTGCACGGCAGCGGCGGCACGTCACTTGCCAATCAGTTGAGCGCCACGATGAACGCGGAGCTGATCCGCAATCTGTTTTTCCTCGATGCCAGGGGTGGCATCGGCCAGCAGGACATTTCGGCATTCGGGCCCCAGTCGGCCAACAACATCAACATTAACAACAACCGCACGGACGTGCTCAGCTACAGCATCAGTCCCTACCTGCGCCACTCGTTCGGCAGCAAGGCGTTCTCGGAAGTTCGTTACACGCACGAGTCAGTCAACTCTGGTTCCGACCTGCTAAGCCCTAGCAACACGGATCGTGTGAATTTTTCGCTCACAAGCGGCGAGTCATCGTCGAAAATTACCTTGGGTTTGAGAGGCTCCGCGCAACGAGCGAAGGCCAGCAATCAGCCAAGCGTCGAACAGGACAACCTTAACGCCGACTTACGCTACTTCCTGACACCGAATTTCAGCACGACCGCGGCGGTCGGGTATGAAAAGGAAACCTACGTGTCGATCGGCGACCAGCCTACGAACGGCGTGTATTACAACGCCGGATTCATCTGGAAACCTACGTCGCGCACCAACGTCACCGCTATGGTGGGGCATCGGTTTTTCGGCCGGACATACTCGCTGCAGGCAGATCATCGCGCCCGCAATGCGGTTTTTCGTGTCAGCTATGCCGAGGACATCACTACCGCGCAGCAGCAATTTTCGGCGCAGTCGACGATCAGCACCTTTTCGTTCCTGGATCAGCTGTATTCTGCGCAGATTCCCGATCCTGCTACCCGCGCTCAGGTCGTCAATGCCCTGATCCTGCAAACAGGATTGCCGGCGAGCTTGGCGAACCCAATCAATTCGTTGACCAATACTTACTTCTTGCAGAAAAGCCTGCAGGGTTCCCTAGCGCTCAACGGTGTGCGCAACACGATTGTCCTGAGTGTGTTCGATACTCGGCGTACCGCGGAGTCGGTACGGTCAGGATCGAGCGGACCAGTCAACTCGCCGTTAAGCAGTCTAAACGACAGCAACAAGCAGATCGGTGGCGCCGCGGTGTGGAACATGCGTCTGTCGTCGAGCATCAGCGCGCTGGCGGACGTGAATGCCACGCGTACAACGTCTCTGACGACAGCCCGGGTCGACAATTACAAGTCACTTCGCCTATCACTGTCGCGGCAATTCCAGAACAAGCTCACCGGATCGCTCGCACTACGCCATTCCCAACAAAGCTCGGACGTACTCGGCGGCGATATTCGGGAAAACGCCATCACAGCATCCGTGTTTGCGAAATTCTAAGGGGCGAACGCGATGTATGAGTCATTCTATGGCCTGACTGCCAAGCCGTTCCAGCTTAAGCCGGATCCGTCATTCTATTTCGGCAGCAAGGGCCACAAGCGGGCCATGGCCTATCTTGAATACGGCCTGTCGCAAGGTGAAGGCTTCATTGTCATCACCGGCGAAGTCGGCGCGGGCAAAACCACGCTGGTACGCAACCTGTTTCGGGAGCTCGATTCCGACAAAATTCTTGCTGCACAGATCGTGAACACCCATCTCAATTCCGACGATACGCTCCGTATGGTTGCCGGCGCATTCGGACTGCAATTCGAAGGAGCGAGCAAAGCAACATTGCTGACACGGATCGAACAATTCTTGCGTCGATGCGACCAGAGTGGCAAGCGCGCATTGCTCGTCGTCGACGAAGCACAGAACCTGAGCCCGCAAACAGTCGAAGAATTAAGAATGCTGTCGAATTTTCAGACAGATGACAAATCGCTGCTGCAAACGTTTTTACTCGGCCAACCGGAATTTCGCAAGACGCTCTTGAGTCCGGAAATGCTGCAGTTGCGCCAGCGCGTCATCGCCACCTATCATCTGGGCCCAATGGATGCGGCCGAAACCCGCACCTACATCGAACACCGTTTGCATACCGTAGGCTGGCGGGGCGACCCCTCCATCGATGACGGCGCGTACGTCGACATCCATGCGTTCACCGGTGGCATTCCGCGCAAGATCAACACGCTGTGCGATCGGTTGCTGCTGATGGGCTATCTGGAAGAGCTGCATGCGTTTTCTCCTCTCCAGATTCAGGAAGTTATCGGTGACATCCAGCAGGAATTCGATGTGCCGGCCGGGGATGAAGAGCTCGACGACACCCAACTGCATGGCCTGGCTGTGACGGTGCTGAAAGAGCAATCCAGCATCGACCTCGAGATCATGAATGAACGACTGTCCCGGATTGAGCGTTCGGTGGTCGCAGTGCTCAATGCGTTGAAAAAAATCCTGTCTTCGCCCAAGCCGAAGAACCTGCCCTCCGAACCACAGTAACGGAAACCGTACCAACGATGATCCAGTCCAGCCTAACCGAGCCGTATCGAATCCTGTGCGTCGTCGGCGCGCGGCCGAATTTCATGAAGATGGCGCCGATCATGGCGGCCATGTCGGCGCTCGAGCCGAAGATCGAGGTCAAGCTGGTCCACACCGGGCAGCATTACGACGTTGCCATGAACCATCAGTATTTCGAAGCGCTCGGCATCCCCAGCCCCGACATAAACCTGGAGGTGGGCTCCAGCAGCCATGCCGTACAGACTGCCGACGTGATGCGCCGTTTCGAACCAGCGCTGGACGAGGTCAAGCCGACCGCCGTGCTGGTGGTCGGCGACGTCAATTCGACCATCGCCTGCGCCCTCGTGGCAACCAAGAAGGGCATCCCCGTTATTCACGTCGAAGCCGGTCTGCGCAGTTTCGATCGCGCCATGCCCGAAGAAATCAATCGCGTGCTGACCGACCAGATATCCAACCTGCTTTTTACGACCGAAGAGAGCGGGCGCGACAACCTGCTGCGTGAGGGCATCGCAGACCACCGCATCCATTTCGTGGGCAACGTGATGATCGACACCTTGCGCCACAATCTGGCCCGCGCGGTGCCGATCTCGACCATCGTCGCCGACGCCGGACGACAGGATTTTCTGGCGCTGGACAAAGGTTACGCCATCCTGACCTTGCACCGGCCGTCGAACGTGGACGACCCCAAGATCCTCCGGTCGTTGCTGGAGACTGCCGCGACGATCAGCAAGCGCACGCCGTTGATTTTCCCGCTCCACCCACGCACCCGCGCGACCATCGAACGCTTTGGCCTCGCCCACCTGCTGGCGACAGACCAGATCCTGTTGCTGCCGCCGATGGGTTACCTGGAAATGCTCGGGCTGATGAAAGATGCACGTGTCGTACTGACCGATTCCGGCGGCATTCAGGAGGAGACCACGGCGCTGGGAGTGCCCTGCATCACCCTCAGGAATAACACCGAACGGCCAATCACGGTGGATGAAGGGACCAATACGGTTGCCGGACAAGATCCAGCCCGCATCTTGGCAATCTACGATGAGGTCATGCAAGGCCACGGCAAGGCTGGCCGGATACCGCGTTTCTGGGACGGAAAGGCTGCCGAGCGGATCGCCGCTTCGGTGCTAACGTGGTTCAAGAAAGGATGCCAGAGTCAATGAGTACGCTTGCGCCAACTCCATTGCTGTCCGCCGATCGCGCCAACGCCGCGACGGCGGCGCGCATCCGCAATGCCATGACGATCGACGTCGAAGACTATTTTCAAGTCTCTGCGTTCGCACCGCACATCGCCCGCGACAGCTGGCCGATACGCGAATGCCGGGTCGAAGCCAACATCGACCGCATCCTGCGCATCCTCGCCGACGGCAACGTGACGGCGACCTTCTTTACCCTCGGCTGGATCGCGGAACGCTATCCCGACATGGTCCGGCGCATCGTCGCCGGCGGCCATGAACTGGCCAGCCACGGCTACGGCCACCTGCGCGCCTCCGACCAAGACCTGGCCGGATTCACCGACGACATCACGCGCAGCAAGGCGCTACTGGAAGACATCGGCGGCCAGGTCGTCACCGGCTACCGGGCGCCAAGCTTTTCGATCGGCACGCGCAACCTCTGGGCGCTCGACGCCCTGAAGCAGGCCGGCTACCGCTACAGCTCGAGCATCTATCCAATCCAGCATGATCATTACGGTATGCCGGACGCGCCGCGCTTCGCGTTCTATCCGAACGGCCAGGACGGCTTGCTGGAAGTGCCGATCACGACCGTGCGCCTGATGCAGCGAAACCTGCCGGCGGGCGGCGGCGGCTACTTCCGTCTGTTGCCTTATTCGGTATCGCGCTGGCTGATGCAGCGTGTGAACCGCGACGACCGTCAATCGGCGATCTTCTATTTTCATCCGTGGGAACTCGATCCGGACCAGCCGCGCCAGCCGGGCATCGGCATGAAGACGCGCTTTCGGCACTACGTCAATCTCAATCGCATGGAGAACCGGATCAAGGCCCTGACCCGTGACTTCGAATGGGATCGCATGGACCGGATCTTCCTGGGTACGACATGAACTCCCTGACCGAAGCGCTGCGCCCCGCCATGGACGACAGAGCGTCCACGGCTGCAGCGCCGGTGGTCAAGCTGATGCAACCGCAGGACGCGGCGCGTTGGGACGCCTTCGTGCAGACCTGTCCGGAAGCGACCTTCTTCCACCGCGCCGGCTGGCAGGCCGTGATCGAACGTGCGTTCGGCCACAAGACCTGGTTCTATTTTGCCGAACTCGATGGCGAGATCCAGGGCGTACTGTCGCTCTGCCAGATCAAGAGCCCGCTGTTCGGTCATTCGCTCGGCTCGCTGCCTTTTTGCGTCTACGGCGGCGTCGCTGCATGCAACGATGCAGCGCGTGTCGCGCTCGACGCGGCCGCGGGAGAATTGGCCAGGACGCTGAAGGTCGGGCACCTGGAATACCGCACTATCCTGCCGGCCCATCCGGACAATCCGGCCTGGCATGGCAAGGAGCTGTATGTGACCTTCCGAAAGGCCATCACGGCCGACGACGAAGCCAACATGAATGCGATCCCGCGCAAGCAGCGCGCCATGGTTCGCAAGGGCATCAAGGCCGGACTGACGGGTGAGATCGACCAGACCATCGAGCGGTTTTTTACCGCGTATTCGACAAGCGTGCATCGCCTTGGCACGCCGGTCTTTTCAAAAAAATATTTCCGGACATTGAAAGAAGTCTTCGGCGACGACTGTGAAATCCGCACCATCGTCAAGGATGACCAGATCGTCGCTGCGGTGATGAGTTTTTTCTTTCGCGACGAAGTCATTCCGTACTACGGCGGCGGCATGCCGGCGGCGCGCGACTTCGCCGGCAACGACTTCATGTACTGGAACCTGATGCAGGCTGCTGCCGCGCGCGGTTACCGGATGTTCGATTTTGGCCGCAGCAAGCTCGGCACCGGCGCCTATGATTTCAAAAAAAACTGGGGTTTCGAAGCGCAACCGCTGGCGTACGAATACCGGCTGTTCGCATCGACGGCGGTACCGGACAACAATCCGCTGAATCCGAAATATCAGATGTTCATCAAGCTGTGGCGCAAGATGCCGCTGGCGGTGGCCAACGTGGTCGGCCCCCACATCGTCAAGGACCTGGGTTAATCACGTGGAGAACCTGCTGCTACTGGTCCACCGGATGCCCTACCCGCCCAACAAGGGCGACAAGATCCGCTCGTACCATCTGCTCAAGCACCTGGCGCAGCGCTACCGGGTGCATCTGGCGACCTTCGTCGACGACGCAGACGACTGGCAGCATGTGCCGCGCATCGAAGCCTTGTGCGCCTCATCGCATTTTACGCGCTTGAATCCGGTGATTGCCCGCGTGCGCAGCCTGTTCGCGCTGCTGAAGAACCGCTCGCTCTCGCTCGACTATTACCATGATCACGGCGTCCAGGCGTGGGTCGACCAGACGCTGGCGCAGCACCGGATCGACCGCGTACTGGTGTTTTCATCGGCCATGGCGCAATACGTCGAGCATTATCCGCACGCCGGCCGAGTGGTCGATTTCGTCGACGTCGACTCAGACAAGTGGCGCCAGTACGCCGACAAGAAAACCTGGCCGATGAGCTGGCTGTACCGGCACGAAGCCGTGCAGTTGCTGCGCTACGAACGCAAGGTGGCGCGTGAATTCGATGCCGCGCTGTTCGTCTCGGCGCCGGAAGCCGAGCTGTTCCGCCAGCTGGCGCCCGAGAGCGCCACCAAGATCGGCTTCTTCAACAACGGAGTCGACACCGACTACTTTTCGCCGGACCACGCTTTCGCCTCGCCCTATCCAGCCGGCACGCGCAACATCGTGTTCACCGGTGCGATGGATTACTGGCCCAACATCGATGCCGTACAATGGTTTGTCGCCGACGTCTTTCCGGCGCTGCAGTCGGCGTTTCCCGATGCGCGCTTCATCATCGTCGGCGCCCGCCCCGCTGCCGCGGTACTGGCGCTGGGTCAAACGCCCGGCATCACGGTGACCGGAACCGTGCCCGACGTGCGGCCCTTCATCGCCCATGCCGCCATCGCCGTGGCGCCACTGCGGGTAGCGCGCGGCATCCAGAACAAGATCCTCGAGGCGATGGCCATGGCAAAGACCGTGGTCGTCTCGCCGCAGGCGCTCGAAGGCATCGATGCGGCGCCGGGGATCGAACTCTTGCTGGCCGAGGATGCCGCCGGATTTATCGCCATGCTTACGTCAACCTTGAACCAACACAACGACGCGCTCGGCAGCGCCGCGCGCGCCAAGGTCGAGCAGCAGTACAGCTGGCCGAGCAACCTGGCACGACTCGACGAGCGTCTCGACAGAGCGAGCGCCGCCCATGCAAGTGACAAGCAACGGGTAGCCCTATGCTCTTGAATACCTCTAACCCCACTTCCATCGGACTGCCCGGCAGCGTCGGCGGCGCCGCCAACCAGTTGATCCTGATCGCCGTGCTGGTCGCGCTCGTCGCACCTTTCCTGCTGTACTTCGACACCGCCCGATCGATCGTCGCGATCTGGAATAAATCCGATACCTACGCCCACGGCTACATCATCCTGCCGATCAGTCTCTGGCTAATCTGGCGGCGCCGGGTCAATTTTGCTGCCCTGCCGCTCGATCCGTACTGGCCGGGGCTGCTGCTGCTGGGCGCATGCGGCTTCGGCTGGCTGCTGGCCCGCATGGGAGAAGTGCAGGTCGTGATGCAGTACGCATTCGTGGCGATGATCCCCGTGATTGCGCTGGCGGTTCTGGGAGTCCGGCTGACACGCACGCTGACCTTTCCGCTGATGTTCCTGTTGCTGGCGGTACCGTTCGGCGAAATCTTCATCGATCCGCTGATTTCATTTACTGCCGACTTCACCATCTCGGCGCTGCAGCTGGTCGGTATACCGGTGCTGCGCAACGGCACCCGGTTCGAAATCCCCAGCGGCAGCTGGTCGGTGGTGGAAGCCTGCAGCGGCGTGCGTTATCTGATTTCGTCGGTGACGCTCGGTTTGCTGTATGCATACCTGACGTACCGCTCGATGAAGCGGCGTATCATCTTCACGCTCTTCGCCATCATCGTGCCGATCGTCGCCAACGGACTGCGCGCATTCATGATCGTGATGATCGGCCACTTCAGCGGCATGACGCTGGCCGTGGGCGTGGACCATATCATCTACGGCTGGGCATTCTTCGGGCTGGTCATGTTCCTGATGTTCTGGATCGGCGGTTACTGGCGGGAGGATGAGGACAAGACCGGGGAAAAGATTGAGACCCAGGCCGCTCCTGCGGCAGTGTTCGGACTTCATGTAACCACCACCCTGCCGGCCACCGTCGTCAGGATGGCGATCGCAGCAGTGGCCGTCGCTGCAATCTGGCCCACGGTCGCGTACTTCAACGACAAGCTGACCTACAACCCACGACCGGTCGCGCTGCGCGCCATCCAGACGACCTGGGCAAGCGTGCAGCCGTTCACGACATGGACGCCCCGCTTCGCTCCGGCCGACGGCGCCTTCAGCGGAGTGTTTCAGCCGGCGCCGGGCGCCGATGCGGACCGGGTCGGCCTGTCGATCCTGTATTACCGTAACCAGCGCAACGGCAAGGCCGTCATCAGCTCGACCAACCGCCTGGTCGACGACCGGGACCCGCTGCACCTGATGAGCACGTCGGTGCACGGCGAAACCATCGGCAACCGCGCGTTGAGCGTGAGGGAGTCGGTGCTCGACAGCGCTACAGGGCGCATGCTGGTCTGGCAGTGGTACGTGATCGACGGCCAGAGTACGGCCAGCAATTACGCCGGCAAGCTGTTGCAGGCAAAGACAAAACTCCTCTTCCGCGGTGACGATGGCGCCGCCATCCTGCTGTCGGCGCCGTTCGCGGCCAGTCCGGACGAAGCACGCAAATTGATGCGTGCGTTTGCCGCGGCCAATTTGCCGGCGATCGATGCCGCCCTCGCTGCAGTGCGAGCCAACTGAGATGATGCGTGATGCACTCCCCCGTTGCGCGCCGCCGCTGGTGGTGCATCTGATCTATCGCCTGGACTTCGGCGGTCTGGAGAACCTGATGGTCGAGCGCATCAACCGCATGCCCGCCGACCGCTACCGGCATGCGATCGTCTGTCTGACCGACTACACCAATTTTGCCAAGCGCATCACCAAGCCCGGCGTCGCGCTGCACGCACTGCACAAGCAGCCGGGCCTGTCGCTGGGCACCCATGTAACGCTGTGGCGCTTGCTGCGCGCATTGAAGCCCGCGGTACTGCATACCTACAATCTGTCGGCGATCGAATACGCGCCTGCCGGACTGCTGGCCGGCGTGCCGGTTCGCATCAACGGCGCCCATGGCCGGGATGCGGCCGACCCGCACGGCAAGAACCGCAAGCACAACCTGCTGCGCCGCCTGATGGTGCCGTTCTACGATTGCTGCTACGCGAACTCGGCCGACATGCTGGCCTGGAGCCGTAAGGTCATCGGCGTGCCGCAACAGAAGAGCCGGCTGCTCGCCAACGGCATTGATGCCGACAAGTTTCATCCGGTCGGCGCCGGTACTGACGCCGACACCGACGCCATTACCAAATCCGTCGCACCGACACTACCCGAAACCATCTTCGGCGCGGGCTGCACCGTCATCGGCACCGTAGGCCGGGTGCAGGACGTAAAGGACCACGCCAGCTTGGTCGATGCCTTTATCCTGCTGCGCGACATGCTGCCAACGCAGTGCGCCGGCCTGCGCCTTGCGATCGTCGGCGACGGTCCGCTGCTGCCGACGATCCGGGCCAAGGTAACGGCCGCTGGTCTCACCGACGTGGTCTGGTTGCCTGGCGCCCGCTCGGATGTGGCAACGATCTTGCGCGGCTTGACCGTGTTTGCCCTGCCGTCCATCGCCGAAGGCACGCCCGGTGCAGCACTCGAAGCCATGGCGAGCGGCTTGCCGGTGGTCGGCACGGCAGTCGGCGGCATTCCGGAAGTAATCGAACATGGCGTGACCGGCTCTGTCGTGCCGGCCTCCGATCCGCAGGCAATGGCAACCGCGCTGGCGGCCTATGTGCGGGCGCCGGATTTGGCACGACAACAGGGCATTGCCGGTCGCGAGCGGGTGCACCGGCACTACAGCATGGCGGCGATGGTGGCGGGCTACATGTCGCTCTACGACACCACGTGCGAACGTAAAATCAAATCCAGGGAACCCGTAAAATCATGTGTGGAATAGTCGGCATTTTTGATACCCGCGGAGCGCGCGAAATCGACCCTGCACTGGTCAGGCGCATGAACGAGACCCAGCATCATCGCGGGCCGGACGAGGGCGACGTCTACACCGAGCCGGGCGTGGGCTTCGGTCATCGCCGCCTGTCGATCATCGACCTGTCGTCCGGTCAGCAGCCGCTCTTCAACGAAGACAAGAGCGTAATCATCGTCTTCAATGGCGAGATCTACAATTACCAGGACTTGATGGCCGAACTGATCGGGCTCGGCTACAAGTTCCAGACCCGCAGCGACACCGAAGTCATCGTCCATGCCTGGGAACACTGGGGTGAGGCCTGCGTCGACCACCTGCGCGGCATGTTTGCTTTCGCCATCTGGGATCGCAATCAGCAAACCCTGTTCATGGCGCGCGACCGCCTGGGCGTCAAGCCGTTCTATTACGCCTTGCTGCCGGACGGCATGTTCATCTTCAGTTCAGAATTGAAGGCGCTGCGCGCTGTGCCCGGCCTGCCGCGCACGATCGATCCGCGCTCCGTCGAGGATTATTTTGCCTACGGCTATGTGCCGGAACCGAAGACCATTTACCAAGGCGCACTGAAGCTCTCACCCGGTTATACCCTGACGCTGAAGGTCGGCCAGACGCCGCCGGCCCCAAAAAAATTCTGGGACGTGCCCTTCAAGCTGCATGCCGCGATGACCGCCAAGGATGCCGAAGGCGAACTGATCGTGCGTTTGCGCGAAGCCGTCAAGATCCGGATGGTGGCGGAAGTGCCGCTGGGCGCATTCCTGTCAGGCGGCGTCGATTCCAGCGCCGTGGTGGCGATGATGGCCGGCCTGATGCAGGAACCGGTCAACACTTGCTCGATCGCCTTCAACGATCCGGCCTTCGACGAATCCAAATACGCGGCACAGGTAGCCGAGCAGTACCACACCAACCACCACACCGAAACTGTGGACACCGACGACTACGGCCTGCTCGATACGCTGGCCGACCTGTACGACGAACCCTACGCCGACAGTTCGGCGATACCGACCTACCGCGTCTGCCAGCTGGCCAGGAAGCGTGTCACGGTGGCCCTGTCGGGCGACGGCGGTGACGAGAACCTGGCCGGCTACCGCCGCTACCGCTACACCCTGGCCGAGAACAACGTGCGCGACATGCTGCCGTCCGGCCTGCGCCGCCCGCTGTTCGGCGCACTCGGAAAACTCTATCCGAAGGCAGACTGGGCGCCGCGCATGTTCCGCGCCAAGACCACGTTCGAAGCCCTCTCGCGCGACTTGGTGGAAGGGTATTTTCATGGGGTGTCGATCATGTCGGACAAGATGCGCGACCAGCTGTTTTCAGACAGCTTCCGGCGTCAGCTGCAGGGCTACCGCGCCATCGACGTGATGAAGGAGCATGCCGCCGCCTCGCCCACCGACGACCCGCTGTCGATGATCCAGTATCTCGACATGAAGACCTACCTGCCGGGCGACATCCTGACCAAGGTAGATCGCGCCAGCATGGCGCACGCGCTCGAGGTCCGGGTGCCGCTGCTGGATCACAAATTCGTCGAATGGGTGTCGGGACTGCCACCCACGATCAAGCTGAAAGGCGGCGAAGGCAAATACATATTC
>JACMOV010000021.1 GCA_014377845.1 Herminiimonas sp.
GCCGGTCCGCTGTAGTCGGGCACGTTGCGCTTGACCGGAATGACCGGCACGCCGTCCGGTGTCGGTCCGGTACGCTGGTCCCAGTTCAGGCTGTAGGCGTAGTTCGGCAGCAGCAGGTCGCAGGCATTCGCAAACCATGCCGCGTGATCTTCATCGCGTCCCAGGGCTTGCGCCAGGCCATGCGGATCGGCCTGCGCCAGGGCGCTCGCCAGTTCGGTGGCCGACGCGCCCGGCGCATCGCCCCAGCCCATCACCGGGTTGAAGTTGTAGTCGGCGCCGGAGCCGTACCAGCCCTCGCGCCAGGGCCGCTGCATCCAGTTGCGCTCGCCGGTGAAGAGGTGCCAGCGCCAGTGCAGTCCGGAGGCTTTCGGCCAGCTGTAGAGGTACAGCCGCTGATACCCGGCCCGATGCAGTTCGCGCATCATCGCCATCAGCCGGGCATGCGGCATCCGGTCCGGCGGCGCGCGGCGAAACAGGATCAGTTCGCCATCTGCATGCTGCACGTCGTCCGACGACAGGTTCAGGTCGAGCGTGCGCACTTCATTGCCGAAGCGCGCCGCGATCCAGCCGGTCAGCAGATTGACGGACGTGATCACGCCGAAGCCGCGATGGCGATGGAAGATGACGGTACCGGGAGCAACGGGTTTCATGGCGCTGGGGGAGCTGTAATGTTCGGACACGGGACGGCGGCATGCAGGAAGCCGTCGCCAGTGTAGCGGGAATCGGCGTTGCGATGGTGGCGATCCCGCGTAAGGAAATCGGGGCCTGCCTGACCCATGGTTGCACATAAGAAAAACGTTGCGCGCACAACGTAGCAACATGGCACGTTCAAGCGAAATCACGCATCTTCGCGCTATCATGCCGGACGCACTTGTGGCCCAGCGCGCTGCTTCAAACGGCGGCACGCTGCACGCCGCCAATGCGTCGCACAAGCAGGCATGGCGCGTTCATGGCCTGCATCCCGTTCCCTTTTCGGCGTTGCCTACTCATGACCCTTCGCATCGTCGCCACCGGCGGCACTTTCGACAAGCACTACGACGAACTCAGCGGTGCACTGGTGTTTGGCGCCAGTCACCTTCCCGACGCCATCCGCCGTGCCCGGATGGGACCGGCGGCGACGCTGGAAGAACTGCCGTTCCTCGATTCGCTCGACATGCAGGATGCCGACCGCGAACGCATCCTGCAGGCCTGCCGCGCTGCAACTGAAGCGGCGATCGTGATCGTTCACGGCACCGACACCATGGCCGAAACCGCCAAGCTCATCGGCGCCGCCGGCCTGGAAAAAACCGTGGTCCTGACCGGCGCGATGATCCCGTATGAAATCGCCGGCTCCGATGCGCTCTTCAATCTCGGCTTTGCCTGCGGTGTTGCACGCACGCTGGGACCGGGTGTCTATGTCGCGATGAACGCCACCGTGTTCGCGTGGAACAAGGTGCAGAAAAATCGTGCGGCTGGGGTATTCGAGCCGGTCTGACGCAGCGCCCGCGAGGCGCACTTCAAGCAACCCTTGGTGCGCGATCGTCGCGTGCCACCATTCCTTTTTTTCCGAGGTGCCGTGATGGCGAATCGCCCGTTGATCCTGAAATTCTTATGCGTCCTTTTGTTGGCCGGCAATCTGACGTCCTGCGGCGGCGGGGGTAGCAGTACCGCATCGCAGACGACGACAACCGTCACGACGCCCGCCGCCCCCGCGCCCACCAGCAACAGCGGCCCCACCACGGCGGACCTCGGCGTCGGTCCGCAGGCAACCGGCAACACCGCCACCGATGGTCTGAACTGGATCAATTTCCGGCGCCAGCAGCTCGGGGAGCCGGCCTTGCTGCGCACCGCGACCATCGATAAGGCGGCGCTGGCGCACTCGGACTACCAGCAACGCAACAACATCATCACGCATGCGGAAGTTGCGGGCAATCCGGGCTTCACGGGGGTGTCGGTGGGCGATCGTCTGAGTGCCGCCAACTACCGGTTCAGTGCACCGAGCTACGCCTTCGGCGAAGTGATTTCGAGCACCGTCGACCCCTCCGGATTGAATGCCGCTGAAGAACTGATCACGGCGATCTACCACCGCTTCGCGATCTTCGAGCCGATGTTCCGCCAGGCCGGGTCAGGCGCTGCGGTGTCGCCCACGAGCCGCACGTATCTCACGCTCGATTTCACGATCGATGGCCTGACGACGACGCTCGGCAAGAGCAACTTCGTGGTGTATCCGGTCGATCAGCAGCGCGGGTTGCCGACGGTCTTCTTCAGCGACTTCGAATCACCGGACCCGGTACCGGATCGTAACGAGGTTGGGTATCCGGTCAGCATCCACGCCGACATCACCTCCAATGTCGTTGTCCAGAGCTTCACGATCCGGCCGCGCAACGGCGCCAGCCTGCCGACGGTGTTGCTGCAGAATTCCACCGACGTGCATACGCCAGCGTCGAGCGCCGCCATCGTGCCACGCGACGTGCTGACGGCCGCCACCACCTACGACGTGCAGTTCGCCGGTACCGTCGACGGCACGACGGTAAGCCGCGCCTGGTCCTTCACCACACGCTGAGCGCATCCACCACCCAGCACCGGCGCGCCGCCGGATGCCGCGGTTGTTCTCCTGGTTTCTCCTGTTTTTTCGCCAGGTTCCAAGATGCGGGTTTTGCCGCACCGCAAAATTTACGATATGATTCTCACAAGAAATTAGCTGGCTGCCGGGCAGGCTCATCCGGCGTGACCCTGTGCATCCGGCGGACCATCAAAATTCACTTGAGAGGAATCGCCATGCCCGTATCGACGCCGGACGCATCAGCAACCCCATCGGCGGCTGCCTATCTCGACAACAGCGGCAGGGCCGACCGGCTTTCGGGCGGCGTGCGCAAGATACCGATCAGCACCGCACACGGCACCTTCAACGTCTGGACCAAGCGGGTCGGCAACAACCCGCGCATCAAGCTGCTGCTGCTGCACGGCGGCCCGGGTGCGACGCATGAATACTTCGAAGCCTGCGATTCCTATCTGCCGGCTGCCGGCGTCGAGTACTACTACTACGATCAGCTCGGCTCGTTCTACAGCGATCAGCCGGACATCGACGCGCTCTGGGAGATCCCGCGCTTCGTCGATGAAGTCGAGCAGGTGCGCATCGCGCTCGGTCTGGACAAGGACAATTTCTTCCTGCTCGGCCATTCGTGGGGCGGCATTCTCGCCACCGAATACGCGCTGGCGCACCAGCAGCACCTAAAGGGCCTGATCATCTCGAACATGGTCTCCAGCATCCCGGCCTACAACGAGTACGCCCAGAACGTCCTGATGCCGACCATCGACCAGGACGCGCTGGCGCGCATCAAGCAGTTTGAAGCGGATGCGGATTACCAGAACCCGGATTACATGGCGCTGCTGATGCAGCATCATTACGTCGACCACGTGCTGCGCATGCCGCTCGGTAGCTGGCCCGATCCGGTCGACCGCGCCTTCGACCACATCAATCCGAAGGTCTACATCCCGATGCAGGGTCCGAGCGAACTCGGCGCCAGCGGCAAGCTGCTGCACTGGGACCGCAGCGGCGATCTGGGCAAGATCAACGTGCCGGCGCTGACCATCGGCGGGCGTCACGACACGATGGATCCGAAGCACATGGAAGGCATGGCGCGCGCCTTGCCGCGCGGCCGCTACCTCGATTGTCCCGACGGCAGCCACATGGCGATGTACGACGATCAGGCACGCTACTTCGCCGGATTGACGGCCTTCCTTGCCGACGTGGACGCCGGCAAGCTGTAATCCGACGGCGGCTCCAGGCCGCCGTTTTTGCATCCGGGTCTTACCCCGTTTTCGATCGACATTCTCCCTTTTGCATAAGGCATCCCAATCCATGTCCAGCATCGAGCAATTCGGCTACAAGGAAGAACTCAAGCGCGCCCTCACCACGCGGGATCTGCTGGTCTACGGCATGATCTTCATGGTGCCGATCGCACCCTTCTCGATCTTCGGGTTCGTCTCCAACGATGCCAAGGGCATGGTGGCGCTGGCCTACCTGGTGGGCATGTTCGGCATGTTCTTCACCGCCATGAGTTACGCGGCGATGTCGGAGGCATTCCCGGTGGCCGGTTCGGTGTATTCGTACGTGCAGCGCGGCGTGCATGAGATCGCCGGCTTTATCTCCGGCTGGCTGATCCTGCTCGATTACATCCTGGTGCCGTCGCTGCTCTACATCGTCAGCGCGGTCGCCCTGCATCCGCTGGTACCCGAGGTGCCGTCCTGGGTCTGGATGCTCGGCTTCATCGGCTTCAATGCAGTGGTCAACCTGATGGGCGTGCAGTGCACGGCCAAGGCCAATCTCTGGCTGCTCGGCTTCGAACTGATCGTGCTGGCCATCTTCGTCGTGACCGGCCTGGTGGCGCTCTATTCGGGCCAGGGCGCGGGACACCTGACCATGAAGCCGCTCTACAACCCGGATGTCTTCAACCTCGCCACGGTGGTCGGCGCGACCTCGATTGCGGTGCTGTCGTTTCTCGGCTTCGACGGCATCTCCACGCTGTCCGAAGAGAGCAAGGGCGGACCGAAAGCGATCGGCCGCGTCACCCTGCTGTCGCTGCTCATGGTGGGCGTACTGTTCCTGCTGCAGACATGGATCGCCGCCGACCTCGCACAGGGCATGACCTTCAAGGTGCCCGACAGCGCGTTCTATGAAATTTCGCGCATGGCCGGCGGCGTCTGGCTCGAGCGCATCGTGCTGATTTCCGTCGTCATCTCCGCCGGCATCGCCAACGCAATGGCAGCCCAGGCGGCGGTCTCGCGCATCCTGTTCGCCATGGCGCGCGACGGCAAGCTGCCCATGATCCTGGCCAAGGTGCATCCCCGTTACCAGACGCCGTATGTCAGCACCATCCTGGTCAGCGCCATCTCGGTCGCGGCGGGCCTGTACTTTTTGCAGAACCTGGAAGACCTGTCGCGCCTGGTCAATTTCGGCGCGCTGTGCAGCTTCCTGTTCCTGCATGTAGCGGTGGTGAACCATTACTTCGTGCGCCAGCGCAGCGGCGACTGGCTGCGGCACCTGGTGTCACCGCTGCTCGGCTTCATCGTCATCGGCTACGTGCTCTACGAGATGGACCAGCGCGCCAAGATCATGGGCCTGTGCTGGCTGGCGCTCGGCGCGTTGTACTACCTGGTGATCACCCGGGTGATGAAGAAGGCTGTTGCTTTAGAGATATAAGGCAACATTATTCTTCTAAAAAACTTTTACCTGCGTTAATGTGTGTCTTCCCAAGTCACAATTCGCGGACATCTCTGCGTGTGACCGGTGGTTGCGGTGGCGGGCTTTCTACCGGTAGTCCGGCACCCCTTTACGTACAAGATCAGTACACCATAAGGAACGTTCACATGCTACGCAAACTGACGCTCGCCGCACTGATTGCCCACGCCTGTTTCAGCCTCGCCAACGCGGCTGAAAAAGACACTACCCACCCATTCGATCGCAACACCGAAGATCTGACCGCCGGTCGCGGCGAGCCGCCGATGCTCGGCCTGCACTGGACGCGCGAGCTGGCCGGCAGCCACAACGCGCGGCCGAGCAGCGGCAGCCCGCTGATGACTTTTCACGGCGGCAAGATCATGCCGACGGCCGTGACCCAAACCATCTTCTGGGGCCCGAGCTGGGCCAGTACATCGTTCGCCGGAGACAAGATCACGGGGCTCGACAGCTGGTATGGCGGACACAGCAATTCCAACTACGCGCACACGACCGACGAATACACCGGCACCAACGGCAGCGTCGGTGCCGCCACCAGTTACCTCGGTCATCTGATCGACCCGTCGACCGCCTCCGACGGCAAGAGCACCTCCGCGATCCTGGCCGAGGTGTGCAAGATGGTAAAAAGTCCCGATCCTTCCGGCAATGGCTATTACGCCGTCTACACCGACGTCAAACGCGGCGGCGCCGGCTACTGTGCTTACCATAGCGCCGGCACCTGTGGCGGGTACCCGGTGCAGTTCGCGTTCTTCTTCAATCTGGATGGTGATTCCGGCTGCGATCCGGCCGATACCTTGAGCAAGCATTCACAGGGGCTGGCTGCGCTGGCCAACGTGACCGGGCATGAACTGGAAGAAGCGCGCTCCGACCCGGCCAGCCCCGGCGCCTGGTACGACGCCAGCGGCGCCGAGAATGGCGACAAGTGCGCCTGGACTTTCGGCGCGCCGCTGGTGACACTGTCCAACGGCAGCCAATGGAAGCTGCAGGGCGAGTGGTCCAACGCCGCCTACAATGCCGGCACGGGCTACCCGAATTCATCGGGTCAGCGAGGCTGTCTCAGCGGGTTGTAATCCGGAGCGACCGAACCATGTTCAGCAAGCAGTCAGAAACCCGGTCCCACACCGGGTTTTTAATTTCCGCGTATCGCCTGCTGCCGACCGGCACCCTGCTGGCGCGCTCGTGGGATACGCCCGCCGATCCGCCGGTGCTCCCTGAGCGCCCCTCCGGACGCGAATGAGCGACGGAGGCAGGCCGCTGGCCGCCGTTCAAGCCGCTGCGGCGCTGCCGGATTTCTGCCGCAAGCATTGCAGGAATTCCCCTTCCTGCAACGTATTACTTGTTCACCGCAGAATTCAAGCGCCTTAAATTGCCTTGTGGTAATTAAATATCTCATAATACGGTTCGACCCGACAGCGCCGACACAGCGTGTAGATCGGGCTGTCGTGCGTTACGAATCCCGCGCTAACGCGCCGACAATCACGGATCCAAGAATGCCGGCCTGGCTCGACCCGTCTGCCTTTCCCCCTTTGAAAGATCTCCATGGCACTGTCATTCCGTAC
>JACMOV010000137.1 GCA_014377845.1 Herminiimonas sp.
GACAGCTTCGGTTTTCTGTTTCGTGGCGGCCAGCTCGGCCTTGACGCTTTGTAGTTCAGCGGCAAGCTGGTCGAGACGTTTCATCAGATCGGCCTCGCTGGCCGATGCCAGCGCAGGCGACAGGCAGAGCGCGGCAAGCAGCGCATTGCGCAGGATGGCGTTGTGGGAATTGGCAGTCTTCATGCGTCTCTTTCAGGTAAGGATATGGGGATCAGGGGATGCGGTAGCCGTCGGTGAGCGTGGCGAGGAATCGGACCACGTCGTCGATTTCCGCCGCCGACAACGCCGGGGCGTCGCCGGGATGGCGGTTGTAAGAACCTTCAGTCATGTTGACGTTGCCGCGCAACTCGGGCGGCATATCGTCGAATTTCAGCACCGTGCCGTCGGCGGCGGTCGGATACCACTGCTCGGGGTTGGTATCGCGGCGAACATAGAAACCCACCACGTCACGCAGGTTGCTGAACCGGCCGTTATGGAAAAACACGTGGCGGGTGGCGACGTTGCGCAGCGTCGGCACCTTGAATGCGCCACACAGGTCGCGCCGCGCTGTCAGATCGGTACGGTCCGGCCCGCACAGGCCGAGATCGAAATGCGCCGGATCGGCATTGACCGCCAGCGCGGCATTGCGCGGCACGCCGAGATTGTCGAAGCTGAAGTCGGTAAACAGTGGCGGTCTGCCATCGGCCCCCTTGGCGCTGGTGTGGCAGGCGGCGCAATTGCCCTTGGCCTGATTGTTGAACAGCGCCAGCCCACGCAGCTCCGCGGGATCGAGAACGAGCTTGCCGGCGATAAACTGATCGTATTTCGAATCGAAAGGATGGAATGCCGGATCCTGGTTCTGGTACTGCTGCAATGCCAGCAGCACGCGATCGAAGGCGGTCGCCGGATCGTCGAAAATCGACGCGCCGAACACGGCGCGGAACTGTTCCGCGTAGGCAGCCTGCTGCAGCTTCGCGATCACCGCCGCAGGATCGTCATTCGCCATTTCATGCGCCGCCAGGAACGGGCGTTGCGCCTGCTCGGCCAGCGTCTGCGCCCGGCCGTCGCGGTCGAAGCCGCCACTCGGCGTTCCATCGGCTGCAAGGGAAAAACGCGGCGTCAGGTTCAGGTAACGCAACGAAGGCGCTGCCCGCGAGCCTTGGGTCGCGAGGTCGGGCCCGCCGAGCTGCGCGGCCAGGTCGTTGGTCTGTGCATGCGCCCTGTCCGGATTGTGGCAACTGGCGCAGGCGAGCCGGCCAGACGCCGACAGGCTGGCATCGCGGAAGATCAGCTTTCCCAGTCCGCTGACAGTGATCGCCGCCTGCACCGATGGTGTTGCCGCCGACGCCGCATCGACGGCCGGCGGCGTCGACGAACCGCCGCCGCATGCGGTCAAACCGGTAAGCACGGCGGCAAGGCTGAGCCGTGCGAGCGCCCGGGTACATGTCACGCCCAGAAGCGGCAGTCGGTCGACGGGCAGAACTTTCCATATGCATTTCATGGGAAGGATTTCATTTGAGGGGAGCGAGCCCGGTTGCAGATCAAATGCGGCTTCGTGCAGACATACCGCACCTCATCATGGGGTCGACGCAGCCCTGCTGACGAGACACCGCGTCTTTCGCGATAATCTTAATGAGAATGATTATAATTTAGAATTGGTCGCGACTCAATCGGATTTCGCCAGACAGCCCGTTCGACATGCGCACGCGAGGCGCGGCGAACGGCGAGGCGCACGGCGTGACGATGGTTAAGTGCGAAAAAACGAACGGTAATCATCCGACCGTGGGGGTTCGGAAAGTGCAGCAGGCGTGCTTTTTCGACCGGCTCGCGCCAGAAAAGACGGCCAGGTTGCTTTGCGTCTACTGCTCCCGCAGGGCGCGCCGGTACTGGATCGCCTCGGCAACGTGTGCCTGGCCGATGGTGTCGGCGCCAGCAAGGTCGGCGACGGTGCGTGCGACCTTGAGCACGCGATGGTAGGCGCGTGCCGACCAGTTCAGGCGCGCCATTGTCAGTCGCAGGATTTCCTCGCCGCCTGCATCAGGCTGGCAATGCCGGTCGATATCGACGGTGTTGAGCAGATGGTTCGGCCTGGATTGCCGCGCAAGCTGGCTTTCCCGGGCCGCGGCGACCCGAGTTGCGATCCTGGCTGAAGATTCGCCGGTTGGCGCCTCCTTGAGTTCATGGTGCGCCAGGCTGCCGACCTGGATCTGCATGTCGATCCGGTCGAGCAAAGGGCCGGAAATCCGGTTCTGGTAGCGCGTGACGCTGTCCAGGGTGCAACGGCAGCGGTTCGCCGGATGGCCGAGGTAGCCGCAGGGGCACGGATTCATTGCGGCGATCAGCTGGAATCGCGCCGGGAAATCCGCTTGCCGTGCCGCCCGTGAAATCGTGATCTGCCCAGACTCCAGCGGCTCGCGCAGCACTTCCAGCACCCGGCGGTCGAATTCGGGCAATTCATCGAGGAAGAGCACACCGCAATGCGCGAGCGAGATCTCCCCCGGGCGCGGCGTGTTGCCGCCGCCGACGAGCGCCACGCCCGACGCCGTGTGATGCGGCGCCCGAAACGGCCGTACTTTCCAGCGCGCCGCATCGAAGCCGCTCGTCAGGGATTGCACGGCAGCCGATTCCAGCGCTTCGCGATCCGACATGGGCGGCAGGATGCCGGCGAAGCGCGACGCCAGCATCGACTTGCCGGTGCCTGGAGGCCCGACCAGCAAGATGCTATGGCCGCCTGCCGCAGCAACCTCGAGCGCGCGCTTTGCCTGCGATTGTCCTTTCACATCTGAAAAATCTGCGTAGCGCGTCGCGGCTTCTGCCGCTGCCCGAGGTTTCGGACGATGTCTTGTGAGTCGGGAGTCCGGGTCTCGCCCTGCGAAATGGGCGCACACATGAAGCAACGAGTCCGCCGGGAAGATGGCTGCGTCGGTCACCAGCGCGGCCTCGTCTGCATTCGCCCGCGGTAGGATGAATCCCGCCGGGCCAGCACCGGAACCTGCTGCGCTGGCCTGCTGACCCTTCGTCGGAAGTGCCCCTGTCCGGTGCATGGCGAAGGTCATGGCGAGTGCGCCGCGCACAGGCCGAAGCTCGCCGGACAAAGACAACTCACCGGCAAATTCATACTTTTCCAGGTCACCGTCCGGCATCTGTCCGGAGGCGGCGAGTATGCCGAGGGCGATCGCCAGATCGAAACGCCCTGATTCCTTCGGGAGGTCGGCCGGCGCGAGATTGACCGTGATGCGGCGCGCCGGAAACTCGAAGCCGCTGTTCTGGAGTGCCGCGCGAACCCGGTCCTTCGCTTCCTTTACCTCGGTGTCGGGCAGGCCGACGATCATGAAGGAAGGCAGACCGTTGGCCAGGTGCACCTCGACCGTGACCTCGGGCGCCTGCATGCCCGATAGGGCGCGGCTTTTCAGGACGGCGAGGCTCAACGGTGTCTCATGGCTCAGATCCCGGGCGGGCGGTTATGGGTAGCTTCGAGTTCGGCGACCTTCAATTCGAGAGCTTCGAGCTTGGCACGGGTCTTTGCAAGTACCTGGGCCTGCACGTCGAATTCCTCACGCGTCACCAGATCGAGCTTGGAAAACCCCTGGCTCATCATCGACTTGACGTTCTTTTCGATGTCTTTGGCCGGCGAGTTTTCGAGCGCCTGGGTGATTTTTTCCTGGATGTCTGCAAAAAAATTGGGCTTTTCCATGATGTTCCTCTAGTCGGATTATCGATTCACCGATTCAGTGCGAACCGCTTTGGTGCGGCTTCATGTGCACGTTAACGGTGCACATACATTAGGGCGGCGGACAAAAAGCTGCCATCGCACTGCAAACAATGTTGATTAATGATTAAAAAGTTAGCGATCATTTAACTCTTTAGCTGGCATGAGTCCTGCTCATGTATCCGCGAGGTTACATCATTTGAAATTTATTTGGTCCGACAATAACTAAAGGGAAATGACATGAACAAACTGGTCCTGGTTGCTGCAATCCTCGCCGCTTTCGCTGGCAGCATCGCCCATGCCGAAGATGCAAAGCCAGAAGAAAAGAAGCCCGACAATGAACTGAGCTTCAATGCAGCGCTGTCGTCGGACTACCGGTTCCGCGGGATTTCCCAGTCGCGCTTCGATCCAGCCCTGTCCGCCGGCGCCGATTACACCCACAACCCAACCGGTTTCTACCTCGGTACCTGGGTGTCGACAATCAAGTGGATCAAGGACATTCCGGGCGGCGGCGCTTCGGTCGAAGTCGACCTCTACGGCGGCAAGCGCGGCGAAATTGTCAAGGACGTATCGTACGACGTTGGCGTGCTGACCTATTACTACCCGTCAAACCATCTGCAGCCAAACGCCAACACGACTGAAATCTACGGTCAGATCGGTTATGGCGCTGCATACGTGAAGTACTCCAACTCCCTGACCAACGCCTTCGGCGCGTCGGACAGCAAGAACAGCGGCTACCTCGATGTCGGTCTTAACATCGACGCGCCAATGGGCGTGACCGTCAACCTGCATGCCGGTCACCAGACGATCAAAAGCCATTCGGAGGCCAGCTACACTGACTTCAAGATCGGCGCAACCAAGGACTTCGGTTTCGCCACCGGCTCGGTCGCCATCATCGGCACCGATGCTCCCGACAATGGCTTCTACGTCACACCATCGGGCAAAAACACAGGCAAAAACGGCGTAGTTTTTTCCATCAGCAAGACTTTCTAACGAGGGCAGCATGAAACTGATCTCTGCAATTATCAAACCGTTCAAGCTCGATGAAGTCCGGGAAGCCTTGTCAGCCATCGGCGTGCAAGGCATCACCGTGACCGAGGTCAAGGGTTTCGGACGTCAGAAAGGCCATACCGAGCTGTACCGCGGTGCCGAGTACGTCGTGGATTTCTTGCCGAAGACAAAGATCGAGGCAGCGGTGGACGACAGCATCGTCGATCGTGCCATCGAGGCCATCGAGACCGCTGCCCGCACCGGCAAGATCGGCGACGGCAAGATCTTCGTCTACGAATTGCAGCAGGTCGTACGTATTCGCACCGGTGAAACCGGCAACGACGCTCTTTAAGGGGGAAAACATGAAAAAACAATTGACCAATCTGATGGCCGCGGGCGCGCTGCTGTTCGCCCTGGGCGCAGCCCACCCGGGTTTCGCCGCCGACGCGCCAGCACCGAAAGCCGACGCTACCGCGACGGCAGCACCGGCTGCTACACCCCCTGCGGCCGCTCCGGCGGATGCAGCACCGGCACCAGCGGCGGCAACGCCAGCGCCTGCAGCAGACGCAGCGGCACCAGCGGCGGCACCTGCTGCTGCCGCCGCAGCACCCGGCGCACCAGCCGCACCGGCCGCGGCAGCGCCGGTGCCCAACAAGGGTGACACCGCCTGGATGATGATCGCCACCGCGCTCGTCATCCTCATGACGATCCCCGGCCTGGCATTGTTCTACGGCGGCCTGGTCCGCTCCAAGAACATGCTGTCGATCCTGATGCAGGTCTTCATGATCTTCGCCGTGATCATCGTTCTGTGGTGTGTCTATGGCTACTCGCTCGCATTCACCGAGGGCAATGCCTACATCGGCAAGTTCGATCGCCTGATGTTGAACGGCATCTGGGATCCGGCCAAGGCGACGTTCGCTACCGCCGCAACCTTCAGCAAGGGTGTGGTCATTCCGGAATTCGTCTTCGTGGTGTTCCAGGCAACCTTCGCTGCAATCACCTGCGGCCTGATCGTCGGCGCATTCGCCGAGCGCGCCAAGTTCGCCGCTGTCCTGGCGTTCATCGTGATCTGGTTCACGTTCTCGTACCTGCCGATCGCGCACATGGTCTGGTTCTGGCCTGGTCCTGACGGCATCAAGGATGCAGCAACCCTGGCGTCCGAATCCGCAAAAGGCGGCTGGCTGTGGCAAAAAGGCGCGCTCGACTTCGCCGGCGGCACCGTGGTGCATATCAATGCGGCTGTGGCCGGCCTGGTCGGCGCCTACGTGATCGGCAAGCGCGTCGGCTACGGCAAGGAATCGATGGCGCCGCATTCGCTGACGATGACCATGATCGGCGCATCGCTGCTGTGGGTGGGCTGGTTCGGTTTCAACGCCGGTTCGGCACTCGAAGCCGGTGACGTCGCTGCCCTGGCATTCGTCAATACACTGCTGGCAACTGCTGCTGCAACCCTGTCGTGGGTGTTCGGCGAGTGGATGGCGAAAGGCAAGCCTTCGATGTTGGGTGGCGCATCCGGTGCGGTTGCCGGTCTGGTCGCCATTACGCCAGCCTGCGGTTTCGTCGGCCCGATGGGTGGCCTGGTGATCGGCCTGCTGGCCGGCATCATCTGTCTGTGGGGCGTCAATGGCTTGAAGCGCATGCTGGGTGCCGACGACTCGCTGGACGTGTTTGGCGTGCACGGCGTGGGTGGCGTACTCGGTGCGTTGCTGACCGGCGTGTTCGCTTCCCCATCGCTGGGCGGCCAGGGCGTCTACGACTATGTGGCCAACAAGATGGGCACCGACTACTCGATCTCGGGCCAGGTCTGGATCCAGTTCCAGGGCGTCCTGACCACGATCATCTGGTCCGGCGTGGTCTCGCTGATCGCCTACAAGCTGGTCGACATGGTCATCGGCATGCGGGTCGCTGAAGAAGAAGAGCGCGAAGGCCTCGACATCTCCAGCCACGGCGAGTCGGCTTACCACTCCTGATCGGCAAACGATCACGCAGTCCCCGACAACTTCCCCAAAAGTTGTTTCTCCTGTCCGCGCAAGCGGGCATTGAAAGCGCCTCAGTACGAGGCGCTTTTTTTATGGCGGGGTTTGAAATCTGCTGCATTGCCCCCAAGTAATGCCGTGGAGAGCGTGGGAAAAGGCGAAAATAGCGGCAATTCCGCTGTGCCGTGACCTGGGTCAGACCAGCGCGCACGGCACGACGCCATCCGGGGATTACCGTTAGAATCTGGCCACGCCAATCTGGTTTCCGCACCGCGCTACTGCGGCGCATCCTGCTTTTGCACGTAAAGGTTTTTTATGGTTCCGCATCTCGTCACCGCCCTGAACGGTCCCCTGCTCGATCTCGAAAAAAAGGTGCTCGCCGCCACGCCGGCGATCGAACGCTGGTTCCGCCTCGAATGGCAGGAACATACGCCGCCGTTCTACTGTTCGGTCGATCTGCGCAATGCCGGCTTCAAGCTGGCGCCGGTCGACACCAACCTTTTTCCGGGCGGCTTCAACAACCTGTCGCCCGAGATGCTGCCGCTGGCGGTACAGGCGGCAATGGCGGCCATCGAAAAATACTGCCCCGACGCCAAGAACCTGCTGCTGGTGCCGGAACTGAACACCGGCAACAGCTTCTACCTGCAGAATGTCGCCCGCCTGATGCAGATCTTCCGCCAGACCGGCCTGCATGTGCGGCTTGGGTCGCTGTCGGAAGACGTCAAGGAGCCGACGCCGATCGAACTGCCGGACGGCAGCACCCTGATGCTGGAGCCAATGGTGCGCTCGCATAACGGCCGCCGGCTGGGGCTGAAGAACTTCGATCCCTGTACCATCCTGCTCAACAACGACCTGTCTGCCGGCATTCCGTCGATCTTCGACAACCTCAATGAGCAGAACTTGTTGCCGCCGCTGCACGCCGGGTGGGCCATGCGGCGCAAGAGCAGCCACTTTTCCGCGTATGACGAAGTGGTCAAGAAGTTCGCCAAGCTGCTCGATGTCGATCCGTGGATGCTCAATCCCTATTTCGCGAAATGCGCCGCCGTCAACTTCCAGGAAAAGACTGGCGAAGAGCAACTTGCTGCGACGGTCGACCAGGTGCTGGCCAAGATCCGCAAGAAGTACAAGGAATATGGCATCAAGGAGACGCCGTTCGTGGCCGTCAAGGCCGATGCGGGCACCTACGGCATGGGGATCATGACGATTCGCGACGCATCCGAACTCAAGGAACTGAACCGCAAGCAGCGCAACTGCATGTCGGTCGGCAAGGAGGGCCTGGAGATCACCGACGTGATCGTGCAGGAGGGTGTGCCGACCTTCGAGCACATCAACGACGCGGTGGCCGAACCGGTGGTCTACATGATCGACCGCTATGTCGTCGGCGGCTTCTATCGGGTGCATGCCGAGCGCGGCGTCAACGAAAACCTGAACGCGCCGGGCGCGCATTTCGTGCCGCTGGCCTTCGCCCAGCAGCATGCCCTGCCGGACCTGAAGGCCAAGCCCGGCACCGCCGCGCCGAACCGGTTCTACATGTACGGCGTGGTGGCCCGGCTGGCCTTGCTGGCGGCCTCGCTGGAGATGGAAAAGACCGATCCGAACCCTGAAGTCTACTGATCCCCTGGAAAAAAAACTGCATGAAAATCGCTTTCTGCGCCGATCCGCTGGACGGCTTCAAGACCTACAAGGACTCCACCTACGCGATGATGGTGGAGGCGGCGCGGCGCGGCCATGAGGTCTACGCATTTGAGCAGAAGGACATGGCGATCGCTTCCGGCGACGTCGTCGCCCACGTCGCCCGCATCACGATCACCGATCCGACCGGCACGCTGCCGCAGTGGTACCACGCGGCGGCCCGCGTCGAGACCAGGCTGCCGGACTTCGATGCGGTGGTGATGCGCAAGGACCCGCCGTTCGACATGGAGTACGTCTACGCCACCCAGTTGCTGGAGCTGGCCGAGAGCCACGGCGCGCGGGTCTTCAACAAGCCGGGCGCGGTGCGCAACCACAACGAGAAGCTGGCGATCACCGAGTTCCCGCAATTCATCGCACCGACCCTGGTCACCAGCGACGATGCCCGCATCCGCGCCTTCCATGCCGAGCATCGCGACATCATCCTCAAGCCGCTCGACGGCATGGGCGGCGCCGGCGTCTTCCGGGTGCGCGACGACGCGATGAACCTGGGCGCCATCATCGAGACCCTGACCGCCAACGGCCGCGCGACGATCATGGTCCAGCGTTTCATTCCCGAAATCGAAAAAGGCGACAAGCGCATCCTGTTGATCGGCGGCACGGTGGTGCCATTCTGCCTGGCGCGGATCCCGCAGGGTGGAGAAGTGCGCGGCAACCTGGCCGCCGGCGGACTGGGCGTGGCGCAGCCGATCGGCGGGCGCGACCGCGAAATCGCGGAAACCCTTGCGCCCGAACTGGCGGCGCGCGGCCTGCTGCTGGTAGGCTTGGATGTCATTGGCAGCTACATGACCGAAATTAACGTCACCAGCCCGACCTGCTTCCAGGAGATCACGGCGCAAACCGGCTTCGATGTGCCTGCGCTGTTCATGGATGCTTTAGAGAAAGCGATCTGATCCGCTAGAATAGGCGTCGACCGCGCGGACTGCCTGCGCGATCCGGGCATGCATGCCGCTGTGGGCGCCACGGGATTGCAGGGTGCCGGCCGGGGCCCAGGCAGTCAGAAGACACTCCGGCTTTCCGAAAACGCGACCCCACACCATGGTTGGAATACTCCTGCTGACGCATGCACCGCTGGGCCAGGCGTTCATCGAAGCCGCCTCGCACGTGTTCCGGGTACGCCCGGAGCGGCTCGACGCAGTCGACGTGCGCGCCGACCAGGACCCGGCCGAGGTAAGGGCACTGGCGCAGGCGGCGATTGGCCGCATCGACGACGGCACCGGTGTGCTGGTGATCACCGACGTCATGGGCGGCACGCCGTCGAACTGCACGCTCTCGCTGTGCCAGCCCGGGCATGTCGAAGTCATTGCTGGCATCAGCCTGCCGATGCTGCTGCGCGCCATCACGTACCGGCACGACACGCTCGACGTCGTGGTGGAAATGGCATTGTCCGGCGGTCAGAACGGTGCCGTCCGTGTCGACAACCGGGTCCGTCTGTCTCCCAACTAGAACCAGAAAATGATCGAACAAGAAATCGAAATCGTCAACAAGCTCGGCCTGCATGCCCGCGCCTCCGCCAAGCTGACCCAGCTGGCAGCGAAGTTCCAGAGCGATGTCTGGATGACGCGCAACAAGCGCCGGGTCAATGCCAAGTCGATCATGGGCGTCATGATGCTGGCCGCCGGCAAGGGCGCCAAGGTCACGCTGGAAGTCGACGGCGCCGACGAGCAGGCATGTTTTGACGCGCTCGCGGAGTTGATCAACAATAAGTTCGGCGAAGGCGCGTAGTCCCTTCACCACGTCCGACGGCTTGGGCATTACTGATACGGGCTGATACCGATGGCATCATTTACCCTTCATGGCATACCGGTTTCCCGCGGCATCGCGATTGGCCGCGCGCACCTGATCGCGCCGGCCGCACTCGAAGTCAAGCACTACCTGATCGACGAGCAGCAGGTCGAGGCCGAAGTGGCGCGCCTGCAGGATGCCATCGCGACCGTCAACCGCGAACTGCAGGCCATCTGGAGTGGCCTGCCGAAGGATTCCCCGGCCGAACTTGGCGCCTTCATCGACGTGCATGCACTGATCCTGTCGGACCCGATGATCGCGGAAACCCCGCTCGAGATCATCCGCACCCGCCACTACAATGCCGAATGGGCACTGGTGACGCAGATCGACGAGCTGTCGACCCAGTTCGATGAAATCGGCGACGCCTACCTGCGCGAACGCAAGGCAGATATCCAGCAGGTCGGCGAGCGCGTGCTCAAGGTTCTCACCGGTACCGCCAGCGCAATGACCAGCCTCTCGGCCGCCAACACCGATGCGCACCTGATCGTGGTGGCGCACGATATCTCGCCGGCCGACATGCTGCAGTTCCGCGACCGCGCCTTCAGCGGCTTCGTGACCGACGTCGGCGGCCAGAACTCGCATACTGCCATCGTAGCGCGCAGTCTCGACATCCCGGCGGCGGTCGGCATGTTCAACGCCTCGGCCCTGATCGCCCAGGACGACTGGGTCATCATCGACGGCGACGCCGGCGTGGTGATCGTCGACCCGGGTGCGCTGGTTCTGGAACAGTACCGTGAGCGCCAGGCCCGCCAGCAGCGCGAGCGCAAGAAGCTCGGCAAGCTCAAGAAGACGCCGGCCGTCACCCGCGACGGCACACCGATCACGCTGCTGGCCAACATCGAATTTCCCGACGACTGCGCGGCCGCGCTCGATGCCGGGGCCAACGGCGTCGGCCTGTTCCGTTCCGAATTCCTGTTCATGAATCGCACCGGGGCGGTCAACAAGTTGCCGTCCGAGGACGAGCAGTTCGAGTCCTACCGCAAGGCGGTGGTGGCGATGAAGGGGCGGCCGGTAACGATCCGCACGCTCGACATCGGCGCTGACAAGCCGCTCGACATCGCCGAGCAGACTGCGCTCAATCCGGCGCTCGGCTTGCGGGCGATCCGCTATTGCCTGGCCGAGCCGCAGATGTTCCTGGCACAGCTGAGAGCGATCCTGCGGGCTTCCGCCTTCGGTCCGATCAAGCTGCTGGTGCCAATGCTGGCGCACGCCTTCGAGATCGACCAGACCCTGGCCATGATCGAGCAGGCCAAGGCGCAGTTGACCGCCGCCCGCAAGAATTTCGACCCGGCGATCCAGGTCGGCGCAATGATCGAAATCCCGGCCGCCGCGCTGACGCTGCCGCTGTTCATCAAGCGTCTGGATTTCCTGTCGATCGGCACCAACGACCTGATCCAGTACACGTTGGCGATCGATCGCGTCGACCATGAAGTCGCGCATCTCTACAACCCGCTGCATCCGGCGATCCTGTACCTGGTCTCGTCGATCATCAGCCTGGGCGCCAAGGCCGGCATTCCGGTCTCGGTCTGCGGCGAGATGGCGGGCGATACCAAACTCACGCGCCTGCTGCTGGGCATGGGGCTGCGGGAATTCTCGATGCATCCTGCGCAGCTGCTGGCGGTAAAGCAGGAGATCCTCGGCAGCGACCTGACGGTGCTGGTGCCGCAGACCCGAAAGATCATGCGCACGATGGAGCCGGCCGCCATCGCCGAGGCAGTCGAACAGCTGCGCACCATGTAAAATCGCGCTGAAACTGCGGCGATACTGTCGCGCGTGCGCGTGCGCAGGCGTCGGCGCCGGTCCTGGCGTCATCACCGCCGCCGTTGCCCGATTCGCCGCCGCCATCGCTACCGCCAACACCCATACGGTTTTCAGATCCTCATGCCATCCATCGGAATCGTCGTACCGCAATCGATGCAGTTCGCCGCGCCACTGCCGCTGCAGAGCGGCGCGTCGATTGCGGATTACACCCTGGTCTATGAAACCTATGGCACGCTCAATGCCGCGCGCTCCAACGCGGTGCTGGTCTGCCATGCCCTGAACGCGTCGCATCACGTGGCTGGCATCTATGCGGAGACCGACAAGAGCGCCGGTTGGTGGGACAACATGGTCGGCCCCGGCAAGCCGCTCGATACCGATCGTTTCTTCGTCATCGGCATCAACAATCTGGGTTCCTGTTTCGGCTCGACCGGGCCGATGCATGCCGATCCGGCAACCGGCCTGCCCTACGGCGCCGGTTTCCCGGTCGTCACGGTCGAGGACTGGGTACAGGCGCAGGCACGGCTGGCCGATGCACTCGGCATCGTGCAATTCGCAGCGGTCATGGGCGGGTCGCTGGGCGGCATGCAGGCGATGGCCTGGAGCATCCTGTTTCCGGCGCGCCTGCGCCACTGCATCGTGATCGCCTCGACGCCGAAGCTGTCGGCGCAGAACATCGCTTTCAACGACGTTGCCCGGCAGGCGATCCTGACCGATCCGGAATACCACGGCGGCGACTTCTATGCGCACGGCGTGGTGCCGAAGAACGGCCTGCGGGTGGCGCGCATGATCGGCCACATCACCTACCTGTCGGACGACGACATGGCCGAGAAATTCGGCCGCGAGCTGCGCTCCGGTCAATACCAGTTCGGCTACGGCGTCGACTTCGAGATCGAGTCCTACCTGCGCTACCAGGGCGACAAGTTCTCCGAATATTTCGATGCCAATACCTATCTGCTGATCACCAAGGCGCTCGATTATTTCGATCCGGCGCGTGCCTTCGAAGGTGATCTGACCCGTGCACTGGCCTGCACCGAGGCGCAATTCCTGGTGGTGTCGTTTTCCACCGACTGGCGTTTCGCGCCGGCCCGCAGCCGCGAGATCGTGCAGGCGCTGGTCAACAACCGGCGCCGCGTGACCTATGCCGAGATCGATGCGCCGCACGGTCACGATGCTTTCCTGCTGGACGACGGGCGCTACATGAACACGGTGCGCGCCTATTACGATCGGGTCTGGGCCGAGATCGGACCCGGCGCAGGTGCGGCAACGACCGCCGCCGCGAAATCAGGCGGCCAGTCGCGCACACTGGAGCAGGCCGCATGAATTTCAAGGAACTGATCCGCCTGCGGCCCGACCTCGCCTTCATCGCCCACTGGGTTGCGCCGCGCTCGCATGTGCTCGACCTTGGCTGCGGTGACGGCGTCATGCTCGATTACCTCCAGACCGACAAGCATTGCATCGGCTACGGCATCGAGATCGACGACCACCAGATCCCGCGCTGCATCGGCCGCGGCGTGCAGGTGATCCAGCAGGACATGGAAGCCGGGCTGGCGATCTTCGCCGACGATGCCTTCGATACCGTGATGTGCCTGTCGGCGCTGCAGATGATGAAGAATGTCGAAGGCGTGCTGCGCGACATCACGCGCGTCGGCCAGGAAGCGATCGTCTCGTTTCCGAATTTTGCCTACTGGCCGCACCGGGTGGCGCTGCTGCGCGGCCGCATGCCGGTGTCCAAGAGCCTGCCCTACGAATGGTATGACACGCCCAACCTGCGCTGCGCGACGATTCGCGATTTCGAGGACCTGGCCAACGATGTCGGCCTCGACGTGCTCGAATGCGTGGCGCTGGAAGAAGGCCGGCCGGTGTCGGTGCTGCCGCACTGGCGTGGCAGCCTGGCGGTGTTCCGTCTCAAGAAGAAGGCGGCTGC
>JACMOV010000138.1 GCA_014377845.1 Herminiimonas sp.
GCGCACTTGGCAGCCCGCTTCAATCGCGACGGACACATGCTGATCGACCACCATACCTATGGCCTGGTCAGCGACGGTGACCTGATGGAAGGCGTGGCGGCGGGGGCGGCGTCGCTGGCCGGCCATCTGCAGCTCGGCAAATTGATCTACCTGTATGACAACAACCAGGTCACGCTGTCGGCTGGTACCGACATCACCTTTACCGAAGACTGCGCGGCACGTTTCGACGCCTATGGCTGGCACACCCAGGCGGTCGAGGATGGCAACGATCTGGATGCGCTCGAACAGGCGTTGCACGCCGCCCGTGCAGAAACCGGGCGGCCTTCGCTGATCCTGGTGCGCACCCACCTGGGCTTTGGCTCGCCCAAGCAAGACAGCTTCGAAGCGCATGGGTCACCACTGGGTGCGGAGAATGTGCGCCTGACCAAGCGCAAGCTGGGCTGGCCCGAGGAGCCGGCATTCCTCGTCCCTGAGACGGTGCAGGCGCATTTTCAGGCGCTGGGCCAGCGCGGCCGGCACGCGCACACCGATTGGCAGCAACGTCATCAAGCCTACCGCCATCAGTTTCCCGAACTGGCAGCCGAATTCGATCAATTGACACAGGAAGGCGGCTGCGGCTTGCCCGATGGCTGGGATGCCGGCATCCCGCAGTTTGCAGCCGACGCCAAGGGCATCGCGACCCGGGTCGCGTCCGGCAAGGTCATGAACGGTATCGCCGCGCGCCTGACCGCCCTCATCGGCGGTTCGGCCGATCTCGATCCTTCGACCTACACGGCGCTAAAGGGTACGGGCGACTTCGAGCCGGCGGCGATCGTAGCGCCGGACCGCCAGGGCGCCGACGGCGGTGGCTGGACCTATGCCGGACGCAACCTGCATTTCGGCGTGCGCGAACACGCGATGGCGGCGATCTGCAACGGCATTGCCGCGCACGGTGGCGCGATCCCGTTCTGCGCCACCTTCCTGATTTTCTCCGACTACATGCGGCCATCGATCCGGTTGGCCGCACTGATGAAACTGCGGGTGGTGTTCGTGTTCACGCACGACAGCATCGCGCTCGGCGAGGATGGTTCGACCCATCAACCGGTGGAGCAGCTGGCCTCCCTGCGCGCGATTCCCGACCTGATCGTGATCCGGCCGGCCGACGCCAACGAAACGGCCTATGCCTGGCGCGCGGCGTTGCAGTCGCGCGACCGGCCGGTGGCACTGGTGTTGTCGCGCCAGGCCCTGCCCACGCTGGACCGGACGGCATTCAACCCGGCTGCAGGTCTGCTGCGCGGCGCCTATGTCCTGGCAGAAGCGGCCAGCGGCAAGGCGCAACTGACCCTGATTGCCAGCGGCTCCGAAGTCACGCTGGCACTGGCGGCGCAACAGGCATTGTTGCGCCAGGACGTGCACGCCCGGGTGGTCTCGATGCCCTGCTGGGAATTGTTCGACGAGCAGCCGCAAGACTATCGCGACCAGGTATTGCCGCCGTCCCGCCTGCGCCTGGCGATCGAAGCTGGCGTCACGCAGGGTTGGCACCGTTACGTCGGCGACCGTGGCGACGTGCTGGGGGTCGACTGCTTCGGCGCTTCCGCCCCCGGCGATGTGATGATGGAAAAATATGGCTTTACGGTCGACAATGTCTGCCTGCGCGCACAGGCCCTGCTACGCGCCCAGCCTGCCTGAAGCGGACGTGGTAGCCGCCGCGCTGCGCTGCCCTGCGCTAACTTGCGCTGCCGGCAGCCAATGCCGCATCAACCATTGCCTGGGCCTCGACCACGATCTGACGCAGGTGATCCTGGCCCTTGAAACTCTCGGCATAGATCTTGTAGATATCCTCGGTACCTGACGGGCGCGCGGCAAACCAGCCGTTCTCGGTGACGACCTTGACGCCGCCGATGGCAGCGCCGTTGCCGGGCGCCCTGGTCAGTATCGCGGTGATGGCCTCACCGGCCAGCTGCTTGCTGCCGACCTGCTGCGGCGACAGGCTAGCGAGCACTTTCTTCTGTGCCGGCGTGGCGGGCGCTTCAATCCGGTCGCTCACCGGCTCGCCAAATTCCCGCGTCAGGTCCCGGTACAGCGCATCCGGGTCGCGCCCGGTGCGGGCCTTGATTTCGCCGGCCAGCAGCGCCGCGATCAAGCCATCCTTGTCGGTGGTCCAGACCGTGCCATCCCTGCGCAGGAAGGCCGCACCGGCACTTTCCTCGCCGCCGAAGCCGAGCGTGCCATCGTACAAGCCGGGTGCAAACCATTTGAAGCCGACCGGCACATCGTCGAGCCGCCGTCCCAGCCGTACGCTGACACGCTCGATCAGGCGACTGCTGACCACCGTCTTGCCGACGCCGGCATCGGCGCCCCAGTGGGGCCGGTGCTGAAACAGATAATCGATTGCGACCGCCAGATAATGGTCCGGCAGCATCAGCCCGGCACCGGGGGTAACGATGCCGTGACGGTCGTGATCGGTATCGCAGGCGAATGCCAGATCAAAATCCTGCTGCATCGCCAGCAAGCGGCCCATCGCATAGGGCGATGACGGATCCATGCGGATCTTGCCATCCCAGTCCAGCGTCATGAAGCGGAACGTGGGATCGACCACTTCGCTGACGACGTTCAGGTCCAGCTTGTATTGTTCGGCAATCCGTCCCCAGTAATGCACCCCAGCGCCGCCGAGCGGATCGACGCCCAGCCGGACGCCGGCCTGCCGGATCGCTGCCAGATCGACCACCTGATCGAGTTGATCGACATAGGCCGACAGGAAGTCGTAACGGTGCGTGGTGCCGGCGCGCAGGGCCCGTTCGAGCGGCATGCGTTTGATGCCCTGCATGCCGCCTTTCAGTAACGCATTGGCGCGCTGCCCGATCCAGTCGGTAACATCGGTGGCGGCCGGACCGCCATTGGTCGGGTTGTACTTGAAGCCGCCGTTGTCCGGTGGATTATGCGAAGGCGTGATCACGATGCCGTCGGCCAGCCCGCCGCTACGGCCGCGGTTGTGCATCAGGATCGCCAGCGACACCGCCGGCGTCGGCGTGTATTCATCGCCGGTGGCGAGCATCACGTCGACGCCATTGGCGGCCAGCACCTCGAGCGCCGTCGCGCAGGCCGGCACCGACAAGGCATGGGTATCAATCCCGAGAAACAGCGGACCATCCGTGCCCTGTTGCGCACGGTACTCGCAGATCGCCTGGGTAATTGCCAACACATGGTGTTCATTGAACGTGTTCTGGAATGACGAGCCGCGATGCCCGGAAGTGCCGAACGCGACCTGTTCTGACACACGTTCTGGGTCGGGCAGCCCGGTGTAATAGGCACTGACCAGGCGCGGCACGTCGACCAGCACCGACAGCGGTGCGGGTTGGCCCGCCATTGGATCGATCTTCATGCCAGCCGCTGCCGCCGGTAGCGCCGGATCAGGGCGTTGGTCGAGCTGTCATGTGCCAGCGCCGGCGCATCCGCCGGCGCCAGTTCGGCGATGATGCGCTGCGCCAGTACCTTGCCCAGTTCGACGCCCCACTGGTCAAAGGAATCGATGTCCCAGATCACCCCCTGCACGAAGACGCTGTGCTCGTAGAGCGCGATCAGCTGACCCAGCGTGTGCGGCGTCAGGCGTGGCGCGAGGATGGTATTGGTGGGACGATTGCCGGCACAGGTCCGCCACGGCTGCGCACCCTCATCCTGCTGCCCCGTCATGCCGGCGCTGCCAAAGGCCAGCGCTTCGGTTTGCGCCAGCAGGTTCGCCAGCAGCATGTCGTGTTGCTGGCCAAGCGGCGCCAGCGGCTGGCTGAAGGCAATGAAGTCGCACGCCACCAGGCGCGTACC
>JACMOV010000139.1 GCA_014377845.1 Herminiimonas sp.
CACATGTCTGGCGACAGGACCATAATGGTTTTTCGCATCAGGATCCCGGCTTCATCGACCACGTTGCGAACAAGAAGTCCGATGTCGTGCGCATCTATCTGCCGCCGGACGCGAACTGCCTGTTGTCGGTCGCAGATCACTGTTTGCGCAGCAGAAATTACGTCAACCTGATCATCGCCGGCAAACAGCCTTCGTTCCAGTGGCTGGACATGGATTCGGCGGTGCGTCACTGCACCGCCGGCGCGGGAATCTGGCAGTGGGCCAGCAACGATGCGGACGATCCCGATGTCGTGATGGCTTGCGCCGGTGACGTGCCGACTCTTGAGGCGCTGGCTGCGGTGACCCTGTTGCGCACGTACATACCGGACATTCGCATTCGCTTTGTCAACGTGATTGATTTGATGGTGTTGCAGCCTCGGTCCGCACATCCGCATGGTCTGGAAGATCATGCGTTTGATGCTCTTTTTACGAAGGACAAACCAGTGATCTTCGCCTTTCATGGCTACCCCGCGATGATCCACAAGCTCACGTATCGACGCCACAACCACGACAATATCCACGTGCGCGGCTACATGGAGGAAGGTACCACCACGACCGCCTTCGATATGGTGGTGCTGAACAATCTCGACCGCTATCAACTCGCGCTGGACGCGATCCAGCGGATTCCCCGGCTCAGTGACCAGGTCGAGTCGGCGACGGCGCGCTACTGGACCACGATGGAACGTCACAAGCTGTACATCAGTGAACATGGCGACGACCTGCCGGAAGTTCGCGACTGGCGCTGGACCCCCGGATGAATGTGCTGGCGCTCAATAGCGGTTCTTCATCGCTCAAGTTCGGCGTGTACCGCGTAACAGGTTCGCGGACCGACTTGTTGGTGTCCGGCGCGGCAGAGTCGATCGGCGAGAGCAAGGCAAAATTTGTTGCCAAGGATGATCAGCAAAACGGGTTGATCTCCGAGGCGACCGCCATCCCCAGCCAGGCAGAGGCAATCATCCGCATCGCACGGCTTCTCGCCGCGCCCAACATGCCGACCCCGGCAGCCATCGGGCACCGCATCGTGCATGGTGGACCGAAGCTTCGGCAGCATTGCCTGATTGACGAGTTGGTCATGCGGGAATTGGCAGCGGCTGCCGTCTTCGCGCCCTTGCACACGCCATCGGCTCTGGCGGTGATCCGATTCGCACAAGACCATTTTCCCGGCGTTGCGCAGGTGGCTTGCTTCGACACCGCATTTCACGCCGAGCTACCGGAGGTGGCACGCGTGCTGCCGATTCCCAAGGCACTGCAAGCGGAGGGTATTGAGCGGTATGGTTTTCATGGGCTTTCGTACGAATCGATCATGCATCAACTAGCCAATGATGTTCCCGAGCGCATCGTCATCGCCCACCTCGGCAATGGCGCGAGCGTCACCGCAGTCAAACACGGAAAATCGATCGACACCAGCATGGGCTTGACCCCCACCGGCGGCGTAATCATGAGCACCCGCAGCGGCGATCTGGATCCGGGCGTGCTGATCTATTTGATGCGCGAAAAGAAGTTCGATGCGTCCAAGCTGGAAGAGCTGGTCGATCACCGCTCCGGTCTATTGGGAATTTCGGGCGTCGGCAGCGACATGCGCAGCCTGCACGAAGCCGCAGGGTCAAACTCTGCCCCTTCCAACGCCGATGCGCAACTTGCCATTCAAATGTTCTGCATCTCGGTGCGCAAGCAGGTGGCCGCGATGATCGCGGTGCTGGATGGCGTCGATCTGCTCGTTTTTACCGGCGGCATTGGAGAAAATGATGCGAAGGTCCCTGCCGCCATTTGCGAGGGCTTGTCCTGGATTGGCGTCAGTCTCGATCCTGTTCGAAACCAGGCTGTCAGCAATCCGGTCAACAGTGACGAGTCGCGCTGCGCGGTGCGGGTTCTCGCTTCGCAGGAAGATGCGCAAATCGCCCGCCATACCTGGGCCATTACCCACCCGACAGCGCTATGACATCCGATCAGCCGAGATCACCGCAGCGCATCGCAGACGCCGCACATGGAATGCCGCAATCAGTTTGAATTTCATCTTCATCGACACTGCCGTCCGCTGCTGGTTGGCGACGTGGCCGAATGCGGAGAGATGGCGCCTGTCGTTGGCAGGGACGAAGATGGCATTGCGGTTGATCCGGTACTGTCGAACAGCAGCGCCCGCATGCTCATGGTCGAGGCTTACGCAGAAACATCCCCGGTTGAGGGCATCAATGGCGCCGAGGCGCAGCCCAGAATCCTGTCC
>JACMOV010000140.1 GCA_014377845.1 Herminiimonas sp.
ACCGTAGGCACCGGCTTCCGGCTCGAACGCCGCCTGTTCTTCGGTCACCGTCGCGCCTAGTCCTTCGAGCATGTCCTTGAGCACCGTATCCTTGCGAATGCGCAGGAAGCCCGACTCGGCCGCACCGCCGACCTGCGCCTGCGTGTGCCGGTTGCCCAGATGAAAGGCGCAGCGCAGCAAGTCACGCGGCGTGGCGCAGTCGATGCGATAGGTCGCCTCGGCAGCGGCGCGCACCCGGATCACGCGGCCGTCGTCACCGCGGATCAGGTCGCCGTCGCGCAGGACGGTGCCGCGTACGGTAAAGAGCGCCACTTCTTCGCCCGACGTCAGCGTGGCACGCAGCCGACTTTTTTCGCGCAGGTCGAACGGCAGGATAAGTTCACCGTCGATACGGTCGGAGTGATCGAGCTTGGTGTTAAGCGTCAGCATGGGCGAATAGATGGTTGGGTGGTTCGATGCACGGTGGTGTTCAAAACAAAAAATAGCGCTGCGCCATCGGCAGCACCTTGGCCGGTTCGCATACCAGCAGTTCGCCATTGGCGCGCACTTCGTAGGTTTCGGAATCGACTTCCATGGTCGGCGTCAGGCTATTGTGGATCATGTCGGTCTTGCGCAGATGCCGCATGTTCTTGACCGCTACCACCGTCTTGGTGAGGTTGAGCTGTTCGCCGATGCCGGCGTCGAATGCCGCCTGCGAAACGAAAGTCAGCGAGGTGCGCAACGCGCCGCCATACGCGCCGAACATCATTCGGTAATGCACCGGCTGGGGCGTCGGGATCGACGCGTTCGGGTCGCCCATCTGCGCTGCCGCGATCATGCCGCTTTTGAGGATCATCGACGGCTTGACGCCGAAGAACGCCGGTTTCCACAACACGATATCGGCGATCTTGCCGACTTCGAGCGAACCGACCACATGCGATATGCCATGCGTGATCGCCGGATTGATGGTGTATTTGGCGATATAGCGCTTGGCCCTGAAGTTGTCGTTGCGGCTGGTGTCTTGCGGCAGCGAACCGCGCTGGGTCTTCATCTTGTGCGCAGTCTGCCAGGTGCGCATGATCACTTCGCCGACCCGTCCCATGGCCTGGGAATCGGACGACATCATGCTGATGGCGCCGATGTCATGAAGAATGTCTTCGGCCGCAATCGTCTCGCGCCGAATACGCGACTCGGCAAACGCGATGTCCTCGGCGATCGCCGGATCGAGGTGATGGCAGACCATCAGCATGTCGAGATGTTCGTCGAGCGTGTTGACGGTATAAGGCCGGGTCGGGTTGGTCGACGAGGGCAGCACGTTGGCCTGGCCGACCGCGGCGATGATGTCCGGCGCGTGCCCACCGCCGGCACCTTCGGTATGGAAGGTGTGAATGGTACGGTCCTTGAATGCGGCTAGCGTATGTTCCAGGAAGCCACCTTCGTTCAAGGTGTCGCTGTGGATGGCGACCTGCACGTCCATGCGGTCGGCAACCGACAGACAGTTGTCGATCGCCGCCGGCGTGGTGCCCCAGTCTTCGTGGAGTTTCAGGCCGATGGCGCCGGCGTTGACCTGTTCTTCCAGCGGCGTCGGCAGGCTGACGTTGCCCTTGCCGAGAAAGCCCAGGTTCATCGGAAAGGCATCGGCCGCCGACAGCATCGAACGAATGTGCCACGGTCCCGGTGTGCAGGTAGTGGCGGCGGTGCCGACCGCCGGCCCGGTGCCACCGCCGAGCATCGTGGTGACGCCGCTCATCAGTGCTTCCTCGATTTGCTGCGGGCAGATGAAATGGATGTGCGAGTCGATGCCGCCGGCAGTGACGATCATGCCTTCGCCAGCGATGATCTCGGTCGCGCCGCCGATGGCCATCGTCACATTCGGCTGGATGTCGGGATTGCCAGCCTTGCCGATGGCAGCGATGCGGCCGTCTTTCAAACCGATATCGGCCTTGACGATGCCCCAGTGGTCGAGGATCACTGCGTTGGTGATCACCGTATCCATGACGTCGCGATGATTGCGCTGCGACTGACCCATGCCGTCGCGGATCACCTTGCCGCCGCCGAACTTGACTTCTTCGCCGTAGGTGGCAAAGTCTTTTTCGATTTCGATGAACAATTCGGTATCGGCCAGGCGAATGCGGTCGCCGGTGGTGGGACCGAACATTTCTGCATACGCTTGCCGTGAAATCTTGTTCATTCGAGTTTTCCCATGACCTTGCCGTTGAAACCGTAGACGATACGATCGCCACCCAGCGCCACCAGTTGAACCGTGCGCTGCTGGCCCGGCTCGAAGCGCACGGCGGTGCCTGCGGCGATGTCGAGCCGCATGCCGTAGGCGTCGGCACGGTTGAAGTGCAGTGCCGGATTGGTTTCGTAGAAATGAAAATGCGAGCCGACCTGGATCGGACGGTCGCCGCTGTTGGCAACGTTCAGCGTCGCGGTGGCACGGCCGACGTTGAGTTCGATCTCGCCGGGTTCGATCAGCATTTCGCCTGGGATCATGATGGGCCTATGGAATCGGATGGTGGACGGTGACTAACTTGGTGCCGTCGGGGAAAGTCGCTTCGACCTGGATATCGGGGATCATTTCGGCGATGCCATCCATGACGTCGGCGCGGGTCAGGATCGTGGCGCCGTACGACATCAGTTCGGCCACTGTCCTGCCATCGCGCGCGCCTTCCATGATGGCGGCACTGATCAGCGCCACGGCTTCCGGATAGTTGAGCTTGAGGCCGCGCGCCTTGCGGCGTTCGGCCAGCAGCGAGGCGGTGAAGATCAACAGCTTGTCTTTTTCTCGGGGCGTCAGTTCCACTGGCTTGTCCTATGGTAGGTGGGATTCATGTATTCCAGATGCGCGGCACGATGGCCTCGCGCGCCAGCAGTTCGGGACGCAGGTGACGCCATGCAGCGAGCATGACTTGCCGTGCAGTCTGGCTGGAATCGCCGAGGTAGCGTACCACCAGCACCGATTTCAGCTGCGTCACGCCGGTATTGGCGGCGGCCTGTGCGGTACGTTC
>JACMOV010000022.1 GCA_014377845.1 Herminiimonas sp.
AGGTCGATCATCGCACCGGCATGCTTGCCGAGATCGTACGCGTTGGTATCGATCAACCACTCATACAGCAGTCCGATCAGATACCCGTTGATTGCTTGCACCACCAGCGCGGTATCGGTCGCGGCGGGTAGCTTGCCCTGCGTGACCACTTCACCGACCAGCGACTGCATTTTCGACATGCATTCACTGCGCTTGGACTTCTCGTTGGTGAAAAAGGCCATGTCGTCGTCCTTCTCACAATGATGGAACATGATGTCGAAGACCTTGCGCTGGCGTTCGTTGCGCGAGACCTGCTCGAGCATGTGCATCATCATCTGCCGCAGCGCCGCCAGCGGATCGTTGCCGGCTGTCGCAGTGATCTCGTTATGCAGCGTCTGCATCGGCAGGAACACCCGGTCGCACATTGCCTCCAGCAGCGCGCTCTTGTCCTTGAAGTGCCAGTAGATCGCGCCGCGCGTGAGTCCGGCTGCGCAGGCGACATCATTGAGCGTGGTGTGCGAGACGCCCTTGTCGGCAAACGTCTGCTCGGCAGCGTCGAGCAGCGCACAGTAGGTCGCCTCGGATTCGCCTTTTGCTTTTCGTACCATCAAGATCCACCAAAAAAAGTACGTCGCGAGCGCACTGAAAATGCGCACCGCAGTGCGGCTTGCTCCACCGGGAAAACCAGGCGGGCGTCATTGCACAGGCTTGCCGCGCAAGGTGTACTGTCGTGATCGGCTTGCCTGGCAACCCCGGTTGTGGTGCGCGCACTGAACAAAAAATTATTGCGAGCGCACATAACAAACATTCATGTATGTATGTATATAATACCACGTCAACTTCCCTCCGAGAATAGCCATGCGCCAAGCTGCCCTTACATTACTGCACTCTGCCGACGCTCACGCCGGGCGCGCCATGTCGCGACGCCCGGTTGCCATGATGGCGGCAGTCTCGACGTTGTGTCTGATTCTGGCCGCCTGCGGCAAGTCGGCTGGTCAGCCGCCGGGCCTTGGTCCGGGTGGCGCGATGCCGCCGCCGGAAGTCACCGTCGTCACGGTTACGCCGAAAAACCGCGCAACCGGCTTCGAATATGTCGGCCAGACTGCCGGCTCGCGTGAAACCGAAGTCCGGGCGCGCGTATCGGGCATCCTGGAAGCCCGGCTTTACGAAGAAGGCAGCCGGGTCAAGGCCGGCACGGTGCTGTTCCGGATCGATCCGGGTTCCTACAAGACCCAGCTGGCATCGGCAGAAGCAAACGCGGCCGTGGCCGAAGCCAAGCTGAACCAGGCAAAGCGCGAACTGCTGCGCCTGACGCCGCTGATCGCTGAAAACGCCATCAGCCAGAAGGAATTCGACGATGCGAAGTCGAACCAGGAAACCGCGCAGGCCACCTACAAGCAGACGCAGGCGCAGGTCAACGAGGCACGCCTGAACCTCGGCTATACGCGCGTCGTGGCGCCGATTTCCGGCTTCACGGGCGTCGCAGCGAAAGCCAACGGCAGCCTGGTCACGCCGACCGACAGCCTCTTGACGACGCTGGTGCAGACCGACCCGGTGTATGTCAATTTCAGCGTGCCGGAAGCCGATTTCCTAAAGCTGTCGCGCGATGTCAGCAGCGGCAAGGTCAGTATTCCCGGCAAGCGCTCGGCGAACGGCAGCCTCGGTTTCGAGGTCAAGCTGAAACTGGCCGACGGCAGCATCTTTCCGACCACGGGCAAGATGAATTTCGCGAGTGAGAAGGTCAATCCCGCCACGGGTGGCTTCGATGCCCGCGCGCAGATTCCGAATCCCGACGGCACGCTGCGTCCCGGCCAGTTCGTGCGGGTGATGCTGGGTGGCGCCCAACGCACCAACGCGATCGCGATTCCGCAACGGGCCGTGATCGACAGCCCGATGGGCAAGATCGTCTTCACCGTGACGCCAGACAACAAGCTCGCGCCGCGTCCGGTGGAACTCGACGGCTGGTCGAACGGCGAGTGGATCGTGACCAAGGGATTGCAGGGCGGCGAGCGGGTGCTGGTCGATGGGTTCATCAAGGCGCACGACCCCGGCATGACGGTCACGCCGGTGCCGCTGGCTGCGGCAGCTTCAGGCTCGGCAACTGGTGCGCCGGGTGCGCCGGGTGCGCCAGGGACGCCGGCAGCGACAGCACACTAGACGGTAGCAGGCACGCCATCCGGCCGCGCGCGCACTGCGCGCCTCCGGAACGATCCGAATCATCCGCACTGGCGGCAAGGAACCCATCATGTTTTCCAAATTCTTCATCAACCGGCCGATCTTCGCCACCGTCCTGGCGTTGATCATCGTGCTGGCGGGACTGGCCGCATTGCGCGTGCTGCCGATCTCGCGCTATCCCGAAATCTCGCCGCCGGTGGTTAATGTCACCGCCATCTACCCGGGCGCTTCCGCCGAGGTGATCGAGCGCACCGTGGCCGCGCCGATCGAGCAACAGATCAACGGCGTCGAGAACATGCTCTACATGGACTCGGTGTCGTCGGCCGATGGTCGGGTATCGATCAACGTGACTTTTGAAGTCGGCACCGACCTCGACATCGCCGCCGTCAACGTCAACAACCGCGTGCGCCAGGCCGATGCCAAACTGCCGCAGGAAGTGCGACGCCAGGGTGTGACCGTGTCGAAGACGTCGGCCAACTTTCTGGTGGTGGCGGCGCTGTTTTCTCCGGACGACCGGTATGACGCGCTGTTCATTTCCAACTATGCGACCCAGAACGTGCTGGATGCCTTGAAGCGCATTCCAGGCACCACCAACGTGCAGATTTTCGGCGCCAAGGATTACGCGATGCGGATCTGGATGAAGCCGGATCGCATGGCGCAACTGGGCGTGACGGTGGCCGACATCGCGGCCGCGGTCGGCGAACAGAACGCGCAGTACGCCGCCGGCAAGATCGGCGCGCCACCCGGCAACACCGAAGAACTTACCCTCACTGTCACGGCGCGCGGCCGTCTGCTCGAGCCTGAAGAATTTGCCAACATCATCGTGCGCTCCGCGCCGGGCGGCGCCGCCGTGCGGATCAAGGATGTCGCCCGGGTCGAACTCGGTTCCAAGGATTACAGTTTCTACGGCCGCGTCAACGGCCATCCGGCAGTCCCGGTCGGCGTCTTCCTGCAGACCGGCGCCAATGCGCTCGATACCCGCAAGGCCGTCGAAAAGACGATGCAGGAATTAAAGGCGAAATTTCCGCAGGGCCTGACCTATTCCACGCCATATGACACCACGCCGTTCGTGACGGAATCAATCGCCGAGGTCCTCAAGACGCTGGGCGAGGCGATGATCCTGGTATTCCTGGTGGTCTACCTGTTCCTGCAGAGCTGGCGCGCCACCATCATTCCGACACTGGCCGTGCCGGTGTCGCTGATCGGCACGATGGCCGGCCTGCATCTGCTTGGCTACAGCATCAATACCCTCACGCTGTTCGGCATGGTGCTGGCAATCGGCATCGTGGTCGACGACGCCATCGTGGTGCTGGAGAACGTCGAGCGCCTGATGAACGAAGAAGGCATGTCGCCCAAGGATGCCGCGATCGAGGCAATGCACGAAGTCACCGGCCCGGTGATCGCGATCGTGCTGGTGCTGGTGGCGGCCTTCGGTCCGATCGCCTTCCTGGGCGGGCTGGCCGGCGAACTCTATCGCCAGTTCTCGGTGACGATCTCGATTGCCGTGGTGCTCTCCGGAGTGGTTGCGTTGACATTGACGCCAGCATTGTGCGCGGTGCTGCTCAAGCCGCACTCGGATGACCACCACCGCTTCTTCCACTGGTTCAACCAGCGCTTCCTGTGGCTGACGCACCGCTATACGGCCGGCGTCACCTTCTTCCTGAAACGCGCGGTGCTGGGTGTCGTGCTCTTCCTCGGCATGGTCGCACTGGCTGGACTGTTGTGGAAATCGGTGCCGGGCGGCCTGGTGCCGGACGAAGACCAGGGTTACTTCATCGGTGCCGCCATCCTGCCGGAAGGCGCGTCACTGGACCGCACCAACGCAATGGTCAAGCAGATCGAAGCGATCGAAGGCGCCAACAAGAACATCGACACCACCTTCTCGCTGGTGGGCCTGGACTTCCTCGGCGGCGGCGGCCTGAAGTCGTCGGCGGCGACCATGTTCTTCCCATTGAAACCGTGGAACGAACGCACCCAATCGGCGCAGCAGATCGTCGGCGAAAGCTACATGAAGACCGGCCGCATCAAGGAAGGCCTGCCGCTGTTCTTCAGCCCGCCGGCGATCCAGGGCCTGGGCCAGACCGGCGGCCTCGAGTTCTACTTGCAGAACAAGGGCGAAGGCGGCGTCAAGCGTCTGGCGCAACTGCTGCCGGCGTTGATTGCCGAAGCCAACAAGCAGCCTGAACTGGCCGGCGTGAAGACCCTGTTCCAGGCGAATTCACCGCAGCTCTTCGTCGACGTCGACAACGAGAAGGCGCGCTCGCTGGGTGTATCGCTCTCGGACATCTACAACACGCTGGCGGCCACCATGGGCAGCTACTACGTCAACGACTTCAACAAGAACGGCCGCATCTACACCGTGCAGTTGCAGGCCGAAGGACAATACCGCGCCAAGCCGGACAACCTGGGCGACATGTACGTGCGCTCCGCGACCGGCCAGATGATTCCGATCCGCGCCTTCACGACCGTGAAGTTCGTCACAGGTCCGGATTCTGTCGAGCGCTTCAATGCCCTGCCCTCGATCAAGCTGCTCGGCGACGCCAAGCCCGGCTACAGCTCCGGCCAGGCGATCGCCGCCATGGAACGCGCCGCCAAGAACGTGCTGCCGGCCGATGTCGTCTATGACTGGGGCGGCGCGTCGTTCCAGGAAAAACGCAGCAGCAGCGCGGCCGGTATCGCGCTCGGCGCCGGCGTGGTGATGATCTTCCTGATCCTGGCCGCCCAGTATGAAAAATGGTCGCTGCCGTTCTCGGTCCTGCTGGCCATGCCGTTCGGGATTTTCGGGGCGCTGCTGGCGGTATATCTGCGCCACTTCAACAACGACGTCTATTTCCAGATCGGCCTGGTGACGCTACTCGGGCTGTCGGCCAAGAACGCGATCCTGATCGTCGAGTTCGCCGTCATGAAAGTGCATGAAGGCTATGCACCGGTGGCAGCGGCGCTCGAAGCGGCACGACTGCGCTTTCGTCCGATCCTGATGACCTCACTGGCCTTCATCCTCGGCGTGGTGCCACTGGCGTTCTCGCACGGCGCGGGTGCGGCGGCCCGGCAGTCGCTCGGCACCGGCGTGCTGGGAGGAATGCTGGCCGCGACCTTCCTCGCAATCTTCCTGGTGCCGCTGTTCTTCAAGCTGCTCAACGACTGGCGCTTCAAGACCACTGAAGAAGATTTCCACCATCCCGATCATGTGCCGCTGGGCGGCGCTGCCGGCGCCACGCATGCTCCTGCGAAGGACCCTAAAAATGTTTAAGCCTGTTCTCAACGTGACTGCCGCGGCGCTGCTGCTGGCAGGGCTCGGCGGCTGTGCCGCGGTCGGGCCGAATTATTCGCGGCCGGTGCTCGATGTGCCGGCAACGATCACGATGCCTGCGGCAACGTCTTCTTCAGCGACCGGCAGTGCCAATTCAGCGTCCGTGGATCTGCTCACCTGGTGGAAGGCGTTCCAGGACCCGGCGCTCGACGGCCTGCTGGCCGAAGCCGCCGCCAACAACCAGGACCTGCTGCTGGCCGCCGGCCGGATCGCGGAAGCGCGTGCCAATGCCGACGCCACCAACGCCAACCGCTATCCGGTGGTCGACGGCACGGCCAGCGCTACTCGCAGCGGATCGAGCGAGAACACCAACCTGCTGCCACCCGGCGCCAAGGCAACCAGCAAGGACTTCAGGCTGGCGCTCAATGCCGCCTATGAAATCGACTTCTGGGGCAAGTTCAGCCGCGCCGACGAAGCCGCCCGCGCTCGCCTGGTATCGCAGCAAGCCAATCGCGGCGTCGTGTTGAGCGGCCTTTATTCGACACTGGCGCAGAATTATTTCGCGCTGCGCTCCTACGATGCGCAGATGGTGCTGGCCGATTCCGCACTGAAGACCCGGCAGGACAACCTGCGCCTGCAACAGAAGCGCTTCTCCGCCGGTTCGATCGGCACGCTGGAGCTGCATCAGGCCGAAGCCGAAGTCGCCGGTACCGAAGTCACCCGGGCGCAGGCGGAGCAACAGGTCGCCACCAACGAAGCCGCCATCGCATTGCTGGCCGGCCGCAGCCCGAGCGCGGTTGCCAAGCCGGTGATCGCGCGCGGCGCACCCATCGAGACGCTGTATGCGCACCTGCCCGCCCCCGCCGACCTGCCGGCCGATCTGCTGAATCGCCGGCCCGACATCGTCGCCGCCGAACAATCGCTGATCGCGGCCAATGCCGATGTCGGCCAGGCCCGGGCGAATTATTTTCCGAGCATTCGTTTGACCAGCGGCGTCGGCTACGAATCGAACAGGCTGAGCGAACTGATCAACCCGGCGTCGCTGCTGTGGAACCTTGGCGTCGGCCTGACGCAACCGGTATTTCGCGCCGGCGCGATCGGCGCGCTGGTATCCGGCGCCGAAGCGCGCAAGACGCAGGCCCATGCGCAGTACGTGCAGTCGGTGCAGAACGCGTTCCGGGATGTGCATGATGCGCTGACGGCGCTGTCGGCGAACGACAAGGTCTATGCCGCATCGAACCGGCGTGCCGCTGCGCTGCGGGACACGCTTCGGCTCGCGACCCTGCGCTACAACAACGGCTACAGCAGCTATCTCGAAGTGCTGACCGCGCAGCGCGATCTGCTGCAGACCCAAGCGTCGGTGATCGACGTGCAGCGCGCGCATCTGACTGCTGCGGTGGGGTTGTATCGGGCGGTTGGTGGCGGGTGGGACAAGGATGCGCCGGTGGCGTCGAACTGAGGTCGTGCAGACTCGCGAAATCTTCTGCGCGCCAGACCCACTTCAAGACCTGTCACCTCGCGAATCATTGTCGCGTTCTTACATTTCTCTATGTAATCACTCCAAAATTCTTACATGAGAATGAGAGTGTCGCCGATCAACGATGCGTGGTCTGAAACGTACGCTGGTTCGACCGAATCGGATGATTGCCGCGTGCAACATCAACGGATCGGCATTCTGGATTCTTCATTCTCCATCGATAAAAGGAATCGTCATGTTGACCACTAACACCCCTGCCAAACGTTCCAAAACAGAAACCAAAACGGAAACCAAAACGGGAACCAAAACGCCTCAGGATGCAATTGGCATGTTGACGGCCGATCACAAGAAAGTAAAAAAGCTGTTCAAGGAATTCGAGGATGTTGCCGACTCCAAGGCGACAGCGAGCAAGGCCGAACTCGCTGAAAAAATTTGCATGGAACTGACCACGCATGCCAGGCTGGAAGAAGAAATTTTTTATCCGGCCGTTCGCAAGGCGATTGCCGACAATCGGTTGATGAATGAAGCGGAAGTGGAACATGCGAGCGCCAAGGATCTCATCGCGCAGATCCAGGCGCTACCGGCGTCAGACCCGATGTTCGCCGCCAAGGTGACGGTGCTGGGCGAGTACATCGACCACCACGTCAAGGAGGAAGAAAGCGAGATGTTTGCGCAGGCCAGGAAGACGAAACTCGACATGATGGCGCTCGGTGAAGAAATGATGCGGCGCAAGGAGGAGTTGTCGGCGTCGAATCACGCGGAAGGCACAGGCGATCCGCGGCACTGAAACTGGGTGCGGGCCGGGGATCGCACCGCCGGCGCTTGGCCCAACGGTAATGTGATCCTGACGCGCACTGGCTTGCGTCCGGCCTGCCGGGTGCCGCTCAACAAACGTTCGGCGACGACCTGCTGCAGAAGCACGCCTTCCTCGTCATCCCGAGCGTGGTGTCGAAACAAACGCGCCGTAGGCGAGGTTGATGAAGTTCGTCAGCCCCATCGTGACCGACAGGCCAACACTGTTCAGGAACAGCAGGCTGCCGTAGGCGGCGCCGTCGAACAGCATGCCGGCCAGGTTCGATAGCGTGGGCTCAGACGCGTTCCATGATCAGTGCGATGCCCTGCCCGACGCCGATGCACATCGTGCACAGCGCATAGCGGCCGCCGGTGCGGTGCAGCTGGTACATCGCGGTCGTCACCAGCCGTGCGCCGCTCATGCCGAGCGGGTGACCGAGCGCGATCGCGCCGCCGTTCGGGTTGACGCGCGGATCGTCGTCCCGTACACCCAACATGCGCAGCACTGCCAGTCCTTGCGAGGCGAAGGCTTCGTTCAGTTCGATCACATCCATCTGGTCGATCGTCATGCCGAGCTGTTGCAGCAGTTTTTGCGACGCCGGTCCGGGACCGATGCCCATGATGCGGGGTGCGACACCGGCTGTCGCCATGCCGACGATGCGGGCTTTCGGCGTCAGGCCGTGGGCGCTGGCGGCCGATCCGCTGGCGATCAGCAGCGCGCAGGCGCCATCGTTCACACCGGAGGCATTGCCAGCGGTGACGGTGCCGTCCGGGCGCACGATCGCCTTCAGTTTCGCGAGCGCTTCGATCGAGGTGGCGCGCGGATGCTCGTCCTGCGTGATGCTGAGCGGATCGCCCTTCTTTTGCGGGATGATCACCGGCGTGATTTCCTGCGCCAGGGTGCCGTTCTGCTGCGCGGCGGCTGCCTTGTTCTGGCTGGCGACGGCGAACAGGTCCTGGTCGGCGCGCGAGATCTTGAAATCGTCAGCGACGTTTTCAGCGGTACCCGGCATCGCATCGACGCCGTACTGCTGCTTCATCAGCGGATTGATGAAGCGCCAGCCGATGGTGGTGTCGAAGATCGCAGCGTTGCGCGAAAACGCGCTGTCGGCCTTGCCCATGACGAACGGCGCGCGGGTCATCGACTCGACGCCGCCGGCGATCATCAGGTGGGTGTCTCCGGAGCGAATCGCCCTGGCTGCCGAGCCGACCGCGTCCAGGCCGGAGCCGCACAGGCGATTGATGGTCGCGCCCGGCACCTGCTCCGGCAAGCCGGCCAGCAGCGCCGACATGCGTGCCACGTTGCGGTTGTCTTCACCGGCTTGGTTGGCGCAGCCATAGAGCACGTCCTGCACCGCGGTCCAGTCGACCTGGGGATTACGCGCCATCAGCGCACGGATCGGCACTGCGCCGAGGTCGTCGGCACGGACGTCCTTCAACACACCGCCGTAGCGGCCGATGGGAGTACGGATGGCGTCACAGATGAAAGCGTCGTTCATGATGAGTCTCTTTGATCGTTTTAAGAATGCATCGGGCACGCCTGCAAGTCATGCCAGCGCATCCACGCAGGCCGGTTCCGACAGGCGCAGAAAATTACCGTGGCGGCAGCAGCGGTGCGTCCGTCATGTCCTGTAGCGCGGCCAGGCTCAATCCCTCGGCCATCTCGCGCACCCGCAGCCCCGCTGGCGTGACGTCGAGCACGGCGAGGTCGGTATAGATGCGGCTGACGCAACCGATCGCGGTCAGTGGATACGAACACTGCGCCACGACCTTGCTCTCGCCGCTCTTGGTCTGGTGGTCCATCATCACGAACACTTGCCGTGCGCCGAGCGCCAGGTCCATCGCGCCGCCGACTGCCGGAATCGCATCTTCGGCGCCGGTATGCCAGTTCGCCAGATCGCCGGTGGCCGACACCTGGAACGCACCGAGTACGCAGATATCGAGATGGCCGCCGCGCATCATCGCGAACGCGTCCGCATGATGAAAATACGCGCCGCCGGTCAAGAGCGTCACCGGCTGCTTGCCGGCATTGATCAGGTCCTGGTCTTCTTCACCGGCCGGTGGCGTCGGGCCCATGCCGAGCAAGCCGTTTTCGCTGTGCAGGAAAATCTCGCGGTCGACCGGCAGGTAGTTGGCGACCTTGGTCGGCAGGCCGATGCCGAGGTTGACATACGCGCCCTCCGGAATGTCCTGCGCCACGCGTGCGGCGACCTGCTCTCGTGTGAAGCGAATCATGCGTGGCCCTCCTGGACGACACGTTGAATGAAGATGCCGGGCGTGACGATCGCTTCCGGATCGAGTTCGCCGAGCGGCACGATGTCGGCGACCTGGGCGATCGCGCACTTGGCGGCCATCGCCATGATCGGACCGAAGTTGCGCGCGGTCTTGCGGTACACCAGGTTGCCCCAGCGGTCGCCGCGATGCGCCTTGATCAGTGCGAAGTCGGCATGGATCGGCGACTCCAGGACGTAGTGACGGCCGTCGATCAGGCGCGTCTCCTTGCCCTCGGCCAGCAGCGTGCCGTAGCCGGTCGGCGAAAAGAAGCCGCCGATGCCGGCGCCGGCGGCGCGGATGCGCTCAGCCAGATTGCCCTGGGGTGTGAGTTCGAGCTCGATCTCGCCGGCGCGGTACAGCGCATCGAAGACATGCGAATCGGCCTGGCGCGGAAACGAGCAAATGATCTTGCGCACGCGTTTGGCCTTCAACAGCGCCGCCAGTCCGGTGTCGCCATTGCCGGCGTTGTTGTTGACGATGGTGAGCTCGCGTGCACCCTTGGCGATGAGGGCATCGATCAGCATCGCCGGCATGCCGGCATTGCCGAAGCCGCCGAGCATGACGGTGGCGCCGTCGTGGATGTCGGCCACGGCGTTCTGCGCGGACCCGAATATCTTGTTGATCACGTTGTTATCTCTGTGTTGGAAACGCTGCGTAGAACCCTTGGAGCAAACCCTGGCAATAAACCCTGCGACCAAACCATGATTAAGCCATGCCGACAAGCCAGGCTTGCGGAACCGCCTTTCGATCCTCTATACTGTTCGATAATCGCACTAATGTTCGAAATGCGGACGTCTAGTGTATCGAAACGGTCTGCGCTGCGTCAAGCAGAAATGCGTTGTGCCGCAGCGTTCCGCCATTTCACCCGATCGGTTCGAACTCGAGGAAAGTGCCACGCCATGCCGAAATCGCCCCCAGCCAGGAAACCTTCCGGTACAAGAACCGCGTCTTCCGGCACGGCCGAACCGACCATTGCCGAGCAGATCGACGCCCTCACCGACCCCAGTTTCATGACCTCGTTCGCCCGCGGCCTGGCGGTGATTCGCGCCTTCAGCGACAAGCGGCGCACCCTGACGATTGCCCAGATCAGCACCCAGACCGGGATTCCCCGCGCGGCAGTGCGCCGCTGCCTGCACACGCTACGGCAACTCGGTTATGCGGATGCGGAGATGAACAACTTCGCCTTGCGGCCGAAGATCCTGAGCCTGGGCTACAGCTACCTGTCGTCGACGCCGCTGTCGGTCTCGGCCCAACCCTGCCTGGACACGATCACGCAACGGCTGCATGAATCCTGCTCGCTCGCCGTCCTCGACGACGACGCGGTGCTATACCTGGCACGATCCGCCACGTCACGCGTGATGTCGGTCGCATTGAATCCTGGCAGCCGCCTGCCTGCCTACTGCACGTCGCTGGGCCGTGTCATGCTGGCGGCGCTACCGGACGATGCGCTCGATGCCTATCTCGACCGGGTCAAGCTGCGTGCCATGACACCGCACACGGTCACGACGCAAAAACGGCTGCGCGAGGTGCTCGCCGGCGTGCGGGAAGCCGGTTATGCACTGGTGGATGAAGAACTCGAGATCGGCCTGCGTTCGATCGCCGTGCCAGTGCGCGGCGCCTCCGGAACGGTGCTGGCCGCCCTCAACATCGGCGCCCAGGCGACACGCGTGCCGCGCGAGCAGATGGAAGCGCAATTCCTGCCGGCCTTGTTGAAGGGCTCGGAAGAATTGTCCGTGCTGCTGCCGTGACCAGCCACGTTGACAAGCAACCTTCTCGGCTTCCCGTCCATACCCTCCCCGGTCTTTTCCGAATTGATTCCGACCGGATATCCGTAAAACCGCGACATCGTCCAGACCGTTTATGTTCGCAAGGTCGAGAAAGTCGGCGGCGAATTGTTCAACGTCGTATTCGACAAGTTCGCGGACCGCAAGGACACGGGAAAATAGATTGTTATTGCTCCCGGATCGCCTCCACGCTCACGTAGAGCGTGACGGCGTCGCTGACAAACGGTACATATTTGCCGAGTTCGAAATCGCTGCGCGACAGATGGGTGAAGCCGTTTGCACCGCATGCGCGCTTGCCGTACAAAACCATGAAGCGGCATTCGAAACGGGTCATTTCGAGTGTCACACTACGGCTGATGCCCTTGATCGTCAGAACGCCATCGACCTGCTTCAGGCGCTCGCCGTCGAAACGCAACTGCGTCGATTTGAAGGTGACCTTCGGAAAATGGCCGGCATCGAAAAATTCCGCTGACCGCAAGATCTGATCGAACAGTGCAGTGCCAGTATTGACCGACGCGGTGGCGATTTCGATGTCGATGGTGCCGGTCTTGGTGACGGGGTCGAGCACGATCGTGCCGGCATTGTCATCGAACCTGCCGCGTTGCAGCGACAAACCCCAGTGCTCGTACTCGAAGGTCGAAAACGTGTGCTGCGAATCAATACGGTAATGTTCCGGCGCCTGCGCTGTTTGCGCCAAGCCGAAGCCGCAATGCAGGGCGACCGCGGTCAGCAGCGAAAAAATGCTGCCCCGCTTGCAGATCTGGCCAAGTCCACCTTCTCCAAAACATCGTCCCATCTGCATCGCCCACTCCGCGTTTGGTTTCACGCTTTCGATTATGCATGGATGGCAAGGGTTTCACAGGCTCGCCAGATTCCCAACCGGATATCTCCGGCATTTCCCAAAATCAACTGCTGTCAATTGCAAACGCCGTCGTCGCACCTGTGTAAAACTAGGAATACTTGTTACGAAACAGGGTGCGCCATGGCTGAGCTCTCGTTCAAAACTCTCCTGTACCGATATTTTTTCTTCGGGTGGCTATTCCGTGACGTGAACAAGGGCGACATGTACGAGCGCTCGAATGCCTGGCGTCACAACCTGCAGCAGGCGCGATGGCTCGCCACTTATCTACGGCGCTGGTTGCTGGTAGGCGCAATCACTTACGGGTTGGGCGAGTTCTGTGAAAGCCTGCTGGAGGCGCCACTGCTGTCCGCGTTTTTCTATGTCCCCATGGCTGTGAGCGTCTCGATCAATACCGTGATCGGTTCACTGATGGTCGGATTCAAGCTCTTGGCGGGTTCGGGGTCGTTGTAGTCTCGCACTTCCGGCAGCAGTATCGACAGGCTTGTTTGCGTGCGGCCTGATCACTCTGGCGCCAATGCCTGATTGAATGCCGCCGGTAATTCGGTGCTCGCGTATGCGGGGAGCCGAACAGAGTTTCCTCAGAAAATCCTGCATTGTTCGTTTGTCACCGGCTCAGTCCAGACCGTCATGCGCTTGTTGCCATAACATCCTCGGACCTTCGAATGTGATCTGGCGCCAGGAGAATACGAACAGGATCGTGGCATGCCCTGCGAAGGTACTGCGGCGATTTGGTCCGGTGTGCCCATAACCGTTTCGCAATTCTGCAATCAAACTTAACCGTGGGCAGTGCATTCGACGACGCGCCCTTCCGCGCCCGTCAGCCCAACTACTGGAGATATAAATGACCCTACTCAAGAACCTCATGTTCGTCGGCATCTGTGCAATGTCGGGCGGCGTTTTCGCCGCTTCCCACACTGCAGCTCCTGCCGCCGCACCGATGGCGCCAGCAGCAACCGCAGCCGCGCCGGATGCGATGCCGGCAAAAATGACCCATGCGGAACGCAAGGCTGCCAAAAAGCAGATCGATGCCGATGAAAAAATGGCAAAGGCCGAGTGCAAGAAGCTGTCCGGCGCCGAGAAGAGTGCTTGCAAAAAAGATGCTTCGGCCAAGGAGAAAATGGCCAAGTCAGAATTGAAAGCCAAGCCTTAAGATTCAGGAAAAGTAGCGCCCCCGAATGCCCGCTTTTGCGGGCATTTTTTTCAACCAGCGATATCGGCAGCCAGATTTTCCGGCGCTTTCGCTGCGCCAGTGGCCCGGATTCCTGCAGTGATTTCATAGGAGCGCAGACGCGCGGCGTGATCGAAAATCTGCGACGTGATCATCAATTCGTCCGCCCCTGTCCGGTCGACGAACGCATGTAATTGCCGCGCCACTGTTTCAGGCGAGCCAATTGCCGAGGACGACAGCACCGCATCGAGCATCGCCTTCTCCTGCGGTCCGATGCGCTCCAGATAGCCATCGGCTGGCGGCGGCAGTTGCGCCGGCCGGCCGCTGCGCAAATTGATGAACGCCTGCTGCATCGAGGTGGCTCGAAACCGGGCTTCCTCGTCGGTGTCCGCCGCGAACACATTGAAACCGAGCATCACATACGGCTTTGCAAGCCTTGCCGATGGACGGAAGGTCGAACGGTACAGCGCGATCGCCTGCAGCATTTGCGCCGGCGCGAAATGCGAAGCGAATGCGTACGGCAAGCCAAGTGCTGCAGCAAGTTGCGCGCCGAAGAGACTTGAGCCGAGAATCCAGATCGGCACGTCGAGACCCGCCCCTGGCACGGCGCGAACCGGCTGACGCGACGCGTCCGAAAAATACGCCATCAGCTCCATCACATCCTGAGGAAATTCATCTGCATCCGACTGCAGGGTGCGCCGCAATGCACGCGCCGTTACCTGATCGGAACCGGGAGCACGCCCCAGACCCAGATCGATTCTGCCGGGGAACAGCGACTCGAGTGTGCCGAACTGCTCCGCGATGACAAGCGGCGCATGGTTGGGCAGCATGATGCCGCCGGCGCCAATACGAATGGTCGAGGTACCGTCTGCAACATACGCCATGAGTACCGCCGTTGCTGCACTGGCGATGCCGGGCATGCCGTGATGCTCCGCCAGCCAGTAACGGTTGTAGCCCCACCGCTCACCATGCTGGGCAAGATCGCGGGAGTTGCGAAAAGATTGCGCAGCATCAGAACCTTGCGCAATAGGAGACAGGTCGAGGATAGAAAAGGGCGTCATTCTCGGTACATGCGGGGTATTTTGAAAAATTCAATGTCGATCGGCCGCCAGAGTCGAAATTCGCAGGCTTCTGAGCACCAATTTACCGATTTAAACCATGTATTTACCCAAATTTACATTTCCGGCCCGGTCCTTACAAAGCGCTAACGCCTGCGTGGATCATGGCGGCGCACACTTTGGACCGTCGTCAGCTCTGGAATAAAGCAATGAACTTCGAGATCAGCAGTATGGACCTGCTCTACCTTGCGCTGTCGGTAATCGGCTATGCGGCGAGCGCGACGCTCTGGATTTATTTTGCCGCGCCTCGGCAGGAATTAGACACGCTGCCCTCGGCTGATCCCGGAAGCATCACATCCCCCGATTCGACACGCTCCTGAGCGTCGCAGTTCTTCTGCACTGACCAACCTGTCAGCAGCTCTTCTCCTTGCGCGATCCATTTTCCTTGCGCGACCCAACATCGTCGGCCAAAAGCTTGCAGGCAAGTTCACGGTCACGGCAATTGTGGAATGCTTCCATCCCGGCACTTCGGGCCCGAAAGAGCGTCTGAGAATGCAGTGCCTGGTCTCAAGAGGCACGCCTGACGAAGAGCCAAAAAGTTGTGCATAATGCTGCGCAGTTGCTTCCCACCCATTGTGTCACCGCTTCACTCTTCTCAAGGAAATTGCTTATGAAACGCATCGCATTCTCGCGAAAAGCCACTCTCGCACTAGCGCTCGCAATCGGATTGTCCGGCGCGACCGCACAGGCCGCTGCGCCGATGGTCAAGACTTCTGCGCCAGGTTACTACCGGATGATGCTGGGCGATTTCGAAGTCACTGCGCTTTCGGACGGCACGGTTAAATTACCGGTGGACAAGCTGCTCAGCAATACGACGCCAGCCAAGGTCGGGCAGGCGCTCTCGCGTGCCGGCCTGAGCGCACCGCTTGAGACCTCGGTCAATGGGTATCTGATCAATACGGGCGACAAACTGGTGCTGGTCGATACCGGCGCGGCAGGTCTGTTCGGGCCGACGCTCGGAAAACTTGCAGCCAACCTCAAAGCCGCCGGCTACCAGCCAGAGCAGGTCGATGAAATTTACATTACCCACATGCATCCGGACCATGTCGGCGGCCTGATGGCGGGCGACAAACTGGCATTCCCGAATGCCACGGTGCGCGCTGACAAGCGCGATGCCGATTTCTGGCTGAGCCAGGCCAATCTCGACAAGGCGCCAGCCGACAGCAAGGGATTCTTCCAGGGGGCAATGGCCTCGCTGAATCCCTACGTCAAGGCGGGCAAGTTCAAGCCATTCGATGGCAACACGGATCTGGTGCCGGGCGTTCATGCGGTTGCCGCCGCGGGCCATACGCCTGGTCACACCATCTATGTCGTCGAAAGCAAAGGACAGAAACTTGCGTTGTGGGGCGACCTGATGCACGTGGCTGCCGTGCAGTTCGACCACCCGGAGATCACCATCCAGTTCGATACGGACACGAAGTCTGCTGCGAAACAGCGCCAGCAAGCGTATGCCGATGCGGCGAAATCGGGCTATCTGGTAGCCGGCTCACATCTGTCGTTCCCAGGCATCGGTCATTTGCAACGCAATGGCACGGGATATGCATTTACCCAGGTAAATTACGTCCCACTGCCATAAGTTTTAACAACAGAGAAACTCCCATGACCATACCCGAGCTTTTGTCTGCGCTTGCCGAACTGCGTGGCGCGATCGCGCAAGACATCCGCGTGACGAAGGGCGCGGGCGGCACCCAGCCGCTGCCGGCTGACAACGTGTTCGTACGGCAAGCCGCAGCGATCGGGTGGGAGACCGAATCACCGCCGACAATCTACGGATTGTTGAAGGCGGTCGAATTCGCACATGCGCAAATTTCGATCGAAGTGTTCCGCGATGGCGCATCTGAAACTGCTGGCCACATGCTCGCCGCTATGACCGCCTCTGGCACCCGTAGCGGAACTGCGTGAAGCAAATCACAACTCAGGCGAAGCTGTTGGAGTTGGTGGTCGTCGGTACAACGTAAAGATGGTGTGCGCGAAAGGTCGAGACGATATTGCCCTGTTGGGGCGATGACATGTACTGGTCTTGATCAAGTTGTTGTAGAAGTGCAATCAGGCGTTCTAGCCATGGATAGCGGGTAAATCGTTTGGTGGCATTTTCTGCGGCGAGCTTCCCGATGAACGTCGGCGTGAACACGGACGGCCGCAGCCGCATGTAGACGCCGCCCAAGGCCTGTGCACGTTGGCCGAGATAGGCCAGGCAGAACCTGCGCTTCAAGGCAACCGCGTCATGGTTGTCGATCACCGGACTGCCGCCCACGAAAGCACAGCGTCGCTGGTACAGGCCCCAGTCACCGGCGGCACTTTCGTCGTCGATTTCCGAAAAATCAACCGCTGCGTCCTGCACCGGATCCTCGTTGTTTTCGCTGGTAGTCAACATCGCATTCCCTTCCTGTGTTTTGAAGTGCGCTGAACGCGATAGTCACCACGTTGGATCGCAGTGCGTCCGCGCTGAACCAAGGTTATCAAATTCACAACCCATACTGGCTCATCAAACCTCGCGATATTTTGCCGAAGATCAAACAGGAGGGCATGTTCCGCGTCTTGGCAAACTTTAAATTTCAAGTAACGACACGATCGGTCCGCTCAATCGCCGGTGACTGTGACAGGGTTGGCTGTAGCAGGCCGTGCGGACACCGGCAGTTGGGTCTCGATCCGTCGGGCGACGGCAAATGCGGTATGCACCGCGAGGAAGCCGAACACCACTGCCCCGGCGGCCTGCCCGACAAGGACCGCTCCGGGCCCGCAGTGATGGACTTGTTGTCAAGACGGGACAGGTAGAACAGGTTGATCAAATCGACCAGAAAAATTGCGATCAGTCCGATCGCGCCGGCGCTCGCCATGACCGCCACATGCCGCATGATCGAACCGGTGACGAAGCGTGGCGTGACACCCGTGGACACAGACGCAGGCGGCCTTGCAGGGATGGGAGATTGATTGGTCATGGACAAGCTAGGTTGCCGAGCGGCATCCTACACCCGCTGCCGTAAAACGATTGATGGCAGTGGCGGCACTGGCCATCAATCCGGCCGCGACATCGCGCCGTCAGAATGTCGCGATCAGGTTGACCCGCAACGAACGCGACTCGATCGGGTGGAAATGTTTGTCGAACACGCCGCCTGCGGGCTCGCCCGGCAGGCGCGACACATAGGCGTAATCGATCGCAGAATCCTGGCGATTGGTAAGGTTGTAGCCTTCGAGCTCGACCCGCAATGACGGACTGATCTTGTAGCCAAACCGGCCGTTGAGGGTCGTGGTGCTGCTCGAGCGCGTGGTGTTGTCCTCGATTAACGGACGCGGACCGAAATAGCGCAGCTGCAAGCCGCCGAAATAGGGCCCCAGGTTGTCGACCGCCAGTGCCAGCGACGCCACACCCTCGATCGATCCGGGGATCCGGTTGCCGACCGGATCGCTGTCCTGGTAGCGCGCCCGGGCGAAAGCGACATCGGCATCGACCGTAAGCCACTTGAACGGCTTGGTGTAATTGGAAAACTCGAACCCGACCCGGCGGCTCGGCCGTCCGGTATCGGCAGTCGTGCCCGAATCGCCCTGGAACAGCAGCTCCGAATCGAAGTCGAGTCGGTACAGCGACAGGCTGCTCTGCAATCCCTGAAAAAATTCCGTACGGACGCCGATTTCAAGTCCGCGCGCCGCCACTAACGCCGGCTCGCGGGTCGCAGCCTGGGTTAAATCGAGCGGATTGACCGATATGGTCGCGCCACGCGCATCGTTGCTGTGGAAGCCGCGACCGATGTTCAAATAGTATTCGGTCTTCGCCCATGGTCCGAAGATGAGCGACAGTTTCGGGCTGGCGAGATGGTCGGATACCCGCCCGGAATTCGCATCCAGGAGGCTGGTCACGTCATCCCGATAGAAATCCTGCCGCACGCCGGCAACCGTACGGAACACGTCGCTCCAGCGGGTCGCGTTTTCTGCATAAAAACCGATGCTGCTCTCGACGATGTGATCCTGGCGCGTGGTCGAGAGTCGCTCACGGGCTTTGGTCAGGTACAGGCCGTTATGAATATTATCGTTTTGAAACTGGACGCCGATCGTGTTCTCGGAAGCCATGCCAGCCAGCGGCATCTGCCATGTGTGGCTGGCGTTGATGCCGGTGGTGACACGCCGATCTGGCTGATTGAACTGGTCGCCATCGACCGGATTATCACGGAAGTACGTGAAGTTCGAATAGAGGTCCAGCGCATTGCGGATCACATACGTGTTGACCTTGGTTGCTGCGTCATCCGTGGTTTTCTGCCAGCCACCAGACAGGCTCAAGCGCCGTGAATTGCCGCCATCGCCAGGATCGATGGTATCGAACCGGCTCGACAGCAGGCCACTGTCGATGGCTCGCTGGGGAATCTGGTCGGTGGAATTCCAGCGCGCCTTATATGCCATCAACCCGACGTTGAAACCGTTGGCTGCGGTGCCTTCGCTGTAGCGCAGCACGCCGTTGATCTTGCGGTAGTCATCGCCGTGGACGAACGGGCCATCGTTGTGGAACAGCTCCAGCGCATACAGCAACTTGCCGTTGCCGACTGTCGGCGAATCGGCGATCAGGGTGCGCGCAAAGCCGTTCTGGCCGATGCCGACGCTGGCGATTCCCTGGGGCAGGCTGTTCGCATAGACGACACTGACGGCGCCGGCCGCGGCGAAGTCGCCTTCGGCGGCCGCATACGGCCCCTTGCGGTATTCGAGCCGCGCCGCCAGTTCCGGTATCAGGAAATTCAGGTCGGTCCAACCCTGCCCGTGCGCATGACTGCGCTCGTTGACCAGCATGCCGTCGACCGTTGTGCGCAGGTCGGTACCGTGGTCCAGGTTCAATCCGCGCAGATAGAACTGGTTGGCCTTGCCCTCGCCGCTGTGCTGGCTGACGATCAGGCCCGGTGTCGCTTCCAGCAGTTCGCCGGGACGGTAGACGGTCCGTGCTTCGAGCTGCTTCTGCGTCACCACGCCGGCGCTGGCGGAGTCGGCAATACCCACCTGGCTGTTGCGGGAGCCCTCGACGACGATTTCCTGCATCGGGATCGCGGGTTCTTCAGCGTGCGCGCTGGCCAGCATCGCAGTCATGCCAAGAATGGCGAGGGCGATGTCCGTCAGGCGCCGGCGTGGCGGGAATGCGGGTGGCAGGACCATGGACTTTTGCGACTAGGCGAATGGACGGATCGGCAGGCAGCGCATGCGCAACGGCACACCTTCCTGGAAACCGCGGATTCTACAGGGTATCGCCGGTTCTATCTTTGCCGATCAGGCGCGCGGACTACCCGGCGTCGCGGACGGAAGGTTTCGCGCGGAAAGCAGTGCAATCACCAGTACGATCAGTGCGGGAAGCAGCAGTACATAGGCAGTCACCCGCAACAGTAATGCCGCAAACAGGGCGCCGATGCCATAGCTTGCCCACACTGCGACGAGCAGGCGCGCGGATGGCGCCGCCGGGCCGGTGTTCATTGGCTGCCGGCGCGGGACGATGTGGTCCACCAGCGATTCACCCAGGCGCGACAAGGTGCTGGTCACGACCACGGTGCTGATCGAAATATTGCCGAAGCGTGTCATGCCGGTGGACTGCAAACCCATGGCGGCAGCAATCAGCCAGATCGTCAGCGGCGCATGCGGATCGAGAAACGCCGACACGGCGAGCATCGCCGCCTCCAGCGCCAGCGCCATCCACGAGCGGCCGCGTGCGGCGCGCAGCAATGCCCGGCCGACGATCGCACCGGTGAAGAACGTCGCCAGCGTCAGGGCGCGCGCTGCCGCAACGCTCCAGTTCTGCGACGCCAGCGACAGACCCGCCAGCACCGTATTGCCGGTCATGTTGGCGGCGAAGACACCCGACTGCACGAACCCGACGGCGTCGGCGATGCCGGAAGCGGCGCACAGGCTGACCGCATACCACCAGCCGTGCGGCATGCTGGCAGGTGCTGCAGTGGTGCTCAAGGCTTGCCCGTGAAATGCTTTTGCAAGCCATGCCAGCATTGCAGATAATCGCACTGCCGAAGCGGTGACGCCATCGCCTGCGGCGTCGGATGGATCAGGTAGCGGCTTTCGAACATGAAGGCGAGGGTCGACTCGAGCCGTGCCGGCGCGAGCGCGGCATTGCTGGCGCGGGCAAAGGTCTCGGCGTCCGGTCCGTGGCCGCTCATGCAGTTGTGCAGGCTCGCGCCGCCGGGTGCGAAGCCCTCTGCCTTGGCATCGTAGACGCCGTGTACCAGTCCCATGAATTCGCTCATCAGGTTGCGATGGAACCACGGCGGGCGAAACGTGTGTTCGGCCACCATCCAGCGCGGCGGGAACACCACGAAATCGACATTGGCGACGCCGGCGGTGTCCGACGGCGCGGTCAACACCGTGAAGATGGACGGATCGGGATGATCGAAACTGACGGTGTTGATCGCATTGAAGCGCGCCAGGTCATACTTGAACGGCGTGTAGTTGCCATGCC
>JACMOV010000141.1 GCA_014377845.1 Herminiimonas sp.
ATCGATATCGCCGAACTCGAACTCGACAGCCTGCGCATTCACCTGTCGGGAGACCTGCTGACGACCATGCCGCTGCACGAGCTGCTGCTGAGCGGACTGGAGCGCATCGAATTGCTTGCGGGAGGCGGCGCGCTTCACCGGCTTAGTCCGCACAATTTGCGCGAAGTCGGCTTTGCCGAAGGCGAGGAAGTTCTGGTCCAGCCGGCGCATGCGCATCCGGCCTACGGCCTGCTCCAGGAATATTTTGCCTTCCCGCGCAAATTCCAGTTTTTCGATTTGACCGGATTGCGTGGCCTGCTCGGTACCGGTGACGGTTTTTCGGTGCGCTTGGTTTTCAATCGTAGCGCCCGCGTGCTGTCGATGCTCTCGGCAGATAACTTCCTGCTGGGCTGTGTTCCGGTTGTCAATCTGTTTCCGATGACCAGCGAACCGATTCGCCTCGATCGCCGCCGTTACGAATATCCACTGGTGCCGGATTATCAGCGCGAAGTCATCACCGAAGTGCATTCGGTCATATCGGTAACCGCATCCGATCCGCGCGCCGAGCGACCGCATTTTATTCCGAGCGTTTTTGCGCAGTCCGATAGTGAAGATGGCGCCAGTAGCAATATTTTCTGGGCGATGCGGCGCGAAATGAGCATCCGCAAGGATATCAACGGCACCGATGTCTTTCTTAGTTTTGTCGACCGCAGCGATGTCCGCACGGTGCCTGATGAACCGATCGTTTTCGCACAACTGTTGTGCACCAACCGCATGCTGGCCGAGCAGATTTCGCCGGGAACACGTTTCTTCGGCGAGGGCGTCTCGACCTCCACTCTCATTCGCACGCTGTACCAGCCCAGCGCGCAACGCTCACCGGTCATGGCGGCCAAGGCACTGTGGTCCCTGGTGTCGCTGTTGCGCCTGAATCACCGCTCGCTGGTCGATGGCACCAACGGCGTTCACACCCTGCAGCAGATGCTGATGCTGTTTGCCGGTGACAGCGCGCGCGACCAGGCACAGGTGCGCGGCATTAAAAGCCTTACTGCGACGGTCGCTACCGCCAGACTGGGCAACGATACGTGGCGCGGTCACTGCCGTGGCACCGACATCGTCCTCGAATTCGACGCCGATGCCTTCGTCGGCACCTCGCCGCTGGTCCTGGCTGGGGTGTTGTCGCGGTTCTTTTCCCTGTACACCGCCGCCAATTCGTTTGTCCGGCTGGCGGTCTGGCGCGGCGGTGAGCCGTGGATGCAGTGGCCCGCATTGAGTGGACGGCAATGTCTGATCTGATCTCGCGCCTGCGCGACAATCCGCAACCTTTCGACCTGTTCCAGGCCATCAGTATCCTGGAGCGCAGTGAGCCTGCGCGCGCGCCGGTCGGCACCTCGCTCGGCTTCGACGAAGCGGTGCGATTGTCGGCCCAGGTCGAGCTCGGCTTTGCGCCTAGCGACATCAGCAGCATCGCCGACAGCGCGCGCCCAGGGCCGCTGCTGACCTTGAAGTCCGGCGTGTTTTCACTGGCCGGTGCCCAAGGTCCGCTGCCGATGCCGTTCACCGAGTTGCTGATGGAACGGCGCCGCATGCGTGATCATGCGGGACTGGAATTTCTCGATATCTTCAACCAGCGCCTGCTGGGATTTTTATACCGCAGCCGGCGCAAGCACAACCTCGCGCTGAGCGCCGATGAGCTGGCCGATGCGCCGCTGGTGCGCAGCCTGGATGCGCTATCAGGCCTTGGGCGCACGGAGGGTGCGCGTGGTCCTGGCGGTGAACAGGCATGGCTGCGACATGCTGGCGTACAGGGTGCAGCGCCGCGCTCGATGGCGTCGTTGCTGGCGGTGATACGCGACCGCCTCGGCGTGCATTTTTCGGGACGGCAGTTCGTCGGCGGCTGGCATGTGCTGGCATCGTCGGACCAGGCGTGTCTTCATGACAAACGCCGGCAGCCGGGTAGCGAGGCACGGCTCGGCATGGGCGCCAGCCTTGGCGCGCGCGCCTGGGACCAGGGCGCCGGCATGGAGTTATCAACGCCGCCGCTCAAACCGGCCATGTTTTCGTTGCTGTTGCCGGGCGGGTCGGTCAATGGCCTGCTTGGCTGGCTGGTGGCGCGCCATCTGCAGCGTGATATCCATGTCGTGGTCCAGCTTGCACTCGACAGTCGGCCCGCCACGCGGTTGGGTGCGGGGACAGCGCTGGCAGCGCGACTGGGACTGAGCACCTGGCTGTGCAGTGCAGCCGCGCTCGACAACCCCGGCACATCCGACAACCCCGGCAACCAAGCCGACGCGAAACCGGTCCTCTATCAGCCGCCGCGCTTCGTGCTGGCGACGGATTCACCACTCCCTCGCGGTGCGCAAGCGACGCCGGAAAGGACTTGATCGGCCATGGAAATCGATATCCGTACCTTGTTGTCCAAGCTCAACCCAGCGTGCAAGCGCGCCATGGTCGAGGCGGCCGAACTGTGCGTCAAACAAACGCAATTC